>NZ_JAMYLN010000029.1:0-84813 GCF_040318035.1 Mesorhizobium sp. M1329 | reverse complement strand
GGGCCCCCCCCCAGCCCGGCGCGCGACCGCGTCCCCCGGCTCTCGCTCCTCCCGGCCCCGCCGCTCAGGCGGCTTCGTTCACCGGACGGCTGAGGCGGCGGACCTCCTCGTCGTTGAGCAGGCCGCCGGCGCGCAGCAGGCTGGCGAAGCGGCCGTTGCGCAGCGACAGTTCGGTGAACCCGCCCATCTCGACCACCCGACCCTTGTCCATGAACACGACCAGATCGGCGTCGCGAACGGTGGTCAAGCGGTGGGCGATGATGAAGGTGGTGCGGCCGCGCCGCAGCTCATCGATGGCGTCCTTGACGCGATCTTCCGTCTCGACGTCGAGCGCGCTGGTCGCCTCGTCGAGAACCAGGATGGGCGCGTCCTTCAGCACGGCGCGGGCGATCGCGATGCGCTGGCGCTCGCCACCGGACAGCTGTCCGCCGCGTTCGCCGACGACCGTGTCGTAGCCCTCGCATTTCGACAGGATGAAATCCTGGGCGGCGGCCGCATTGGCCGCAGCATGGACCTCGTCATAGGTCGCCTCCGCACGGCCGACGCGGATGTTGTCCTCGATCGAGCGGTTGAGCAGGCCGGCATCCTGGAACACGGTGGCGATCGAATGGCGCAGCGATTTGCGGGTCACCGTACGGGTGTCGATGCCGTCGATCAGGATACGGCCGCTGGACGGGGTGAAGACGCGCTGCAAAAGGTTGATGAGCGTGGTCTTGCCGGCGCCCGTCGGGCCGACGATGGCGACGGTCTGGCCGGCCTGGACCTCGAACGACGCGTCGTCGACGCCCTGCCCGGAATTGCCGAACTCGAAGCAGACATTCTCGAAACGCACATGACCGGTGACGTTGACAAGCTCGCGCAGCCCGTCGGGCTCGGCGGCATCGGAAGCGGAGTCCTCGAGATGGTAGAATTCCTCGAGCTTGGCGCGTGCCTCGGAAATCTGGTTGGCGAAAGCCGACATCTGGTCGAGCCGGGCAATCAGCAGCGTGGCAAAGCCGGTAAAGGCGATGACGTCGCCGATGCGCAACTGGCCGTGCGTCACCAGATAGGCGCCAATCAAGAGCACCACCATCATCGAAATCGTCGACGACAGGCGGTGCAGCGCGTTGGCCATCGCCCACCAGTCGAGCACGGGATTCTGCGCGTCGAGCAGGTTCTTGACGTAGCGCTTCAGCGCCTCGGTCTCATGGCCGATGCGGTTGTAGCTCTGCAGGACGGCGACGTTGCTGACCGAGTCGGTCACATGCGCAAACACCTTGTGGTAATGCCGTTCCACGGCCGCCTGGCCTTCCTTGGTGCGCCGCATCACCAGCCGTCCGATGCCGACATAGAGCGCGCCAAGCGCCAGCAGCACCATCGACATGCGGATATCCATGCTGAGCGCCGTGGGCACCAGCAGAACCAGCGCAACCGCGGTCGACAGATGCTGCCGCATGAATTCCAGCCAGAGGCTGAACAAGGTCTCGACCGCGCGCAGGAGCGTGTGCAGGGAATTGGAGGTGCCGCGCTGATGATGCCAGGCAAGCGGCATGGTGATCACGCGCTCGAACGACTGGCAAAGAACCTCGCTGCGCCGCTGGTGGGCAAAGCGGTCGGCGCCGCGCGCCACCAGCACGAAGGCGATGATGTTGAACGCGCCGAGGCCGGCCCACATTGCGAGCGTCGCGAATACCGAGCCGCGGTCCGAAATGGCGTCGATCACCCGGCCGAACATGATCGGCTCGAGAATGGCGATAATGGCAAGCGCGACATTCGCCCCGCAGATAAACGCAACGCGTTTCCTGTCGGCAGCGAGATAACCAAGGGCTCGCCAGTAGATTTGCAGAAGTGACACTTCAGCTACTCCGCCAATTATTTATGGTGCAGTGCATCATTTTTTGACTCGTATCGGTTGACGCGTCGCAAAACAATGCTCGTCTAGCTCTTCCGTTCCCATTCGGCGAACAAAAGATGACGACGCTTCGAAATTTGCCGTGATCGTCTAACAGTTTGAGATAAAAGGTGAAATGTCAGCGTTGCGGCAAAATCATGGCAGCTGGAAAGCACTGCCACAATTTTAATCAGCAAGACCCTGGGCACGCCGTCTAAAGTCGTGTGCAGGCATTCAGCAAGGTCAAACGCAAATATAACCGGTAGAGGCACTTGGAGCGCCCGTGCGTGCCCTGGGGAACCCTGAGCGACGCTCCAAGTCCTTGAATCTAGGCCGGTATTCTGACGACCACCTCGGCACTATCTCCGGCTTTTGGCTCGAAGGACGAAGATTTGGTCTTCGTGCCGTTCACTTCAAGTGAGATGGCCCGGGCCTTTTTGTCGCGGACGACGCGTACTTTGATCTCGGCGCCCAGCATCTTCAGGGTTGCCGAATAGCCGTCCCAATGGCTGGGAAGTCTCGGCGTGAACTGGAGGCGCTGTCCGCGGCGCTCTATGCCGAGAATGCTCTCGACCGCAGCGCGATAAAGCCAGCCCGCCGACCCGGTATACCAGGTCCAGCCGCCGCGGCCGCCCTTGTCTTGCTCGGAATAAACATCGGCCGCGACGACGTAAGGTTCCACCCGGTAGCGCTCTGCCGCGGCTTCGTCGAGCGCATGGTTGACCGGATTGAGCATCGAAAGGCAACGGTAGGCATCGTCGGTGCGACCCATCTCGGCGAGCGCAATGACGAACCATGTCGCCGCGTGCGTGTATTGGCCGCCGTTTTCACGGACGCCCGGCGGATAGCTCTTGATGTAGCCCGGGTCCTTTTCCGTCTTCGAGAAGGGCGGGGTGAACAGTTTGACGATCTTGAGCTCGTCGTCGACGAGCGCTTTCATCGCCTGCCCCATTGCAGTCGTCGACCGCGCCGGGTCGCCCTCGCCCGAAAGCACGCTCCAGGACTGGGCGATCGAGTCGATCTTGCACTCGTCCGATTTGCGCGAGCCGAGCGGCGTGCCGTCGTCGAAGCTGCCGCGCCGATACCACTCGCCATCCCAGGCGGTGCTTTCCAGCGCCCGCTTCAGCACCTCGGCGTGCTTTGTCCAGGCTTGCACGCGCTTGGCATCGCGCTCCGCCTTGGCGACAGCGGCAAAGTCGCCGAGCGTCTTCAGCAGGAACCAGCCCAGCCACACGCTCTCGCCCTTGCCATGCTCGCCGACGCGGTTCATGCCGTCGTTCCAGTCGCCGCCGAGGATCAGCGGCAGCCCGGCTGGGCTGCTGCGCTTGACGGCAAGATCGAGCGCCCGCGCGCAATGGTCGTAGAGCGAGGCTGTCTTCTTCGAGATTTCCGGGATGAAGAAAGCATCGTGCTCGCCTTCGCCCAGCGCCTGCCCTTCGATGAAGGGCAGTTGCTCCTTCAGGATCGCGGTGTCGCCTGTCACCAGCAGGTAGCGGGCCGTGGCGTGGGCCAGCCAGACCACGTCGTCCGAGATCATGGTGCGGACGCCGGCCTCGGTGCGCGGCAGCCACCAATGCTGCACATCGCCTTCGGGGAATTGCCGCCGCGCCGCGTTGAGGATCTGATCGCGCGCCAGCTTGGGGTCATGCGCCAGCAAGGCCAACGTATCCTGCAACTGATCGCGGAAGCCGAAGGCACCGCTCGCCTGATAGAACGCAGAGCGAGCTCGGATGCGGCAGGCCAGGCTCTGATAGGGCAGCCAGTGATTGACCATGGCGTCGAGTGCCTTGTCCGGCGTCTCGACCTGGATGGTGTCGAGAAAGCCGCGCCATGTGCGCTCGTTGTCGGCCAGCCGCTGATCGAAATCCCTGGAGCGATGGGTCTGCACCAGCGCGCTGGCCTCCTCGGGCGAGGCCGCATCGCCGAGCAGCCAGAGCAGCGTGACGTCGCCACCGGCAGCGATGTCGATGTCGCGTGCGATGGCCGCGCAGGGATCGTCGCCGGCCTCGACGCGGCCCGACAGGCCGGTGCCGCTCAGCACGGCATGCGGAAACTCGCTCGTGCCTTGCCTGCCGATGAACTCGCCGCGATCGGCGGTGACCGAATGCACCGCACCGTCGGCGGCCAGAAAGGCGATCCGCTCGCCGAAATCGAGCCCATAGGGATTTTGCGCCAGCAATGCGCCGGTTGCGGCATCCCTCGACGGAACGATGCTTGCAGCGGTGCGCGAGCGATGGCCGCCAAGAACCCATTCCGCATAGGCATAGATACGCAGCCGCATCGACACCGAACCCGAATTCTGGATGCGCAGCCGCGATATCTTCACCGGATCGACGGGATCGACAACATGGGTCAGGTCCATCGACAGCGGCCCGCGTTTTGAACGGAACGTCGAAAAACCCTGCCCGTGCCAGGTTTCGTAGGTCATTGTCGGATCACGCACCACGGCAGCCATTGGCGAGAACGCCCTGCCACTGGCATGATCGTAGATATAGATGCCCTCGCCCGGCCGGTTGGTGACCGGATCGTTCGACCATGGCGTCAACTGATAGTCGCGGCTGTTGCGGCTCCAGGTGAAGGCAGCGCCTTCAGCCGAAATGTGGAACCCGAACGACGGGTTGGAGATGACGTTGATCCACGGCTGCGGCGTCGTGCGCCGGCCGGCAAGACGCACGACGTAGTGGCGTCCGTCCCCGTCGAAGCCGCCGAAACCGTTCCATTGGTCGAGCCCGCTGCCGTCGACGCGGCCCTCGATCAGTGCCTGGGCGGCAGATGCTTGCGACGTCGGCACCGGCAAGGACGGCTCGCGAAGCGCTGCAAGGTCTGCCGGCTGGAGGGCGGCGTCCCGCGCCTGCAGTGCCGCGGCCTCGGCGCGCTCGATCTGGTCGAAGATGGTGCCGTTGCGCGTATGCAGCACCACCCGGGCGACGGCGAGCAAGGTCCTGTAGGTCGTTTCCTCCATCAGATCGCGGCGCACCGCGAAAATGTGCTGGCGGGGTCCGAGCTCCTTGCCGCGCAACCGGCTGTTTTCGCACAGCGTCTCGACCGCGCGCTGCAGGTCCTGCACGTAGGATGACGCCTGCTCGTTGACGACGACAAAATCGATCATCATGCCGCGAGCGCGCATGTATTCCTGGAAGCGAAGCGCCTGGGCGACGATCTCCAGATCGGCGACATCGGCGATCCTGACCAGGAAAATCGGAAAATCGCCGGATATGCTGGTCGGCCACAGGCTGGACTGCCTGCCGAGCCCGGAAACGATGGATTCGCCGGGAAGGCGCAGGAACGGATCGGGATAGATCAGATAGCGCGCCAGCTTCTGCACATTGGCGGCGTCGGACAGGCTGAGGCCAAGGTGCCGGGTCTGCACCTGCGAGCGCGTCCAGGCGAGCATCGCCTGGCGGGCGAAGCTTTCGGGATGGTCGAGCCGTGCGATGGCGGCATCCAATTCGGCGCGATGGGTACCAACGACGGTCCAGAAGGTCAGCGAAATCTTCTTGTTGGCCGGCACGCGCACCTGCCGGCGAAGCGATGCGATCGGATCCAGGGTGAATCCGGAATGGCCGCCAAGCTTGGCGCCGGGATCAAAGGCAGCCGCCTCGGTGATGGTGCGGCCGCGGCCGATGAAAGCGCGCCTGTCGGTTTCCGCCTCGGCGTCGCGCGCCGATCCAGACGGGTCGGTGACGAAATGCACCATGGTGACGTCGGGTTCGTCCTTCTCGCGCTTGCGCCTGGTGGCGAAGATCGCGCCGTTGTTCGACGCGATCTCGGTCTCCACGAACATCTTCGAAAAGGCAGGATGGGCATTGTCCGAGGGCTCGGAGCCCAGCACCAGTTCGGCAAACGAGGTTACTTCGATATGCCGGTCGGCGGGGCCATCATTGTGGAGCGTCACCCGTCGGCCCTCACCATTGCCTTCCGAGATGACGATACACTCGACTTCCGAACGCAGCGATCCGATCGATTTGACGAAGCTCGCCTTGTCGTCGGAAAACAGCGTCTGCGCACGCTCGCCGGCGGCGCGCTTCGGCTCGGCGGTGGCCGACCACCAGTCGCCGTTGCTGGCGTCGCGCAGGAAAATATAGGAACCAAGGCGGTCCTCGGTCGGATCCGGCTGCCAGCGCGTGACGGCAAGTTCGCCCAAGCGGCTGTAGCCGGACCCGGTGGCGGTGACCATGACCGAGTAGCGGCCATTGGACATGACACTGGTCGAGCGCAGCGCCCTGATCGGATCGAGCACGATGCGCGTATCCGGGCTTTCCAGCTCGGTCTCGTCCTTCGAGCGCTCGTCGGCCTCGGTCCTGACGGTCGCGGTCGGGATGTCGCGCGGCGCCCTTTCCTGCAGCAGCAATTCGGCCGACTCGATCACCGGATCGCTGTGGAAGCGGTCGCGCAGGCGCCCTTCGAAGATCGCATCGGCAACGGCGGCAATCGACATGCCGGAGTGGTGGGCCATGTAGTTGAGCACGACGGCGTGGTCGGTGCCCTCAGGGACGCGTTGCGGCGTGAAATCCACCGCGTCGTAAAAGCCGTGCCGGCCCAGCGCGCCCAGCCGCCTCAGCCTGGCCAGGTTCTGCACGGATTCATGCGGCGTGAACTGCGCTGCCAGCACGGTCGCGTAAGGCGCGATCACCGTATTTTGGCCAAGGCCGCGCTTCAGGCCGAGCCCGGGCACGCCGAAATTGGTGTACTGATAGGTCAGCTCGCGGTCGCGGGCGTTGTAGGCCGCTTCCGAAATCCCCCAGGGAACGTTCTTCGAACGGCCGTACTGGATCTGGCGCTTGATGATCAGCTTGCTGGTCTGGTTGAGAATGCTGCCTTGCGGCTCCTTCATCACCAGCGGCGGCATCAGATATTCGAACATCGAGCCGGACCAGGACATCAGTGCGCCCTGGAAGCCGATCTCGACGATCGGCCGGCCGAGCCGGAACCAGTGCTCGGTCGGCAAATCGCCCTTGGCGATGGCGAACAGGCTGGTCAGCCGCGCCTCGGAGGCCAAAAGGTCGTAGCAGCTTTCGTCGAGCTGATGCTCCTCGACCCGGTAACCGATCGACAGGAGCTTCCGTTCGGGCCGCATCAGGAACGAGAAATCCATCTCGAAGGCGAAACGGCGCGTGCGCTCGCGCAAGGTCAGAAGCTTGGCCCGCAATGCCGCGACGGCGTTTTCGTCGCTGTGCGCGTCGTGCACATGGGCCTCGCAGGTGGCTTCGAGCCTGGCCGCCCAATCGGCGATGGTGTCGCTCTGGGTCGATGCGGCTTCGGTGTGGATGGCTGTTGCGAGCTTGCGTATCTCGCCGGCCAGGACGGCCAGATTGATCGTGCGGATCGACGCCATCTCCGGCTGCGCCTTGATCAATTCGACCGCCCGC
The DNA here is from genome assembly GCF_040318035.1 of Mesorhizobium sp. M1329. Classification (NCBI taxonomy): domain Bacteria; kingdom Pseudomonadati; phylum Pseudomonadota; class Alphaproteobacteria; order Hyphomicrobiales; family Phyllobacteriaceae; genus Mesorhizobium; species Mesorhizobium sp. M1329. The sequence continues at coordinate 77,574 of NZ_JAMYLN010000029.1, read as the reverse complement.
CGCATGCCGTCGAGACGGTCGGCGAGCCGCTGGCGCAAGGGCCGCAATTGACGCCGGTCGTCGGGCAGTTCCTCAAGGCTTTCGTCGAGGATGGTGACGGTGTCGAGGATGCCTTCGAAGTCGCCCTGCACATGCACCGACGGCGCTTCGGCCCATTCGGCGCAGGCAGCAGCCACGGCCACCAGATGGCCGGCGAGATTGCCGCTGTCGACGGCAGAAATGTAAAGCGGGTAGAGCGGCTTCAGGGTCGTCGTGTCGTACCAGTTGAAGAGATGGCCGCGGTCGCGCGGCATGCTCTCGATGGTCGACATGGTCGCGTCGATGCGGTTGACGGCGTCGGAGAGGCTGATCCAGCCGAAATCGCGTGCCGAAATCACCGACAGCAGGTAGACGCCGATATTGGTCGGCGAGGTGCGGGGCGCCACTACGGGTGCCGGGCTTTCCTGGAAATTGTCCGGCGGCAGATGGTGATGCTCGGCCGTCACGAAGGTCTCGAAATAGTGCCATGTACGCCGCGCCACGGTGCGCAGCGCGTGGATGTCGGCGGCAGATATGCGCAGGCGGTCCTCGGTTTCGGCCGAACGGCTGATCCAGCAGGCGATGGCGGGCGAGCCGATCCAGAACAAGGCAAAGAAGAAGGCGACGAAGGCGCCGGTGGAATCGGCCAGCACCGGGACGGCGAGGCCGACGACGCCGATGATCACCGCACCGTACATGATGCTGTAATAGGAGCCGAGATCGTTGTCGCCGCCCTTGTGTGCCTGCGAGGCGGTGCGCCATTCGAGCAGGTTCTGGCGGCTGACGAACAGGCGGTAGAGCGTGCGGATGATTGCGTCGCCCATCATCCAGGCAAGATGCGCCATCAGCACGATCTTCAGCGCCACCAGGGCGGTACCGAAGGCAACGTCGCGCGCCAGCGCCGAGAAATGGCCGCGCGGCGTCTGATCGCCGCTCTTCGGCAGGATGGCGTTGACGATGTCGAAAGTGGGCGCCATGAACAGCGTAAGGATCAGCAGCGCCTGCCATTGCGCGGCCTGCGTGAAGGGCAGCAGCGTCCAGCCGGCGATCGCGGCCATCATCCAGAAGATCGGCGTCACCGAGCGGCGCAGATTGTCCACCATCTTCCAGCGCGACAGCGCAGGCACATTTGAGCGCGGGCCGAGGATGAATCCCAGAAGCTGCCAGTCGCCGCGTGCCCAGCGATGGTGGCGCGACGCGTCGACCGAATAGCGGGTGGGATAGTCCTCGACCAGTTCGACGTCGGTGACCAAAGCCGAGCGCGCCAGCGCCCCTTCGAGCAGATCGTGGCTGAGGATGGTGTTTTCCTCGATGCGGCCCTTCAGTGCCGCCTCGAAGGCGTCGACATGGTAGAGACCCTTGCCGGTGAAGGAACCGTCGCCGAAGATGTCCTGGTAGAGATCCGACACGGCAAAGACGTACGGATCGAGCCCGCGATTGGCGGAAAAGACACGCTGAAAGAACGACGCCTCGTCGCCACTGGTCAGCGACGCGGTGATGCGCGGCTGCAGGATGGAATAGCCTGCGATGACCTCGCGCCGGGCCACGTCGAAATGCGGACGGTTGAGCGGGTGGCAAAGCTTGCCGGCCAGCGCAGCGACGGCGTCGCGGGTGGTGCGGGTGTCGGCGTCCAGCGTCATCACGTGGACGACGCTCTCCGGCAATGGCACTTCCAGCGGCAGGAAGGTGGTGTCGCTGTCGCCGCGCAGCAGAAGGTTCAATTCGTGCAGCTTGCCGCGCTTGCGCTCCCAGCCCATCCAGACGCCTTGCGACGCGTTGTAGAGCCGGCGCCGATGCAGCAGATAAAAGCGCGGCGCGCCTTCCGAGGGATAGCGGGCGTTCAGCCTGGCGATTTCGGCGCGGGCGAATTCGAGGATTTCGACATCCGCCGTATCGATTTCGGTCTTCGAGTCCGGCCAGTCGGAAAGCAGCGCGAAATAGACCTCACCCGCCGTGTTGGCGAGGTGATGCACCTCGATGTTGCGGATGTTCTCCTCGACATCGTCGCGCGAGCCGATCAGCGACGGCACCACCACCAGCGTGCGCGCCTCGGCCGGCACACCGTGCCTGAAATCATAGCCGATGAGACGCGTCGGCTTCAAAAACAGCGAGACGACGGTGTTGAAGAATGCGAGCGCACCTTCGCTGGCTGGCACCGCGAACAGGGCCAGCATCAGGACGATCGACGGCACCGACAGGCCGAGATTGGCAAGCGCATTGCCGGAAACGACCAGAAGCAGGACCGTCAGCGCAAACACCGGCACGACGATGCCCAGCCATCCGGTCTTGCGGAACGTCCGGGTGATCGTCTTGCCGATGGTCGGCCGGTAGCCGATCGACCGCTCGAGCTCCATCCGGCGCGGGCCGACCAGAAAGAAGCCGACGTCGGTGTGAGCGATCGGACCGGTTTCGGAGCCCGGTGCATCGGCAGCATGGCCGGCGAGTTCTATCGCCCTTTCGGCAACGCGAAATTCGGAGAGATCGGAACGGCGTGCCAACTCCTCGATCGCAGTCCGGTACTGGTCGCGCGAAAAGAAATCGAGCGCCGCGAAATCGGTGCGTTCGCGCAGCAAGGTGTCGATGCGGCTGACGCCCTCGAACCACACCGTCCAGTCGATGTCGTTGATGAGGCGCAGGCCGCGGATGATGTTGCCAGTGGTCACGTTGCCGCTGGACAGCGTGTGGTGCTCGCTGAGGATGATCTCCTCGGCGTCGGAGCCGGTCCTTTCCAGCTCGCCCTCCAGCCATTCCAGCGCCCTGCCGGCATTTTGCGAGCCGTCACGCAGCCGGTAGAGCAACTGGGTGGCGAAGGTGGTGTCCTGCGCATGGGCGCTGTAGTGGGAAAGTATCGCCTGCCGGTCGGCGCTGTCGTCCGTCGCCAGCACACGGTCGGCGACCTCGTTGGCGATCTGGCGCAGTTCCCGCGTGCGATTGACGCGGACCGCGATGCGGCGAAGGTTCTCGATCAGGACGAAGCGCAGCAGCGACGGCAGCGCCCATAATTCGCCGATCTTCAGCGGCTCGACGGACTGGAAGCCTTCAACGATCGCCCTGAACATGGCCGACGAGACGGAACTGTCGGAATGCGCCACATAGGTCCATGCGACCGCCAGCGCGCGCGGCACGCTGGATCCGTCGGACAGTTTCAGCGTCGGCAACTGACGGTAGAAGCGGCGCGGCAGGTCGCGCTTGACCTGAAAAATGGTCTCCTCGACCAGGTAATTGTTGTCGAGCAGCCACTGCGCCGCCGGCGTGATCGTTTCGCCCCTCGCCTGGGCAGCGTTGGTGGAACGGTAAACATCGAGAATCTTCCTGGCGCTGTCGCGGATGCGCGCCTGAAAGTCGAAAGGTGTCAGACCGAACAAATCCTTGGCATCGCCATTGGCAAGGGCTGCGCCCAATGCGCGCAGCCGATCTTCCGGCAGGAAATTGGAGCGGATCGGCTCGTCGGTGACAGCCGGAAAGCTGGCGCTCGTCTTTTCGATTTGTGCGAGATTGGTCTGGATATTCATCTAAGGTTCCGTGTTGGGGACGCGGTGCGGCGTCACCGCCACGGCAATGTCCCTAAAACCGGTCCAAATGCAATTGGTTGCATCGCAACACTTGGCCGAATGTTTGTTTCCGCACCACGACAAGGTGTCGTCTTTCGACAAGTTCCAGGCGAGCGCTCCGAGCATCGTTTCGGCTTCTGATCGGCGGAAGATTCAGGCTTTTTCGTGATGCAGCGACCAGCTTACGCGATATTTGGCCGGCATCGCGATCATGTTTGGAAACAGGCGTTAATCGTTGCCGGCAATGCGGTCGATGCGGATCACGAACAGCATCGCCGGCCGGACGGGATGCAGGCGCAGTTCAGGTGCTTGCGGCCCGAGCAACAGCGCATCGAGCGGCCCCAGTTGCACGGACGCTGCGCCGGCCACCCTGAGCTCGCCGTCGACGCACAGGATGAGCGCCGCATCGGCGTCGGCCCGGATCTCCGTCGGAGCCGAAATCAGCAGGCGCTCGACCGTGTGGGCCGCCCGGGCGCGGCGCGTCATGACGTTGAGGTCGGTGATCGGACCGGCGATCAGCGTCGCTTGCGTCGGCACATCGGCTGGAAAGGCAAGCGGTGCGGAAGCCCGGGTGATTTCGACCGGCGGCCGGCCGGCGATGTCGAGGACCATGCCCTCGCCTTCCAGCAAGGCCAAGGTCCGGTCGACGCCGGCGAAGCCGGAGAACGGCCCGCTGCTCTCGACGCGCGCCATCGAGACGCGCCAGTCGAAATCGTCGAGCCCGGCACCTGGCGGCGAGACGGCAATCTCCGTCGTCACCCCGCCACCGTTCTTCCACGGCATCGAGCGGTATTCCGGAGCCCGAAGGATGCGCAAGGCGCGGCTCAGCCCAATATGCCGGGCAGGTTGAGCTGGTTCTCCCGGGCGCACTCGATCGCGATGTCATAGCCGGCATCGGCGTGGCGCATGACGCCGGTCGCCGGATCGTTCCACAGAACCCGCTCCAGGCGCTTGGCCGCCTCGGGTGTGCCGTCGGCGACGATGACCATGCCGGCATGCTGCGAAAAGCCCATGCCGACGCCGCCGCCATGGTGCAGCGACACCCAGGTGGCGCCGGACGCCGTGTTGAGCAAGGCATTGAGCAACGGCCAGTCGGAGACGGCATCGGAGCCGTCCTTCATCGCCTCCGTCTCGCGGTTCGGCGAGGCGACCGAGCCGGAATCGAGGTGATCGCGGCCGATGACCACCGGCGCCTTCAGTTCGCCCCTGGCGACCATCTCGTTGAAGGCGAGGCCGAGCCGGTGGCGATCGCCAAGCCCAACCCAGCAGATGCGCGCCGGCAGTCCCTGGAAGGCGATACGCTCGCGTGCCATGTCGAGCCAGTTGTGCAGATGGGTGTTGCCGGGCGTGAGTTCGCGCACCTTGGCATCGGTCCTGTAGATATCCTCGGGATCGCCGGAAAGTGCTGCCCAGCGGAACGGGCCGATGCCGCGGCAAAACAGCGGACGGATATAGGCCGGCACGAAACCCGGAAAGGCAAAGGCATTCTCGAACCCCTCCTCCTTTGCCACCTGGCGGATGTTGTTGCCGTAATCGAGCGTCGGCACGCCGGCGTTCCAGAACGCCACCATCGCCTCGACATGCTCGCGCATCGACGCGCGCGCCGCCTTCTCGACCGCCTTCGGGTCGCTGGTGCGCTTCTCGCGCCACTCGGCCAGCGACCAGCCCTTGGGCAGATAGCCGTTGAGCGGGTCATGCGCCGAGGTCTGGTCGGTGACGATGTCGGGGCGCACGCCGCGTCGCACCAGTTCCGGCACGATATCGGCGGTGTTGCCGACCAGGCCGACCGATTTCGCCTCACCGGCTTTGGTCCAGCGCTCGATCTTTTCCAGAGCCTCGTCGAGCGTGTCGGCGCGCTCGTCGACATAGCGGGTGCGCAGCCGGAAATCGATGCGGTCGGGATCGCATTCGACCGCCAGGCAGCAGGCGCCGGCCATGACCGCGGCGAGCGGCTGGGCGCCGCCCATGCCGCCGAGACCGCCGGTCAGGATCCATTTGCCCCTGAGATTGCCGCCATAATGCTGGCGGCCGGCCTCGACGAAGGTCTCGTAGGTGCCCTGCACGATGCCTTGCGTGCCGATGTAGATCCATGAGCCGGCCGTCATCTGGCCGTACATCATCAGGCCCTTTCTATCGAGCTCGTTGAACTTCTCCCATGTCGCCCAGTGCGGCACGAGGTTCGAATTGGCGATCAGCACGCGCGGCGCGTCCGGATGGGTGCGGAACACGCCGACCGGCTTGCCGGATTGCACCAGCAGCGTCTCGTCGTCGCCGAGCGTCTTCAGCGAGGCAACGATGCGGTCGAAATCGTTCCAGGTGCGCGCCGCCCGGCCGATACCGCCATAGACGACCAGCTCGTTGGGGTTTTCGGCAACGTCCGGGTCGAGATTGTTCATCAGCATGCGCAACGGCGCTTCGGTCAGCCAGGTGCGGGCGGTGAGCTCGCTGCCACGCGGGCTGCGCACTTCACGGATGTTGTGGCGAGGATCGGTCATGATTGTCCCTTTCGAATGAGGTGCACCGCATCAGCGCTGGGCCCACGCGATCGCGGTTTCCAGGATCTTTCTCAGCGTAACGCGGATCGGCGCCGCGAATTCGGCGTCGTAAGGCACCGGCCAATTGCCGGGCATGCCCTTGCCTTCGGGCTCGCGCAGATAGCCGCGGTTGGAGAGCTCCATCTGCAGCGCGTGGACGCCGGCTTGCGGCTGGCCGAAATGGCGCGTGATCCAGCCGCCCTTGAAGCGGCCGTTGACGACGAAGCTCTCGCCGGTTTCGGTGAGGATTTGCGTGACGTTCTCCTGCAGCGTTGGATCGGCGCTCTTGCCGTCATTGGTGCCGAGATTGAAGACCGGCAATTTGCCTTCGAAAAGACGCGGCAGCACCGAGCGGATCGAATGGCAGTCATAGACGACGATCTTCCCCTGCAAAGCGCGCAGCCTGTCGATCTCCGCCTGCAGCGCGGCATGATAGGGTACGAAGAATTTTTCGCGGCGTTCGTCGATCTCCGACGGTCCCGGCTCTTCGCCCTCACGGTAGAGCGGATCGCCGTCAAAGGTCTCGGTCGGGCAGAGCCCGGTCGTCGTCTGGCCGGGATAGAGCGAAACGCCCGACGGATCGCGGTTGACGTCGATGACGGTGCGCGAAATCGCCGTATGCACCACCGTCGCACCAAGGCTCTTGGCAAAGTCATAGAGCTTGTCGATCCACCAGTCACAGTCGCGGCGCCCGAGCCAGGGCGAGACCAGTCGGCTGTCGAGGCCGGCGAGGTCGATGCCGGTATGCGGGATCGAAACCAGCAAGGGTGCTGTGCCACGCTTCACAGTGAGCCAGGAGGGTGAGGTCATCGGAAGTCTCCGCGCGACAGAACGCGACCTTGCAATTGTCCGTGAACACCGACCTCGCTTTTTGCCGGCCGTGTCGTATTTTGTTCTTGCTTTGTGCCGGCAGCTATGCTACTAATTTCGGTATGGTGCTGATTCGGCCCCACGACCCGCCTTCGAGGCGGGTTTTTTGTTCCTGACCTTGAAAGTTTCGGTGTTGCCGGGCTGAGGTTGGCGGGACAGCGCCCCCCTCTGTCCTGCCGGACATCTCCCCCTCTAGTGGGGAGATTGGCGGTCACGACTGCTTTCGCCAATCTCCAACGTTGCAGTAATGAACGCAGGACCGCAGCTGCCAATCTCCCCCCTGGAGGGGGAGATGTCCGGCAGGACAGAGGGGGGCGCGACGGAACACGACCCGTGCCGGCGTAACGCAGCGACGACGGCTTCACGACGTCACCCCCGGCAGCCTTACCGCGCTTGCCGCTTCCACCGCCGCGCCGTTGCGTACCATGGCGATGGCCTTCTCCATGTCGGGGTGGAAGTGCCGGTCGTTGTCGAGATGCGGCACCTCTGCCCTGACCAGCCGGCGCACCGCCTCCAGTGCCGCGCTCGAGGCCAGTGGCGCATGGAAATCGCAGCCCTGCGCGGCGGCCAGCAATTCGATGCCGATGACGGCCGTCGCATTCTCGACCATGCCGATGAGCCGGCGCGCGCCATGCGCCGCCATCGAAACGTGGTCTTCCTGGTTGGCCGAGGTCGGGATCGAATCGACGCTGGCCGGATAGGCCTTTTGCTTGTTTTCAGAAACCAGTGCCGCGGCCGTCACCTGAGGGATCATGAAACCGGAATTCAGACCCGGCTTGGGTGTCAGAAAGGCCGGCATGCCGGACAGCGCCGGGTCGACCAGCATGGCGATGCGCCTTTCCGACAACGAGCCGATCTCGCAGACGGCAAGCGCGATCATGTCGGCGGCGAAGGCGACCGGCTCGGCGTGGAAATTGCCGCCCGAAAGTGCTGAGTCATCCTCGGCAAAGATCAGAGGATTGTCGGTGACGCCGTTGGCCTCGGTGGCGAGCGTGTCGGCGGCCTTGCGGAGCACGTCGAGCGCTGCGCCCATTACCTGCGGCTGGCAGCGCAGGCAGTAGGGATCCTGCACGCGCTCGTCGCCGACGCGGTGCGATTCACGGATGGCGCTGCCGGCCATCAAATTGCGCAACGCCTCGGCCGTCTCGATCTGGCCGCGATGTTTCCGGAGCAGATGGATACGGGGGTCGAACGGCGCGTCCGAACCCTTGGCGGCATCGGTCGACAGCGCGCCGGCGACCAGTGCCGACTGGTAGAGCACTTCCGCCTCGAACAAAGCCGCCAGCGCATAGGCGGTCGAAAACTGGGTGCCGTTGAGCAGCGCCAGGCCTTCCTTGGCGCCCAATATCACCGGCTCCAGGCCGTGCGAAACGAAGGCGACCTTGGCGGGAAAGCGGCCATGCGGGGTAAAGCATTCGCCGACGCCGATCATCACCGCGGTCATGTGCGACAGCGGCGCAAGGTCGCCGGAAGCGCCGACCGAGCCTTGCGCCGGCACCACGGGGATAACGTCGTTGGCCAGCATCGCCTCGAGCAGTTCGATGGTCCGCGGCCGCACGCCGGAGGCGCCCTGGGCCAGGCTGGCCAGCTTCAGCGCCATCATCAGCCGGCAAATTGCGACGGGCATCGGCTCGCCGACGCCGGCGGCATGCGACAGCACGATGTTTCGTTGCAACGTTTCCAGATCGGCGGCGGGGATGCGGACGCTGGCCAGCTTGCCGAAGCCGGTATTGATGCCATAGACCGGCTCGCCCTTGGCAACGATCCTGGCGACGGCCTCGGCGCTGGCCTTGATCTTCGGCCGGCAGGCATCGTCGAGCCTCAGTGCGGCGCCGCGATAGATGGCGCGCCAATCGGCCAGCGTGGCATTGCCTGGCCTTAGCTTGAGTTCGGTCATTGTCCCCTCCAGATGCGGGCATGCAGCGGGTTGAAGCCCATGCGGTAGACGAGTTCGGCCGGGCGCTCGACGTTCCAGATCGCCAGATCGGCGGATTTTCCGGCCTCCAGCGTGCCGGTCTGTCCAAGCAGCCCGAGCGCGCGGGCAGCCTCGCGGGTGACGCCGGCAAGGCATTCATCGACGGTCAGGCCGAACAACGTCGCGGCCATGTTCATGGTCAGCAGCAGCGAGGTCAGCGGCGACGTGCCGGGATTGTTGTCGGTGGCAACGGCCATCCTGACGCCATGCTGGCGAAACAGGGCGATCGGCGGCTTCTTGGTCTCGCGGATGAAGTAGTAGGCGCCGGGCAAGATGGTCGCCACGGTTCCGGCCTTCGCCATCGCCGCCGCACCGGCCTCGTCGGTATATTCGAGATGGTCGGCCGATAACGCATCATAGCGCGCCGCAAGTTGGGCGCCGTGCAGATTGGACAGCTGGTCCGCATGAAGCTTGACCGGCAGGCCGGCCGCCTTGGCCGCATCGAACACGCGGGCGATCTGCTCCGGCCAAAAGGCGATGCCTTCGCAAAAACCATCGACGGCATTGGCCAGGCCCTCGGCAGCGACGGCCGGCAAAATCTGCTTTGCAACAAGATCGATAAAGGCGTCCTTGTCACCTTTTGCTTCGGGCGGCAGCGCATGAGCGCCTAGGAAAGTGGTCCTGACCGTCACCGGCCGCTCATCGCCCAGCCGTCGCGCGGCGCGCAGCGACTTCTTCTCGTTTTCGAGGTCGAGGCCGTAGCCGGATTTGATCTCGACGGTGGTGACGCCTTCGGCAATCAGCGCATCGAGGCGCGGCAACGACTGGGCGACCAGTTCGTCCTCGTTCGCCGCGCGCAATGCCTTGACCGAGGAAACGATGCCGCCGCCGGCCTTGGCAACCTCCTCATAGCTGGCGCCGGCCAGCCGCATCTCGAATTCATTGGCACGGTTGCCGGCATGGACCAGATGGGTGTGGCAGTCGATCAGGCCGGGCGTGATCCAGCGGCCTTCGCAGTCGGTCGCCTCGGCGTCTTTACCAAGTGCTCTGGGGCGGAGTGCTGCCGGCATGTCGGCTTCCGGCCCGGCATAGACGATCCGGCCGTTGCGCACGGCGATTGCACCGTGCTCGACGACGCCTAACCCGGCGCTGCTTTCGGCCATGGTCGCGAGGCGCGCATTGCGCCAGAGGCGAACCTCCCCTGCCCGGCTTTTGCTCTCTGCAGCCATCATCTTTTCCGTTTCAATCGGTGATGATTATGTATATACATATCAAAAGGCACTGCAAGCGCTATCATCGCATGGCAGGCCGGGATTTGGAGAAAAACGTGACGGCAATCTTTGCGGAACAGGCACTTCTGCCCGACGGCTGGCACAGTAATGTGCGGATCGTCATCTCCGACGGCAGGATCGCCACGGTCGAGGCGAATACCTCGCTCCTGCCTGGCGACGAGCGCCATGCCATCCTTTTGTCCGGCATGCCGAACCTGCACAGCCACGCCTTCCAGCGCGGCATGGCCGGCCTTGCCGAATTGCGCGGGCCCTCCGCCGACAGTTTCTGGAGCTGGCGCGAGGTGATGTACCGTTTCGCGCTGTCGATGACGCCGGACCAGGTCGAGGCGGTCGCGGCCCAGCTCTATGTCGAGATGCTGGAGGCCGGGTTCTCGCGCGTCGGCGAGTTTCACTATTTACACCACGACCGTGACGGCCGGCCCTATGCCAATATTGCCGAGATGGCGGAGCGCACCGTTGCTGCAGCCGCCGAGACAGGCATCGAGCTGACTTTGCTGCCCGTGTTCTACGCGCATTCCTCTTTCGGCGGCGCTGCGCCAAATGAAGGCCAGCGGCGGTTCATCAACTATGTGAATCAGTTCTCGCGACTTGTTGAGAAAAGCCGCGAATCCATTCGCGCGCTGAATCAAGGCGTCGTCGGCGTCGCCCCGCACAGCCTGCGCGCCGTGACGCCGGGGGAACTGCAGATCATCACGGCGATGGCGCCGGAGGGGCCGATCCACATCCATATCGCCGAGCAGATGAAGGAGGTCGAGGATTGTCTTGCCTGGTCCGGGGCGCGGCCGGTCGAATGGCTGCTTGCCAACGCCAACGTCGACCAGCGCTGGTGCCTGATCCACGCTACCCACATGACCGAAGCCGAGACGATCCAGATGGCGAAAAGCGGCGCCGTTGCCGGCCTCTGCCCGATCACTGAGGCCAATCTCGGCGACGGCACCTTTGCCGCGCCGCTGTTCATGCAGCATGGCGGCCGCTTTGGCATCGGCTCGGATTCAAACGTACTGATCGGCCTGCCGGACGAGTTGCGGCAACTCGAATATTCGCAACGCCTCGCCCACCGCGCCCGCAATGTTCTGGCGGTGGCCGGCGGCTCGACCGGTCGCGCGTTGTTCGATGCTGCGCTCGATGGTGGCAGTGCCGCGCTGGGCGCCGGCGCTTCGCAGATCGCCGCAGGTGCCTCGGCCGATTTCGTCTCGCTCGACGGCAAGCATCCATCGCTGGCCGGCAAGACGGGCGATGCAATCCTTGACGCCTGGATTTTTGCCAACGGCACCAAGGTCGATTGCGTCTGGGTGCATGGCAGGAAACTGGTCAGCGACGGCATGCATGCGAAGCGCGATGCCATTGCCGAGCGGTTCCGCAAGGTCATGACGGCGCTTTCGGCATGAGCATGATCGGGATAATAAGCGCGGATTCTGGAAGCGCGGATGGCGGCGAGGTTCTTTCGCTGCACCAGCGCATCCTGTCGGACATCAGCGAACGGATCCTGTCCGGTGCCTGGGCGCCCGGCCACCGCATTCCGTTCGAGCATGAACTGACGGCCGAATACAATTGTTCGCGCATGACGGTGAACAAGGCGCTGTCACAACTGGCCAAGGCCGGGCTGATCGAGCGCCGGCGTCGCTCCGGCAGTTTTGTCCGCCGGCCGCAGTCGCAGGCGGCCGTTCTCGAAATCCACGACATCCGGATTGAGGTCGAGGCGCTTGGCCTGCCCTACCGCTATGAGCGCATGGCGCGAAGCAGAAGGCGCAGCAGCGCCGACGACCGCGCCCTGCTGGAACTCGACGTCGCCGGGCCGGTGCTGGTGCTGGAATGCCGGCATTTCGCCGGCAACCGGCCGTTCGCCCACGAGCAGCGGCTGATCAACCTGTCTGCCGTGCCGGAGGCCGCCGAAGAGGCGTTTTTCGACACCGCGCCCGGTCCGTGGCTGATCGGGCGCGTCCCGTGGAGTGCCGCCGAGCATCGCATCCGCGCCGTTGCCGCCGAAAGGTCTATCGCCGCGGCGCTCGACATCGAGACCGGCGCGCCGTGCCTGGTGATCGAGCGGCGGACATGGAGCGCCGAGCACCCGGTCACCCACGTCCGGTTCACCTACGCGGCAGAGAACCACACGCTGGTGGCGCGGTTCACGCCGTCGCAGGGGTGAGCTCCTAACCCTCCCCCTTGAGGGGAGGGTCGCGGAGCAAATTGCCGCACGGCGGCATTTTGTGACGCGGGGTGGGGTCGGAGCAACCTCGCCGACCCCACCCCGTCTCGAGTCTCCGCTTCGCTTCGACTACTCGCCGACCCTCCCCTCGAGGGGGAGGGTTAGAGCCGCATTCTCAAATCGCCGCAGTAACAATAATCTCGACCAGATATTCCGGTCCGGCAAGCTTGGCTTCGCCGGTGGCGCGGGCCGGCGTGTTGCCCTGTGGTACCCACTTGTCCCACTCCGCGTTCATCTCGGCGAAGGTGCTCATGTCGGCCAGCCAGATGATCGCCTGCAGGATCTTGGTCTTGTCGGTGCCGGCCTTGGCCAGCAATTCGTCGATCGCCGCTAGAATGTCCCTGGTCTGGGCGCCGACGTTTCCGCCCGGCTTGCCGACCTGACCGGCCAGATAGACGGTGTTGCCGTGGATGACGATCTGGCTCATGCGCGGGCCTACATCGATACGACGAATGCTCATTGGATATTCCTTCTCCTCTTGTCAGCTGCGCCTGTTTAGGGGCCGGGTTCGCCGGGAGCAAGGTCGCTCGAGCGGAACTTCTTGAGCCAAGCCAAAGCACACAACATGACGGCCGGCCGCAATTCCGCCCGATTGGCTTGTTGACTAATGTAATAACATCACATATCGAATCCGCCCCTGCAGCACAGATCGTCGCCCCATGGATCGTCACATGAGCCAAACCTGCCTGACCTTCCGCGACCTGACGCTGGGCTACAACAGCCATCCGGCGATCCACCACCTCGATGGTACGATCCGCAAGGGATCGTTGACAGCGGTCGTCGGCGCCAACGGCTCCGGCAAGTCGACGCTGATGAAGGGCATTGTCGGCGTCCTGAAGCCGATGGCCGGTGCGGTGATCCGGGCGCCGGGCGGGCGCGCCGCCTACCTGCCGCAGCAGTCCGAGCTCGACCGCTCCTTTCCGGCCCGGGTCGTCGACCTGGTTTCGCTGGGCCTGTGGCCGCGGCGCGGCATGCTCGGCCGTTATACAAGAGAAGACCGCGACTCGGTCGGCGAGGCGCTGATGGCCGTCGGCCTCGGCGGTTTCGAGAAGCGCCCGATCGACACACTCTCAGGCGGCCAGCTGCAGCGCACCCTGTTTGCCCGCGTGCTGTTGCAGGATGCCGAGCTCATCCTGCTCGACGAGCCGTTCAACGCGGTCGACAGCAAGACCGTCGGCGACCTGATCGCGCTGATCAAGCGCTGGCACGGCGAGGAACGCACGATCATGGTCGTCGTTCACGATCTCGATCTGGTGCGGCAGAATTTCCCCGAAACGCTGCTGCTGGCGCGCCAGCCGGTCGCCTGGGGAGAGACCAGGGAGACGCTGCGGCCGGAGAATCTGTTGCGCGCGCGCCGCTTCCACGAAGCCTGGGAAGACAACGCGCCATGGTGTGAGCCCGGCGAGCATGATCACAGTGGGCACGAGCACGGCAGCCACGAGCACAGCCATGACCATCATCACGGCTCCGGGCCGAGGGCGGCATGATGGACGTGCTTTATGGTCTTTTCGTCGCCCCGTTTGCCGACTACGCCTTCATGCAGCGGGCGCTCGCCGGTTCGATGATGTTGTCGCTCGGCGCCTGCCCGGTCGGCGTGTTCCTGATGCTGCGGCGCATGAGCCTGTCCGGCGACGCCATGGCCCATGCCATCCTGCCGGGTGCCGCCGCCGGATTCCTGTTTTATGGCCTGGAAATCCTGCCGATGACCATCGGCGGACTGATCGCCGGCATCATCGTGGCGCTCGGCGCCGGCGCCGTCTCGCGCTTCACCATCCAGCGCGAGGACGCCTCGATGGCGGCCTTCTATCTGATTTCGCTGGCGATCGGCGTGCTTATGGTGTCGATCCGCGGCTCCAGCGTCGATCTCATGCATGTGCTTTTCGGCACCGTGCTGGCACTCAACAACGAGGCGTTGACGCTGATCGGCGGCATCGTCGTGGTGACGCTGGTCAGTCTCGCCATCTTCTGGCGAGCGCTGGTCGCCGAATGCCTCGACCCCTTGTTCCTGCGCTCGGTCAGCCGGATGGGCAGCCCGGTGCATTTCATCTTCCTCGGCCTCGTCGTGCTCAACCTCGTCGGCGGCTTCCAGGCGCTCGGCACCTTGCTGTCGGTCGGGCTGATGATGCTGCCGGCAGCGGCGGCCCGCTTCTGGACCTCACGCGTCGAGCCGATGTGCGTGCTGGCCACAGTGATCGGCTTTGCCTCCTGCATTGCCGGGCTGCTGTTGTCCTACCATGCGTCATTGCCCTCCGGCCCGGCCATCATCCTGTCCGCCGGCGTCGTCTATTTCGCCTCGATCCTGTTCGGCACGCGCGGCATCCTGCGCGCCCGTATCGTCCATCACCGCCACAGAACCGCCTGATCCCAACAAGGAGAACCTGTCCATGCTGAAATCGATCCGCGCCTCCTTGGCCGTGAGCGTTATAACATTAACCGCCCTTGGCTCATCTTCGGCCTTTGCTGAGCCGTTGAAAGTCGTCGCCAGCTTCACCATCATCGCCGATTTCGCCAAGAATGTCGGCGGCGACCGGATCGATCTGACCACCGTCGTCGGGCCGGACGGCGACGCCCACGTCTACGAGCCGAGCCCCGCCGATGCGGTGGCGATGGCCAAGGCCGACATCGTGCTGGTCAACGGCCTGCATTTCGAAGGTTTTCTGCAGCGCCTGGTCGACGCCAGCGCCACCAAGGCTTCGATTGCCGTGCTGACCAAGGGGGTCACGCCGATCAATTTCAAACCCGAATTCGCCGAGGCCGATGCCGCCGAAGGCGCGGAAACCGATGGCGGCAAGACGGTCACCGATCCGCATGCCTTCCAGTCGATCGCCAATGCCAAGATCTATGTGAAGAACATCGCCGACGCCTTCTGCACGGCCGACGCTGCCGGTTGCGACAGCTACAAAGCCAATGCAGCCGCCTATACACAAAAGCTCAATGCGCTTGAGGGCGAAGTGCAGGCGGCGATCCAGTCGATCCCGCAAGAGAAGCGCGTCGTCATTACCTCGCATGACGCCTTCGGCTATTTCGAGAAGGCCTACGGCTTGACGTTCCTGGCCCCGGAAGGCGTGTCGACCGAGTCGGAGCCTTCCGCTGCCGACGTCGCCAAGCTGGTCAGCCAGGTGAAGCAGGACAAGGCGGCGGCGATCTTTGTCGAGAACATCACCAACCCGCGGCTGATCGAGCAGATCGCCAGCGAGACCGGCATCAAGGTGGGCGGCACGCTCTATTCCGATGCGCTGTCACAGCCCGACGGCCCGGCCGCGACCTATATCGACCTGATGCACAACAACATCGCCCAGATCAAAGGCGCGATCCTCGGCAGCTGAGCCGACCGATCCGGTTCATCCAGCCGGGCTGGCGCATGATGCGTCTGGCGACATGCGGCGTTAGCCCGGCTGGATTTCTGGCATCGAAATCTCTATCTGCGCGGATGGATTTCTTTTCGCGCGGATTGCCGACCGGGTCAGGGAGTGGCAAGACTGCCGCTAACCAAATTGCGAGGACCCCAGCCATGGAATACCGTCAGATCAGCGAGGACTATTCGGTCTCGGGCCAGATCCAGCCCGAGGATGTCGCCGCCATCAAGGATGCCGGCTTCAAGAGCGTGATTTGCAACCGGCCGGACAACGAGCAACCGGGCCAGCCATCCGCCGACACCGTCAAAGCGGCGGTCGAAGGAGCCGGGCTCGCCTTCCGCTACATCCCGGTGATCAGCGGCCAGATCACGGCCGAGAATGTCGAGGACCAGGCCGAGGCGCTGGATGAGCTTGATGGCCCGGTCTTCGCTTACTGCCGGTCCGGCGCCCGTTGCACCAATCTGTATGGGCTGATCCAGCAGCAGAAGGGGTGACTGGCTAGCCGCCGCGATCCTTCGCACCCCCCTCTGTCCTGCCGGACATCTCCCCCGCAAGTGGGGAGATTGGATGCCGCGTTGGCTTTCGCCAATTTTCAATGTTGCGGAGTGGGGCACGAGGTCAGAGCTGCCGATCTCCCCCCTTGCGGGGGAGATGGCCGGCAGGCCAGAGGGGGGTGCTGTCCCTCCGACATATCGCGCTTAATTCACCCAGCCTAAATCGGCAGCGCGCCGGTTTCCTTTAGCGTCTCCAGCACGATCGCCGTCTTCACATGCTGCACGGATTCGTGCGGCAGCAGCACGCCGTTGACGAACTCCGACAATGATTTGAGATCGGGCGTCACCACCTTCAATATGTAGTCCATCTCGCCGGTCAGCGCGTGCGCTTCCTGCACTTGCGGTAGCCGCGCCACCAATTCGCCGAAACGCCGCGCATTGTCGCGGTTGTGGGTGGCGAGCGTCACCGAAATGACGTTGACCAGGGAAAAGCCGAGCTTGTCGCGGTCGAGCACCGCCCGGTAGCCCTTGATATAACCGTCCTCCTCCAGCCGCTGGCGACGGCGCGAGCATTGCGACGCTGACAGGTTCACCCGTTCCGACAAATCGTTGTTGGTCAGCCGCGCATCGCCCTGCAGCAGAGCCATTATCTTGCGGTCAAACTGGTCGATGCGCGCCTCATCCATGAATTTCGGCTCCGCAATGCACAACTCGCGCATGACCAGAGCATTTCAAGCGTTTGAATGCAAGCAATTTGCACTCGCTCCGCGCTATAATTGCGCTCAGACATGGCCGACGCGGCCAATGCCAGATTTCGGGCCAGATTTCGGAGCAATGCCATGGGTCCCTTCCCGCACGACGCACCGCCCGCCAAGATCAGCAAAACCAATCCCGCCGGTACCGACGGCTTCGAATTCGTCGAATTCGCGCATGCCGAGCCGGAAAAGCTCGCCGAGCTGTTCACCCGCATGGGTTATGTGCAGGTGGCCAAGCACCGCAGCAAGGACATCACCGTCTGGCGGCAGGGCGACATCAACTATGTCGTCAATGCCGAACCCGGCTCGCATGCGATGAAATTCGTCGACAAGCACGGCCCTTGCGCCGCCTCGATGGCGTGGCGCGTGGTCGATGCCAGGCATGCCTTCGATCACGCGGTAGCCAAGGGCGCGACGCCCTATGAAGGCGCCGACAAGACGCTCGACGTGCCGGCGATCGTCGGCATCGGTGGCTCGCTGCTCTATTTCATCGAAACCTACGGCGAGAAGGGCTCGGCTTACGACGCCGAGTTCGACTGGCTGGGCGAGCGCGATCCAAAGCCTGAAGGCGTCGGCTTCTACTATCTCGACCACCTCACCCACAATGTCTATCGCGGCCAAATGGACAAATGGTGGGATTTCTACCGCGACCTGTTCGGCTTCAAGCAGATCCATTTCTTCGACATCGACGGCAAGATCACCGGCCTGGTCAGCCGCGCCATCACCTCGCCCTGCGGCAAGATCCGCATCCCGCTGAACGAGTCCAAGGACGAGACCAGCCAGATCGCCGAATATCTGAAGAAGTACAATGGCGAGGGCATCCAGCACATCGCCGTCGGCACCGACGACATCTATGGCGCCACCGACAGGCTGGCCGCCAACGGCCTGAAGTTCATGCCGGGCCCGCCCGAGACCTATTACGACATGTCTTATGCCCGCGTGAACGGCCATGAAGAGCCGATCGAGCGCATGAAAAAGCACGGTATCCTGATCGACGGCGAAGGCGTGGTCGACGGCGGCACGACCAAGATCCTGCTGCAGATTTTTTCGAGAACCGTGATCGGCCCGATCTTCTTCGAGTTTATCCAGAGGAAGGGCGACGAAGGTTTTGGCGAGGGCAATTTCCGCGCTCTGTTCGAATCGATCGAGCAGGACCAGATCAAGCGCGGCGTGCTGAAGGTGGACGGCAAGGCAGCGTAGCCAGCTCGGCCGAGGTGGCTTGTGGTTTGATCAGTTATGACCTAAATTCTGGTCATAAGAGGTTTGACCATGAATGTTCCGATGGCAAAAGCGAAGGCGCAACTCTCCGAGTTGGTGAAACGTGCCCAGGCCGGCGAAGAGATCCATCTGACGCGGCATGGAGAGGTGGTGGCGACCCTGAGCGCGCCCACCCGGGCTGGCGGGAGCAAAGGCCTTTTTGGGGCCCTGAAAGGCCAAATTCGGATATCGGATGATTTTGATGAACTCGGTCCCGAATGGGACGAGTACATTAAATGAGCCGCCAATATCTGGTGGATACTCACATTCTGCTTTGGGTACTCAACGCGGATTCACGCCTTTCGGATCACCATCGCGAGATCTTTCTTGCGGGCGAGGATGTGGTCGTCAGCGTCGTCTCGGTAGCAGAGATCGCCATTAAGAAATCGCTCGGCAAAGTCACGCTCACAGGCAACATCGTGGAAATCCTGCGATCGAACGGCATTCCGATCCTCAGTGTGAATGAACTACACGCAGCGAGGCTTGAGCATCTGCCGTTCCATCATCGCGATCCCTTCGACCGTCTGCTCATCGCACAGGCTCAAATTGAAGGTCTGACGGTGATCACTGCGGATCGACATTTCTCAGCCTACGACGTCGCGTTGGTCTGATCATCCAGCTCCAGCCGCTCGACTTCGGCTTTCCTCAACTTCACATCGTAATCGAGGAAGAACTCGTCGAGTTGCGGCGGTGTCACCGAGGTGCCGGACAGCATCGCGTGCACCTGGCCGCGATGATGGATGTCGTGGATGAAGAGATGGGCGAGCAAATCGCCGATCCGTTCCGGTATCATGCCGTTCTCGCGCCGGTCGGTGACGACGCGGCGCTCGATATCGTCCGTCGACAGGCGGTCGCAAAAAGCGATCAGCCGCCGGTCGGCCTCCGCCCGCGCGCCAAAGAGCGCGTCCGCTTCGTCGAAGAGCAAGAACTCATCGTAAGCCGCGGCGCCGAGGCCGCCCTCTTCGAGAAAATCGAGATAGAGATAATCGACGGCCAGGATGTGATTGAGCGTTGCCTTGATCGAGGGAAAGAAGCTTATCCTTTCAGCCTCGAATTCGCCGGGCTCAAGCTGCAGCACGGCACGATAGAGCCGGTCGTTGGACCACAGATTGTTAGCTGCCATGCGGCGGAAATGGCTCAGCAGGTCCATGACTTCACGGCGCGATCCGGAACAGCGACACACCCGCCCATAGAAGCGCAAACCCAGCCAAAACAATCAGCAGCAGCCCGATCATGCGCCGCCGCATGGCTTGCGTTTCCTGGTCCAGCGCGACATTCGTGTTGGTGACGGTGTGAAACATCATCGCTTTGCGCGGAAAGCCGCTGCGGTTGGTCAGGCCGGGCGAGCGCGCCTCGATGCGATAGCTCAGCCGGATCGCCAGGATGAAGATCGCCAGCATGGCAAGGGCCCAGACACCGTACAGCAGATAGAATGTCTCGCCCGTCATTCTCTTGCCCCCTCGTATTTCTCGACCTTCTGCTCGATGGCGCCGAAAATCGACTGTCCGGCCTTGTTTTTCATTTCGATGCGCACCGTGTCGCCAAAGCGCAGGAACGGCGTTTTCGGCGCGCCGGCTTCGATGGTCTCGATCATGCGCAATTCGGCGATGCAGGAATAGCCGGCGCCGCCTGCAGGGACAGGTTTTCCGGGCTCGCCGCCGAGCTTGTTGGAAACGGTGCCCGAGCCGATGATCGTGCCGGCGGCAAGTGGTCGTGTCCTGGCGGCGTGCGCAATCAGCGCCGGAAAATCGAAGGTCATGTCGATGCCGGCATTCGCCCGGCCAAACGGCTTGCCGTTGAGGTCGACCAGCAGCGGCAGGCTGACCTTGCCGCCATCCCAGGCATCGCCCAGCTCATCGGGCGTCACCGCAACCGGCGAAAAGGCCGATGAGGGTTTCGACTGGAAGAAGCCGAACCCCTTGGCGAGTTCAGGTCCGGTCAGGCCGCGCAGCGTCACGTCGTTGACCAGCATGACCAGCCGGATCGCTGCCCGCGCCTCATCGAGGCCTGTACCCATCGGCACGTCGTCGACAATGACAGCGACCTCGCCCTCCATGTCGATGCCAAGGGTCTCGTCGGTCATGCGGATCGGGTCGCGCGGCCGGAGGAAGCAGTCCGAGCCGCCCTGGTAGATCAGCGGATCGGTCCAGAAGCTTGCCGGCATCTCGGCGCCGCGCGCCTTCCGCACCAGCTCGACATGGTTCACATAGGCCGAGCCATCGGCCCATTGATAGGCACGCGGCAGCGGCGAATGGGCGTCATGCTCGTGAAAGCGGGCAGACGGCACCGCATTGTTCTCCAGCGATTCGGCCATGGCAGCGAGGTGCGGCGCGATGCGACGCCAGTCGTCGAGCGCGGCCTGCAGCGTCCGCACCAGGAACGACGCATCGGTAAATCGCGTCAGGTCGCGCGATACGACGACGAGCTTTCCGTCGCGCGTCCCGTCCTTCAATGTGGCAAGCTTCATGCTTCCTCCCAAGGCGTTTATTCGTAATATTTGCCGGCATAGATAATTCTGGCTGCGGCTCTCCAGGGATTTTCATTTGCCAGCAATGCCAGGTCGCCGCGCCGACTACCATCGGTCCAGGTGACGCCCAAGCGACAGCCGATTCAAGAAAAGTGGCTAACGAATTGTTTTCCCAGCCATTCCAGCTGATGTCAGGTCCTGCCGACCGCAATGCCTCCTTGCGGTCGGCGTCCTCACGGTCGTTTCGCAGCGCATCGAGGAACCGGACGAAAGACGGCAAGTCTTCCACCCCATCGAGAAACAAGGAGAGCTGCACCCAGGATGTCTCCTCGGATTTCTGCACCTCTTCCCAAAGCTTGTCGTTGGTCACGTCTCACTCCCAAGCCCCACAACAAGGCCGTCGCGGGCGATCGTCAAGTCGCCGGCCCATGTTTTCCTGACGGCGGCAATCCAGTCGGCCTCGCCGATCTCGGGATCGTCGGCGGGAATGAGATGGTTGAGGACCAGTCTTTTGACGCCTGCATCGCTGGCGATGCGGCCCGCTTCCTCGGCAAAGCTGTGGCTGGCAAGCAGGTGTTCTCTCAGCCTTGCGCCGTTGCCGGTCTTCGCGACCAGCCGCTCGATACCCCTCTTCCAGCATGGCCTCGTGGACCAGGACGTCGGCGCCCTCGGCGAAATCCGCCAATGGCGGAAAGAACGCCGTATCCGACGAAAAGACGACGCCTTGCCCCGCATGATCGAAGCGCAGCGCAAAGCAGTCCGTCACTGGCGGGTGGTCGACGCGCAAGGCCGATATTTTGAGACCGCGCTCTTCGGCCACTTGGCCTTCAGCAAACTCGACGATCGACACCAGGTCGCGGAGATCCGGCCTGCCTTCATCGGCGATGCGGATCTCGATGTCGAATTCCATTGCCTGGCAAAAGCGCTGCCAATAATGGCCGATGCCGGGCGGGCCGAACAAAGTGACGGGCGCCGCCAGGCCGGCCGTCCAGGCGGTGTGGATGAGAGGTCCGAGTTCCAGCACATGGTCGGAGTGCAAATGCGTGATGAAGATCAGGTCGAGCGCCTTCAGACTGACGCCGGCGTCGGTCAACCCGCGCGTTACGCCCAGCCCGCAATCGACGACGAGGGTGCGGCCGCCAATCTCCAGCAGCGACGAACTCGGCCACGGTCCGCCCGGCCGGAGCGCCGGGCCACCCTTCGAGCCGAGAAGCACCAGACGATCCGTCATGCGACGGCGCTCAAGACCAGTCGCCCTCGGGCGTGCCGTTGAAGCGTTTCTTCAGATCGGCCCAGCAGTCGATGTAATTGTCCTGCCGGGTTTCGAGCTCGGCGCCATAGCGGGTCACCATCTGCGGAAAGCGTGTCTCGAACATGAAGGCCATGGTGTTGTCGAGCTTGACCGGTTTCAGCTCCGCGCGCGAGGCTTTTTCGAAGCCAGACGCATCGGGTCCGTGAGCCAGCATCATGTTGTGCAGGCTGATGCCGCCGGGCACGAAGCCCTCTTCCTTGGCATCGTACTGGCCGTGGATCAGGCCCATGAACTCGCTCATGATGTTGCGGTGATACCAGGGCGGCCGGAAAGTGTTTTCCGCCACAAGCCAGCGCGGCGGGAAGATGACGAAATCGATATTGGCGGTGCCTTCCTCGCCGCTCGGCGCGGTCAGCACGGTGAAGATCGACGGATCGGGGTGGTCGAACAGGATCGCACCGACCGGCGAAAAGGTCGCAAGATCATATTTGTAGGGCGAATAATTGCCGTGCCACGCCACCACATCCAGCGGCGAATGGTCGATCTCGGTGACATGAAACTGACCACACCATTTCGCGATCAGCCGGCACGGTGTCTCCTTGTCCTCGAACCAGGCGCAGGGCGTCTTGAAATCGCGCGGATTGGCCAGGCAATTGGCGCCGATCGGGCCGCGATCCGGCAGCGTCAGCTTGGCGCCGTAATTCTCGCAGACATAGCCGCGCACTTGCGGATCGACCAGTTCGACCTTGAACACCAGACCACGCGGCAGCACGGCAATCTCGCCCGGCCTGAGTTCGATGACGCCCATCTCGGTGACGAAGCGCAAGGCTCCAACCTGGGGCACGACCAGCAACTCGCCGTCGGCGTTGAAGAAATGGTCGTCGGCCATCGAACGGTTGGCGACATAGACATTTGCCGCCATGCCGGTCTGGCCGAGCACGTCGCCGGCGGTGGTGATCGAGCGCATGCCGGCGATGAAGTCCGTCGGTTCCTTCGGCATGGGCACGGGGCTCCAGCGATACTGGCCGAGCGCGAGCTGGTGGTCGCCGACATTCGGCGCGCTTTTCCAAAACGGATAATTCGCCGCTTTGAAGCGGCCGGTATGCCTGACGCTCGGCCTTATCCGATAAAGCCAGGAGCGCTCATTGGTGCCGCGCGGCGCGGTGAAAGGCGAGCCCGACAGCTGCTCCGCATAGAGGCCATAGGCCGGCCGTTGCGGCGAGTTTCGCCCCTGCGGCAGCGAGCCCGGCAAAGTCTCGGTTTCGAAGTCATTGCCGAAACCCGGCATGTAGGAAAAGGCCATGGCATCCTCCCGAATTCATAGTCCCGGAGCGTCCAAGGGCGCTCCGAGTTGACCAAACTGGTTTCATTTGTAACCATTGAAAATGTAACCATCAATGGTGATTTCGGCGTGGGGCGCCAGCCTGCTCAGTCAAGGCCAAAATGAAACCGGAAATCCTCGAACTCCAATCCTTCCTGCCTTACCGGCTCTATCGGCTTGCCGATGCCGTCAGCCGCGAATTCTCAAGGATCTACAAGGACCGTCACGGCCTGACCCGACCCGAATGGCGCACGCTGGCCGGACTTGGACAGCACGGCACGATGACGGCGACGGCGCTCGGCGAGCAATCTGCCATGCACAAGACCAAGGTTTCGCGCGCGGTCGCCGAACTCGAGCGGCGGCGCTGGCTCGTCCGGACGCCAGACGAAAAAGACCGCCGTGTCGAGCATCTGACGCTGACCAAAGCTGGCGTTGCCGCCTATCGCGAAATGGTGCCGCTGGCGAAAGCGTTCGAGCGGGAGCTGCTGGCAAGGCTGAGCACGGAACAGCGAGCGGCCGTTGTAAGCGGAGTGGCAGCATTGGAGGCGGCATTGGGAAAAAGCTAGGTTCCTGGCAGAATTGCTGGCACGCTGGCGGGACAGCGCCCCCCTCTGTCCTGCCGGACATCTCCCCCACAAGTGGGGAGATCGGCAGCTTCGGCGCTCCGCTCGTCTTGCGACGTCGGAGATTGGCGAAAGCCAGCACGATGGCCAATCTCCCCCCAAGTGGGGGAGATGTCCGGCAGGACAGAGGGGGGCGCGAAGGATCGCTACGGAACAGCTTTCAGCCCGCACGGTGTTTCTTCGGCGTCACCAGTCCATCACCACCTTGCCGGAGTTACCGCTCTTCATCGCCTCGAACCCGGAAATATAGTCGTCAATGCCGATGCGGTGGGTGATCAGGCCGCTGACATCGAGAGGACCCTGCACCAGCGCGATCATCTTGTACCAGGTCTCGAACATCTCGCGACCGTAGATGCCTTTCAGATGCAGCATCTTGAAGATGACCTTGTTCCAGTCGATCTCGAAGCCGGTCGGCGCGATGCCGAGAATGGCGATCTTGCCGCCATTGTTCATGGTATCGATCATGTCGCGGAAGGCAGGCGCGGCGCCCGACATTTCGAGGCCGACGTCGAAACCCTCGGTCATGCCGAGCGCCGGCATGACATCGCGCAACTTCTCCTTCGAGGCATCGACGACATGCTGGACGCCGAGCTTTTTCGCCAGTGCCAGGCGCACCGGGTTGATATCGGTGATGACCACTTTGCGCGCGCCGACGCACTGCGCCACCAATGCGCCCATGATGCCGATAGGCCCGGCGCCGGTGACCAGCACGTCCTCGCCGACGAGATCGAAGGACAATGCGGTGTGAACCGCATTGCCCAGGGGATCGAATATCGCGGCGATCTCGTCGGGCACGTCGTCGGGGATCGGCACGACATTGTGCTGCGGGATCGCCAGATATTCGCCAAAGGCGCCCGGCCGGTTGACGCCGACGCCAAGCGTGTTGCGGCACAGATGCCCCCTGCCCGCCCGGCAGTTGCGGCAATGGCCGCAAACAATGTGGCCTTCGCCCGAAACGCGCTGGCCGAGTTTGTATTCGGTCACCGCCGCGCCGAAATCGGCGACCGTGCCGACGAATTCATGGCCGGTGACCATCGGCACCGGCACCGTCTTTTGTGCCCACTGGTCCCAATTGTAGATGTGGACGTCGGTACCGCAGATCGCGGTTTTCCTGATCTTGATCAGCACGTCGTTGGGGCCGATCTCCGGCACCGGCACTTGTTCCATCCAGATGCCCGGCTCGGCCTTGGCCTTGACCAGCGCCTTCATCATGTTCGACATTCTTTCGTCCCCAGAACCTTAGTCGCTTGAATCTCTTGATCCGGAATCGCTTTTCGGTCCCGGCCGTTCAGGAAATCACGCCGAGTTCGCGACCGACTGCGGCGAACGCCTCAACCGCACGATCGATGTCGGCGCTGGAATGGGCGGCCGACATCTGCGTGCGAATGCGCGCCTGGCCCTTCGGCACCACCGGGAAGGAGAAGCCGATGACATAGATACCGCGCCTCAGCATCCGCGCCGCCATCTCCTGCGCCAGCGTCGCGTCGCCCAGCATCACCGGGATGATTGGATGGTCGGCGCCAGCCAGTGTAAAGCCGAGCCTGCCCATCTCGGAGCGAAACCGCGCTGCGTTGGCATATAGGCGCTGACGCAATGCATCGCCATTGCGGATCAGTTCGAACACCCGGATCGAGGCGCCGGCGATCGCCGGCATCAGCGTGTTGGAAAACAGATAGGGGCGCGAGCGCTGGCGCAGCCAGTCGACCACCTGCTTCCTGCCCGACGTGTAGCCGCCGGACGCCCCACCCAATGCCTTCCCAAGCGTGCCGGTGATGATGTCCACCCTGCCCTCGACGCCGCAATGTTCGGCCGAGCCACGGCCATTCCTGCCGACGAAACCAACTGCATGGCTGTCGTCGACCACGACCATCGCATCATATTTGTCGGCGAGATCGCAGACGCCCTTCAGATTGGCGATGATGCCATCCATCGAGAACACGCCGTCGGTGGCGATCAGCCGGAACCGGCAGTCGCGCGCCTCTTTCAACCGCGCTTCGAGATCGGCCATGTCGTTGTTGGCGTAGCGGAAGCGCTTTGCCTTCGACAGCCGCACCCCGTCGATGATCGAGGCGTGGTTCAGCGCATCGGAGATGACCGCATCCTCCTCGCCGAGCAGCGTCTCGAACAGGCCACCATTGGCGTCGAAGCAGGAGCCGTAGAGGATGGTGTCCTCCATGCCGAGGAAGTCAGAAATGGTCGCCTCGAGCTGCTTGTGTTCTTCCTGCGTGCCGCAGATGAAGCGCACCGACGCCATGCCGTAGCCGTAACGGTCGAGCGCCTGCTTGGCCGCCTCGCGCAGTTCGGCGCTGTCGGCGAGGCCGAGATAATTATTGGCGCAGAAATTCAGCACCTTCTCGCCGCCGACCTCGATCTCGGCCGATTGGGTCGAGCTTATCACCCGCTCGGATTTATAGAGGCCTGCCGTTTTCAGTCCTTCAAGCTCGCTGTCGATGTGGGAAAGGAATGCTTCGGTCATGATCAGGCCCTGTTGAGATCGATGAGGACTGTCGCGCCCCGCGGGCGAAAAATCCATCGCAAAAGCGACCGCTCCGGTGGCGGCAATGGCACGGCAGAGGCCACGATGTTCAAATGCGGAGGCGCCGCGAAAGATTGCAATAACCACTTTGCGGGTTTCCCGCCACGGTCGCCGCCGCCGGCCTGTTGCCGTCCCAAACCTGTTAACACTTTGAAGCCAAAGGTTGTCGCGCAAGAATTCGTTGGCAAGAGGCCGCCTCAGAAAATGTCGCAGCAGCCGGTGCACGCCGTTTCAGGCAGGCTCATACTCCTCATCAAATCGGGCTACTGGCTGGCTCTGCTGATCATAGCCGCCATGGTCGTGGCCTCCTTCATCCTGCTGCAACAGGTGATGGCGACCCAACGGCACAATCAAGCGCTGCTCGATATCGTCAGCACACAAAAAGCCCTGTCGCAGCGCATCGTCTTCCTTGCCGGCGCGACAGGCAGCGCCTCGCGCGATCAACAGCGCGCCCTGGTTACCGCGCTCAAGCAAGCGACGGTGGAGTTCGAGAAAAATTACGATCTGCTACTCGAGCGGACCGCCGCCGATCCGGTGTCGCCGGCAAGGTTCGATCCGAAATCGATCGAGAGCGTGCTTTTCGCCAAGCCGTACCATCTCGACTACTTCTCGGTTGGGCTTATCGCCAACGGCGAGCGCCTGATCTCTTCATTCGAATCGCGGCTCAACACGACTGGCAGCGGCGGCTACAAAGGTGGAGAGGAGCGCGTCAACCTGAACGCATCCGTTGCCAACGCAACATTGTCGGGCTACGCAGCACTCGGCCAGCGCATCAGCGCCTACGCGGACCAGCGCTCCGAAAGGCTCCTCGATCTTCATCGGACATTGTTCTACTCGACCATCGGCGTTATCCTGATGGTGGCACTTTTCATTTTCCGGCCGATGTCGAACGCCATCCTGCGCCGGACGTGCGAGCTGGTCGATGCACGCAATTCCATGGCCTTTATTGCGGTGCATGACGGGCTAACCGGCCTGCACAACCGCACCTTCCTGACCGACCATTTCGATACGTTCATCAACGGCGCGCGGCGAAGGCGTGAACGGGTTGCCGTGGTGCAGTTCGACCTCGACCGGTTCAAGCAGATCAACGACACGCTCGGCCATGCCGCTGGCGACTATGTGCTGGTGGTGGCCGCGCAGCGTATGCGCGATTCCTGCCGGACGTCGGATCTCAACGTGCGTCTCGGAGGCGATGAATTCGTTGTGGTCCTCAACGACGCCGGCAGCACCGAAGACATCGATGTCGTCGCCAGGCGCATGCTGGCCAAACTCAATGAGCCGGTCATATTCCGAGGCACGACGATCCATCCGGGTGTAAGTGCCGGGATTGCGGTCTACCCGATCGATGCCGACAATGCGCAGGACCTGCTCGTCCATGCCGATCTGGCGCTGTATTCAGCCAAGAAGCAGGGCGGCGGCAGTTTGTCGTTCTTCTCCGATGAGCTGAGGCGCGAACTCGACAATCGAAAGCAGCTCGAGCTCGACATTAGGGTCGCCATCTCGGAGAAGGCATTCGAGGTCTATTTCCAGCCGCAGGTGTCGCTGTCGGACGGCGCCATCAGTGGCATCGAGGCTTTGGCTCGCTGGAGGCATGCGGAGCGCGGTATGATCGCGCCGGGCGAGTTCATTCCAATCGCAGAAAAATGCGGCTTGATGTCCGAGATTGGCCGCATCGTCATTACCAAGGCGATCGACGAAGCAGCCGAATGGAACCGCGCAGGCATCGGCTTCGGGCGGATCGCCGTCAATGTGTCCGGCTCGGAGCTGCGCGAGACAGATTTCGAAGTCTTCCTGTTCGACATGCTGGAGAGGGCTGGCCTGCCAGCGCACAAACTATCGCTGGAGATCGTCGAATCCGTCATTCTCGACGACGAGAAGACCGGTATCGCGGCAAAGCTGCGGCACATTCGCGCGGCCGGCATCCATCTTGAGCTCGATGATTTCGGCACCGGCTACGCATCGCTCAGCCATGTCAATCCAAACGAGATCGACCGGCTGAAGATCGACCGCCGTTTCGTCCAGAATATCAACGAGAACGGCGGCAACACCAAGATCGTGCGAGCCCTCACAGAACTGGCTCGCGGTCTCGGCATCTCGATCGTTGCCGAGGGCGCTGAAACCGAAGCCGAACTCGACTCGCTGATGGCGATCGGCTGCGACCAAGTGCAAGGCTATTCCATTGCTTTCCCGATGCCGCCGGACAGGGTGCGCGAATGGCTGGTGGCGCGAACGCCGAAAAAGGCCAGGCTGACGGTGCTGCAGGGCCGCCTGGCGTAGATCCGTCATGGTCCGGCTTTGCGAACCGACCTGATGAGCCGAGGCGGAAGGTCACCCTCATCGCCGGGAAATGCTGCCAGGAATTGTCCAAAGCTGGGCACAAGCGCCAGTCTTTCGTAGTCCTGGAACGACAGAATGACCGCCTGCTTGCGGCCACGCCGGGTGATGACGGCCGGTTCTCCCGTGATGACCTGATCGAGCACCGCCGAGAGTGTGGCCCTGGCGTCCTTCAGCGAAATTACGCGCATAGCGTCTTCCTAGCCTAAATTTCTAGCTCTCGACATTGGCTCGCAGCGCAGCCAGCACCGCTGCAAACTCCACCAGCCTGTCGTCGGACAGTCCTTTCCGCAGCCGTTTGTCGAAGGCTAACGCGGCGGTGCGCAATTTCAGGAACAACGCTTCTCCGGCTTGGGTCAGCTCCACCTGGTGAACCCGGCGGTTCTCGGGATCGCGGCGCCGCATCAGCAGGCCTTGGGTCTCCATGGCGTTGAGGTGGTGGGTCAGCGTTGCGCCCCGGATGCCGATCATGCCGGCGAGCTCGCGTTGGTTGGCCAGCTCCCGCGACTTGACAGACAGCAAAGTGACCCAGACCGGCAGCGTGCCGCCGGCCTCGACCAAGGCAGCGTCGAAAGCCTGCGCGACCAGCTTGGCGGTGCGGGCGAGATTCATCCCGATCGGCGGGCGGTCAAACGGCGTCATGGTCCAACACTAGAACAAGGGCAAAGCCTATGGAACCGGCTCGGAGCTTATGCATTGACATCTAATCATTTGATATCTATCAATACGGTTAGCGGTGGGCAAGAGAGGAAATGCGGTCATGCAATATGTCTACATTATCGTCCTCGGCCTTCACGTCATGGCGGGTGTGTTCTGGGCCGGCACCACCATCGCGGTTGCCCGCGAACCGGAGATCAGGGCGGAACGTTTCTTCCGGCCGCAAATGGGCGCGGCCGGCGTGGTTTTCCTCACGGGTTTGCTGCTGTGGTATTTCTTCCACAACGGCTCTTTCGGCTCGATGGAGAAGGTACTGGCGCTGGGCATCTTGACGGCGTTGATCGCCGCCGGGGTTCAGGGCGCGCTGGTGGGTTCCGCCAGCAGGCAGTTGGCTGGCGCTGATGCCGCGAAGCAAACCCAGTTGCGCGCGAAGATGACAAAAGGCGAGCGCATCGCCGGCGGACTGCTGGTCATCACCGTGTTCTGCATGGCCACCGCCAGGATGTTTTGAGCGTCCTGCCGCAATCGCAAGATCGTACGGTGCCCGGCGATGGCCGGCGGCGTGCGCGGCGCGCAGACCGGACCGAAGTACCGTGGTGGCTCTCCGTACGGAGGTTCGGCTGCGCGCCACCAATCAATCCAAAATATTCCTCAGATCCGCAAGCCGAACCTGATGCCGTCGTAGATGGCGGCATGGATGTTGCGGGAGGCGACAGCGTCGCCGATGCGGAAGAGTACGAAGCCACTCTGCGGATTGCGGACCGGAAAGATGTCGCCGCCATTGATCAGTTTTTCGTAATCGATCGCGCCGGCGTTCTTCGACAGCGGCTTCAGCGCCAGATAGAGATCGTCGAGCGGCAGCGTGCCGTGCTCGACCACCACTTGATCGACTCGCCGCTCGCCGCGCCAGCCATCGGCGAAGTCGGAAGCGAGCTCGGCGATCAGCTGGTTGCCCTCGCGCCGCACCGAACGCAGCCGTGTGTTGATGGTGACGGTGACACCCTTTTCCTGGAAGGCGCGCATGTAGGGCACATGGTTCATTCCGCCCATTTCTGGGGCGAAGAAGCGCTCGGGTGAAACCAGCTCCAGCCTGGCGCCGCTGTTGGCGATCAGTTCGGCAGCACCCATACCCTGATGGCCGCCATTGTCGTCATAGAGCAGTACATTCTCGGCCGGCTTGACGCTGCCAGCCATGATGTCCCAGCTCGATGTGACGAGATCGTCGCCGGCCGTCAGAGGCGGGTTCTGCGGCAGGCCGCCGGTGGCGATCACCACCACGTCCGGCGACAGCGCCAGTACGTCGTCCTTCTCCGCCCAGGTATCGTAGCGGATCTCGACACCGAGCCGGTCGAGTTCGGCCAGGCGCCAGTCGATGATGCCGATCAATTCCTTGCGGCGCGGGTTCTGCGTTGCCAGCCGTACCTGGCCGCCGGCCTGGCCCGACGCTTCCAGCACCGTCACCCGGTGCCCGCGTTCGGCGGCGACGCGCGCTGCCTCCAGCCCGCCGGCGCCGGCGCCGACGACGACCACCTTCCGCTTCGGTCCCTCGGTTTTCGGTATGATATGCGGGATATCAGCCTCGCGGCCCGTCGCCGCATTGTGGATGCACAGCGCCTCGCCGCCCTCATAGATGCGGTCGAGGCAATAGGTGGCGCCGACGCAAGGGCGGATCTCGTGCTCGCGGCCCTCCATCACCTTCCTGACGATGTGCGGGTCGGCAATGTGGGCACGCGTCATGCCAACCATGTCGAGCTTGCCGGCGGCGATGGCGTGGCGCGCGGTGGCGACGTCGGAAATCCGCGCCGCATGGAAGGTCGGGAATTTCGTCGCCGCCCTCACTTCCCCGGCGAAGTCGAGATGCGGTGACGACCGCATGCCGGTCACCGGGATGACTTTTGTCAGCGCGGCGTCGGTCTCGATCGAG
This sequence comes from Mesorhizobium sp. M1329, assembly GCF_040318035.1. Taxonomy (NCBI): domain Bacteria; kingdom Pseudomonadati; phylum Pseudomonadota; class Alphaproteobacteria; order Hyphomicrobiales; family Phyllobacteriaceae; genus Mesorhizobium; species Mesorhizobium sp. M1329. The sequence goes on along the minus strand of NZ_JAMYLN010000029.1, from coordinate 46,212 downwards.
CCACGGATGATGTTGAGGAAATCGACCTTGCCGGAGCCGGCCAGCCGCCTGGCGATTTCGACGCCTTCCTGTTTCGACAGGCCTTTCTCGAAGTCCTCGTCGGCGACCATGCGGATGCCGACGACGAACTTTTCGCCGACCGCGGCACGCACCGCATCGAGCACCATGCCGGTGAAGCGCAGCCGGTTGTCGAGCGAGCCGCCGAAATCGTCGTCGCGCTGGTTGGTAGCCGGCGACCAGAAGCCGTCCATCAGGTGGCCGTAGGCCTCGAATTCGATGCCATCGAGACCGGCTGCCTGGCAGCGCTGGGCGGCCGCCGCATAGTCGGCGACGATGCGCTCGATATCCCAGTCCTCGATAGTCTTGGGAAAGGCGCGATGCGCCGGTTCGCGCACCGGCGAAGCCGACAGAACGGGCAGCCAGTCGGCCTTGTTCCAACCGGTGCGGCGGCCGAGATGGGTGATCTGTATCATCACCTTGCAATCGTGCTCGTGGCAGGCATCGGCAAGCTCGGCGAGCCATGGCACGATGCGGTCGTCATAGACATGCAGATTGCCAAAAGCGGCCGGGCTGTCGCGCGAGACGATCGCCGAACCGGCGGTCATGGTCAGCGCCATGCCGCCCTTGGCCTTTTCGGCATGGTAGAGCCGGTAGCGTTCCTTCGGCATGCCGTCCTCGGAATAGGCCGGCTCATGGCTGGTCGACATCACCCGGTTCTTCAGCGTCAGATGCTTGAGCTGATAGGGCTGGAGGAGCGGGTCGTTGCTAGTCATCGTCTTCCTGCTGTTTCAAATTGTGCTAATGAGCGGCAAATTTTTGTTTTTACGCATGTCGCTATCCCAAAATCGCTGCGCAGTTTTGGGCGACATGCAGCAAGGAACCTGCTCATGACCGATACGAAAAACCTCACCCAGCTCGGCACCAACGTCGAGGCGCCACAGAGCCCCGAAGCGGCAGTCCTGGAAACCGTGCCGTTTTCGCGCGGCGACGGCCCGCCGGCCATCGTTCGCTTCACCTGCCCGGAATTCACTTCGCTCTGCCCGGTCACCGGCCAGCCGGACTTCGCCCATATCGTCATCGACTACGCACCCGATGCGCTGCTGGTGGAATCGAAGTCGCTCAAGCTGTTCATGACCTCGTTTCGCAACCATGGCGCCTTCCACGAAGAATGCACCGTCATGATCGGCCGCCGCATCATCGCCGCGACCAAGCCGTTGTGGTTGCGCATTGGCGGCTACTGGTATCCGCGCGGCGGCATTCCGATCGACGTGTTCTGGCAAACCGGCGCGCCGCCGGAAGGTGTGTGGCTGCCCGACACCGGCGTCGCCCCCTATCGCGGGCGCGGGTGAGCCTGAGTTTCTGAGGAAAATACGTAGCATCAGTTGAGCGGGAGCCGCCGGTAGCGGCCGGGATTGTTCGGGTCACTGAAATGGCCCATCGGCCCGTGTTCAGCGAAGTGGCCCGCCCAGCGCTTCATCGCAGCCGGATCGAGTTCGACGCCCAGCCCGTCACCCTCCGGCACGCGCACCGTATTGCCCGTCTGGCGGAAAGGACCGTCCTTGATGACATCGCCGATCTGCCAGCGAAACAGCGACTGCGATGCTTCGGTGATCCACGGTGTCGCCGCCACGACGTGCAGATAAGCCGATGTCATGATGCCGAGATCGTTCGAATAGCACCAGAACCCCTTGCCCATCGCCTCACAGGCGGCGATGAATTTCAGAGTTTTCGACAATCCGCCGAGTGCTGCGAAATTGCAGACGAAGTAATCCGGCGCACCGAGCGCGACTGCCCGTCTGATATCCGGGATGTGCGTGGAGAAAGGAATGCGCGAATGCTGGCGCAGCGCTGCCATCTCCTCGAAGGTCGCGACCGGATCCTCGTAATTGCGGATGTTGAATGGCTCGATCTCGCGCAGTACCCAACGCGCTGTGGTCAGCGACCACTGCATGTTGGAATCGAGTTTGATCTGCGCCTTATCGCCAAGCGCCTCGCGCAGCGTGCGCACTGTCCTGATCTCGAGCTCGGGATCGCCCATAATCAGCTTGCCCTCGAAGATCGTCGAGCCGTGCTGTTCTCGCATGCCGAGACAGTAGTCGACGATCGCTTCGGCGGTCATCTCGCCGCCGGCTCCGCCTTGAGCGGCGCGAAAGGCGAAATATTCCGAAAACGGAATGTCCTTGCGCACCGCGCCGCCGAGCAGCTTATAGAGCGGCATACCGAAGACCTTGCCTCTTATATCCCACAGCGCCAGTTCGACGGCGCCGAACGCCACCGTGGCTGCGTTTTCGCCGGTGTTGGCGGTGATCTGCCAGGGCGGCACACAGCGCGCCTCGCAGTCGGCGATGTCGAGCGGATCGGCGCCAATCAGCGCCGGCGCGATCTCGGCCTTGATCACCTCGCCGAAATGCCACCATGGCGCCTCGCCCAGTCCGACCACGCCTTCGTCCGTCTCGACCTCTACGATCGATTTCGAGGCGCCGCCGTAGAGACCAGCCGTCCACCAGAACGGAGCATCGAGCGGGACGTTGACGTGGGTGACGCGGATGTTGCTGATCTTCATCGGTTCCGTTCTCACTCACACTGGTATTGGCTTAGCGCCCATTCGCCGGTCACCGAGAGCAGGTCCGATATCTTCCAGTCGCCGTCGACCTTTTTGAACTTCCATTCCAGCCGGTGCGGATTGCCGGAGACGACGAAGGCGACGACGACCTTGGCCTCGTCGCCCCTGACCGCTTCGATGGTCTTCAGGCTCTTGTCGATCTCCGCCTTGTCGTATTCGGCATTGTCGAGCGCCATGTTGGCATCGAGGCACTCGCCCTGCCCCGACTTGCGCAGCACGTCGCTCTTGTCCAGCACCGACTTTGCCGGGTCGGTGAAATGGCCCCGCTGAGCCGGATCGACCTCGAGCCCGGCATGCTCGTAGAACGGCTTCACCACCGCAGTCGGCGAGCCCGGCTGCACGGGTGCGGCCGGCGCGTTTTCTGCCGGCGGCAAAACTGCGAGCGGAGGTGCCGCATTGTCGGCCGGCGCGTCTGCTGGTGGCGCGCCCAACAGGCCCTGAGCGGCGGCGCTGCTCAATCCGGCCAGCAGGCACGCAGTCGCCAGAACCCAGGGACGGCGGCAAGGCACGGCATCACTCCGGGGGCTGCCCGGCCAGGCATTCGAGCGCACTCAGCGTCCAGCCGCTGGTCTTCGAGGTAATGTCGGCGACCTTCCACTGGCCGTCGATCTTCTTCAACGACCAGACCATTTCGCGTTTGGAATCATCGCCTTCCGGGAAAAGGTTGAACGTCGCCGTCACCTCGGCGCTGTCGCCATTGAGCGTTTCAGCCAGGGTCAGCGTCTTGGCCACGGTCTTCTCGTCATAGTCCTGCGCATCGAGACCAGGGGCGAAGTCGATGCAGGGAACTTCATCCGGATGGTTCTTTGCCGCATTGTCGTTCAGTTCAAACAGTTTCGTCACTGGCGCGGTGAAGCGGTCGCGATATTGCGCATCGGCCTCGAATTTGACCGACGGGACATAAAAGAACTTCACGGCGCTGGCAGCCGGGCCGGCAAACGCGGCCGCCGGCAAGGCCATCGAAAGCGCGGCAACAAAAAGTGGCAGTTTCATGCGTGTCCCCGATTGTTCACTGACGGAAGCTATCAGTACCACGCATCTTGCCCGTCGGCTTTCTTGCGGTCCATGAAATCCTGCAACGCCTCCTCTGCTGGCAACTCAGGCGTTCAGCCAGACATTCTGGAGATCCATCTCGAAGGTTTGGTGGACACCGTAGTCCTTCACCTTCTCGTTCATGTGGCTGAACAGCTTCTGCCAAAACGGCTGAATGATGACGCCCGAATCCTGCAGGATCTGCTCGATGTCCTTCATGACCTCGCGGCGCTTCTCGACGTCGATGAGCGAGAGAGCCTGCTTGAGCTTGGCGTCGAAATCAGGGTTCGAGTAGCCGGTTTCATTCCAGGCCTCGCCGGTGCGATAGCCGAGCGCCAACACCTGGACGCCAAGCGGGCGCATGTACCAGATGGTCATCGAATAGGGGTATTTCGTCCAGTCGTTCCAGAAGGTCGACCCCGGCAGCACGGTGCGCTTCACCTTGATCCCGGCATCGCGCAATTGGCCGGCAATAGCGTCGCCGGTGTTCTTTTGCCAATCGTCCTCGACGGTGATCAGTTCATGCTCGAAGTCGTCCTGCCCGGCCTCCGTCATAAGCTTCTTGGCGCCCGCGGCGTCGCGTGTCTTCTTGGGCAGCGCGTAGTATTCCGGATGAATCGGGCTGACGTGGTGGTTTTCACCAACAGTGCCTCGCCCGGCGTAGCCAAGTTCGAGCACCGCTTTGTTGTCGACGGCCATCTGGAGGGCGTTGCGAACCCGCTTGTCTTCATAGGGCTTGTTCGTGATGTTGGTCCGGGCGACGAGCGTGGTCGCTGTCGCGACCTCCGATTTTACCAGCCCCATCTTGTCGAGAATGTCTATGAAGTCGGCCGGCGTCTCGAAGTTGAGATCGATTTCGCCGGAGTCGAATGCATTTATCGAGGCGTTGAAATCGGTTCCGTAGTCGATGAATTCGACGCCGTCGAGAAGCGCTTCACCGCCCCACCACTTGCCAGTCTCACGACGCTTGACGATCGCTTTCTGGCCGACCGAATAGGACACCAGTTCGAACGGCCCGGTGCCAATCGGCTTCTCGATCGGATTGGCGCCGTCGGCGTCGAAGTTGCGATGGACCACGAGCGCCGGATAGTCGGTGAAGTTCGGGATCAGCGAGATGTCCGGTTCGTTCAGCTTCAGCTTCACCGTGTTGTCGTCGACCTTGGTGATCGCCCCTTCCCTGGCCTTGCCGGTCTTTGCATCGATCAGCGCACCAACGCGCGCGGCCATGGAATTGCCGGCGGCAGCCTTCTCGCACCAGCGCGTCAGATTATAGGCCACATCATCGGCGCCGAAAGCATCGCCGTTGTTCCAGGCGATGCCCTTGCGCACATGCAGCACGTATTCGGTGGCGTCGTCGTTGACCTCCCAGCTTTCGAGCAGAACCGGCTCGAAAGTGAACTGGCGCGTGTAGCGGACAAGCGGCTCCAGCCAACAGCGCGAAATGTTCGCAAGTTCCACCCAGTCGTAGGTGCGCGGATCCTTTTGTGCCTTCACCGACATCGAAACGTGGAGCGTGCCGCCTTTCTTCGGCTCTTCAGCCAAGGCCCGCTGCGGCACGGCGAGGCCGATCATGCCGTAGGCAAAGGCCGTCGATGCGCCGAAGGCGCTTGCGAGAGCCAGAAACTCGCGCCGATCCACACGACCTGCACGAGCCTCGCTGGCCATCGCTTCGATGGCGCTCGGTACGCGATCACCGTTGCTTCTGAAGAGTGTCATTTTTTCCTCCGTTATGGTTCCCATCGGGTCTTCGCCCGTTATCAACTAACGCTGTCCGGCAGTTTCTCCTCGCGCCGCGCAATCAAATCTTTGAGACCATCGGCGATGCCCTCATCGAGCTTCGGCTCCTCGTAATCGGCGAGCATGTTGCGCGCTTTCTCGCGGCCGCGGGTGTCGTGGTCCTTTGCTCCTTCCGCCTTCCACTGTTCGAACGAATTGAAGTCCATGATGCTCGGTATGAAGAAGGCGGACTCGAAATGTTCGAGCGTGTGCTGGGTGCCAAGGAAATGGCCCTGCGGTCCGACCTCGCGGATCGCCGCCATAGCCTCCTTGAAATCGTCGAACGGCAGCCCGCCAGCATATTTGTACCAGCCGACAAGCTGCTCGCAGTCGGTCGCAAATTTCGAATAGCCGCAGGTCAGGCCGGCCTCGAGCCAACCGGCGGAGTGCCAGATGTAGTTGGCGCCGGCAAGGATGGCGGCATGCATCAGCATGTTCGCCTCGTAGCCCGCCTGGGCGTCGTTGAGCTTCGAGCCGACATGGAAACCGGACGTGCGCCACGGCAGCCGATACTTCCGCGCGAGCGCGCCCATGAGATACATCATCTGGGCCGCCTCCGGCGTGCCGCCCATGGGAGCGCCGGTCTTCATGTCGACCGTCACCATGAACTGTCCGTAGATCTGCGGCGAACCCGGACGCAAGAGCTGTGTGAACGCGACGCCCGCCAGCGCTTCGGCATTGACCTGCGCGACCGCACCGACGGCAGAGGCCGAAGTCGAGGCGCCGCAAAGGGCAAAGGGCGCGAGGATCAGCGGCTGGTTGTGGCGCGCATAGACTTTCATCGCGTCCAGCATGGTGGCATCCCAGACCAGCGGCGAATTGCAGTTGGTGATGGCCACCAGGACTGGGTTGTCGCGGACATAGTCCTCGCCGAACACGATGCCTGCCATCGCCATCGTATCTTCGGCTCGATCCTTGGAGGTCACGATGCCCATGAACGGCTTGTCGGAGTGCTTCAGCGCCGAATGGATGATGTGGAGGTGACGCTTCGGCACCGCGATTTCCATCGGCTCGCAGATGATCGAGCTCGACGAATGCAGCGCCGGCGCCATGTAGGCGAGCTTGTGGAAATTGTTGAGGTCGGCGAGTGTGCCGTAGCGCCTGTTGTTGTCGAGGTCGCGCACGTAAGGCGCCCCGTACATCGGCACGAAGATGGAGTTGTTGCCACCCACACGTACGGAACGCTGGGGATTCCTCGCATTGAGCGTGAACTCCGACGGGACCTTCGATACGAGGTCCATCAGCAGGGCGCGGTCTATGCGGACCCTTGTCTCCGAGACATCGGCGCCCGCCGCCTTCCACAGTGCGATAGCCTCGTCGTCGCGGAACTCGCATCCCACCTCTTCGAGGATCGAGAGCGACTCCTGGTGGATGAGCTCCACCGCCTCGTCCGGGACCATCTGATACACCGGAATCTTGCGAACCAGGGTCGGAAATGACGCTACGGGAGCTCCCCGCAGCGCCTTGCGCCCCAGGCGGCCACCCGCGCGACGATTGGTGTGTTCGCTCACTTCAACGGCCGGTGCGTTCATGGAGGCTCCATATTCCTGTTGGTGACCAATCTAGCCAGACAAAATGCAGCTGTGACGCTGGAAAATCCTGATCTCTTGTATAAGCTCAGCTTATGCGAAGCTTGCGCCACCTGCTGCCGTCGGCCGGCAGCCTGATCGTTTTCGAGGCCGCCGGGCGGCTGTCGAGCTTTACCGCCGCCGGGCGCGAGCTCGGCATGACGCAGGCTGCCGTGTCTTATGCGATCCGCGGGCTCGAAGAGCAGCTCGGCGCGAAACTCTTCCAGCGCCGCCACCGGCAAGTCAGCCTTACCGAGGCCGGCGACCGCTTCCATGCCGACGTCTCGCTCGGCCTGTCCCACATTCGCAAGTCGGCGGAAGACCTGCGCCAGATCGCCGTCGGCGCTCATGTGACGCTCGCCGCCTCGACCGCTTTCGCCTCGTTCTGGATGATGCCGCGCCTGCAGCAGTTTCGCGACGAATTGCCGGGCATCGACCTGCGCATCCAGACCGCCGATCGCGATCTCGACATCATCGCCGAGGATATCCCGCTTGGTGTCCGCGGCGGCGAGCCCAGGGAATGGCCGGATTATCATTCGCTGCCGCTGGCCGATGAAGTGATATTCCCCGTCGCCGGCGTTAGTTATGTGGCCCGGTTCGGGCTGCCGGAGCGCGTCGCGGACCTTCCATCGCACCGCCTCATTCATCTCGAAGAGCCGTTTCGCGAGGCCGCCAGCTGGGACGAGTGGTTCGCCTCGGCCGGTGTCGACATCGCCGATGCCGGGCGTGGCTTGCGTATCAACGACTATGCGCTGGTGATCCAGGCAGTGATGGAAGGGCAAGGCATCGCGCTCGGCTGGGGTCACCTCGCCGAGCGGCTGCTGGCATCAGGGCTGCTGGTGCGCGTCACCGGCCACACGATGACGACCGGCAAGGGCTTTCATGTCATCTGGTCGAGGAACCGCGAGCTCAGCGACAACGCCCGCAAGGTGCGGGACTGGCTGGCGGCGCAGGCGTGAGGCTATCCCACAATGCCCGGTCAAACCGTCACGACGATCTTGCCGAATTGTTCGTTGGATTCGAGATAACGGTGCGCCTCGACGATCTGGTCGAACGGAAAGGTCCTGGCGATTGCCGGCTTCAGCGAACCCGAGCTCAGTCCGTCAAGGATGAACGCCTTGGCGGCCTGCAGCCGGACTGGATCGCGCACGATCTCGTGGACGAGATAACCGCGCAGCGTCAGTGTCTTTGCCAGCACTGCAGGTAGCGGAAAAGGTGTCGGGTCGAGGCTCAAGCCGCCATATTCGATGAGAATGCCACCCGGAGCCATCGCTGCCGTCAGAGGCTCGAAGATCGGCCCGCCGACCGCGTCGAACACCACGCGCACGCCGTCCGGGCCGGCGATTTGCTTCAGCCTGGCTTCCAGATGCTCCTCTGCCGAGGCGATGACGTGGGTCGCGCCGAACTCAAGCAAAGCCCGCTTCTTGGCAGATGTCCGTGTGACCGCGATCGGGGTCGCGCCAATCATGTTGGCGATCTGGATCGCCGCAAGTCCGACGCTGCTCGACGCCGCGGTGATAACGACAAAGTCCTCCCTGCCAAGTTTGGCAATGTCGACCAGCGCACCGCAGGCCGTGAGATATTGCATCCACGCTGCGGCGGCCTCTTCCCAGCTCAGCGATGGCGGGTGCTTGACGACGAGCTCGGCGGGATATGTGGCAATCTCACCATAGGCAGGCCAGCGGGCCATCGACAATGGCGGCACCACGCTGACGGCATCGCCCGGCGCAAAGCCGTCCACGCCTTCACCGACCATCTCGACGATACCCGCCGCCTCGAGCCCAAGACCGGAAGGCAACGGCGCGGTCTGGATATATCTGCCTGAACGCAGCAGCGCCTCGGCCCGGTTGAGGCCCAACGCCTTGACACGGATCTGAACCTCGCCCCGCCCAGGCGCGGACATGTCGACATTCTCGATGCGCAGAACCTCGGGACCACCCAGCTCATAAAAACGAACGACACGTGCCATCGGTCACGACTCCAAAATATTTGAACTGAATGTGCTATGCCAGCGGCGATCAGGCGGATAAATGGCCGTTTGAGTAGATCAGCAGAAACTGTGGGTTTTGAATATGGATCGCCTTACGAGCATGGCCGTGTTCGTCAAAGCCGTCGACCTGGGCTCGTTCGCGGCCGCGGCCGCCGCTCTCGATCTGTCCGGGCCGATGGTCGGCAAGCATGTCCGGTTTCTCGAGGAGCGCCTGGGCGTGCGCCTCATCAACCGGACCACGCGCCGCCAAAGCCTGACGGATTTCGGGCGCGCCTATTATGAACGCTGCCGGCTGGTGCTTGCTGAAGCGGAGGCCGCGGATGCGTTGGCGGCCGACCAGCTTGCCGAGCCGCGCGGAAAGCTGCGTGTGCTCATGCCGATGCATTTCGGCCGGCGCTGCGTTGCCCCGATCCTGTTCGGGCTTGCGCAGCAATATCCCGCGCTGGAACTTGACCTATCGTTCAGCGATGCCATCGCCGATCTCGTAGAGGATGGCTGCGACTTCGCTGTCCGCACGGGCGATCTGGAGGACCAGACCGGGGTGATAGCGCGTCGCATCGCGCGCCAGCATATGGTCGTCTGCGCGTCGCCGCCCTATCTTGAGCGGCACGGCCAGCCGCAGCAGATAGATGACCTCGGCAGCCATCATGCGATCATCTACCGCCGTTCCGGGCGTGCCGTTCAGCCGTGGCTGTTTCCGCACAACGGCCAGCCCGCGATGGAGGTTAAGCCCGTCGGCAGATTATGGCTCGACGATCTCGATGCCATCGCCGATGCCGCGGCCGCCGGCATGGGGCTCGCCTGGCTGCCATACTGGCTGGTGCGCCAGCGCATCCAGGCGGGCGCGCTTGTCCCGCTGTTGCCGGAACAGCCGAAGTTTCTCTACGACGTTCATGCCGTTTGGTTGCAGACGCCACATCTGCCGATGAAAGTCCGCCTTGCCGTCGACGCACTGGCGGCAGCGCTGCCCAAGCTCATGAGTTGAGTGCACGAGCGCGTTCAGCTGCGTGGATTTCCTCAATTCCGCCCTCCCGCATCGACCACGAATCCGCCTATAGTGCTGCCATGCCCATCCGCCAGCTTTCCGAAACGATGATCAACCAGATCGCCGCCGGCGAAGTCATCGAGCGTCCGGCAAGCGTGGTCAAGGAACTGGTCGAGAATGCACTCGACGCCGGCGCGACGCGCGTAGAGATCGTCACCGCCGGTGGCGGGCTGAACCTGATCCGCGTCAGCGACGACGGCTCGGGCATTCCGGAAAAGGAACTGGCGCTGGCGATTGCGCGCCATTGCACCTCCAAGCTCGCCGACAACATTCACGACATTCGCTCGCTTGGCTTCCGCGGCGAGGCCTTGCCGTCGATCGGCTCGGTGGCGCGGCTGTCGATCCGCTCGCGCACCGCGTCCAGTGAAAACGCCGCCGAGATCGGCATCGACGGCGGCCGCGTCTCCGCCGTCAGGCCGGCGGCGGCCAATCGCGGCACCACGGTCGAGGTGCGCGACCTGTTCTTCGCCACGCCGGCGCGGCTCAAATTCATGAAGGGCGAGCGCGCCGAAAGCTCGGCCATTGGCGACGTGGTCAAGCGCATCGCCATCGCCTTCCCCGCCGTGCGCTTCACCCTGGCCGGCCCGGACCGCTCGACGCTGGAGCTGCCGGCGACCGACGACAGCCCGGAAGGCCGGCTGCGCCGTGTGGCGCAGGTGATGGGCGCCGACTTTCCGGACAATGCGATCGCCATCGACGCGATGCGGGACGGCGTGCACCTCGCCGGCCATGTCTCGGTCCCCTCCTTCACCCGCGCCAACGCGCTACAGCAATACGCCTATGTCAACGGCCGCCCGGTGCGTGACAAATTGATCGCCGGCGCCATTCGCGGCGCCTTCGCCGACGTGCTGCCGCGCGACCGCCATGCCGTCACCGTGCTGTTCCTGACGCTCGATCCGGCGATCGTCGACGTCAACGTCCATCCGGCCAAGGCAGACGTGCGCTTCCGCGACCCGGGGCTGGTGCGCGGGCTGATCGTCGGCGCCATCCGCGAAGCGCTGGCCAATGCCGGCATCCGCGCCGCCACCACCGGGGCCGCCGGCATGATGGCGGCGTTCCGGCCAGGCGCGGCATCCTATGCGCATGGCGGGCCGGCCAACGGCCACCGCAGCTACGAGGCCGCCTATCGGGCCTCCGGCTTTGCCGGGTTCGATCCTGGCCGCTCGCCACAGCGGCCGCTCGATGTGGGCGGCGGGTTCGGCGAGGACGAGCAGACGGCCTTCGATGCCGGACCGCTGCACAGTGCCGACGCGCGCGCCGGCCAAAACGAAGCGGCGGAGACGCTGCTCGGCACGGCATTGGGCGCGGCGCGCGCGCAAGTGCACGAGAATTATATCGTCGCCCAGACCAGGGATTCGCTTGTCATCGTCGACCAGCATGCGGCGCATGAGCGGCTGGTCTACGAGGCCTTGAAGAACGCCCTCCACTCACGCGCGGTGTCGTCGCAGATGCTGCTTTTGCCGGAGATCGTCGATCTGCCGGAGGAAGACGCCGAGCGGCTTGCCATGCATTCCGAGACGCTGGCCCGGTTCGGCCTCGGCATCGAGCGCTTCGGCCCCGGCGCCGTTGCGGTGCGCGAGACGCCGTCGATGCTCGGCGAAACCAACGTCCAGCAGCTGGTGCGCGACCTCGCCGACGAGATCGCCGACAACGACACAGTCGACACGCTGAAAGGGCGGCTGGACAAAATAGCCGCGACCATGGCCTGCCACGGCTCGGTGCGTTCCGGCCGCCTGCTCAAACCGGAAGAGATGAACGCGCTGCTGCGCCAGATGGAGGCGACGCCAGGCTCCGGCACCTGTAACCATGGCCGCCCGACCTATATCGAGCTCAAGCTCGCCGACATCGAGCGGCTGTTCGGGCGACGGTAGGGCCTGCGGCTTACGACGTCCGCTGGCGCAGCCCCCTCTCCGGCCGCTCCGCGGCCACCTGTCCCCCAGTTTGGTGGGGGCGAGGAAACGCCAATCGCCAAAGGCCGCAATCTTGAAAACCTTGGGTTCCTCGCCCCACAAGGTGGGGAGAGGTGGTTTGCGAAGCAAACCGGAGAGGGGAAATCAAAAAGAGCCGTTCGATACGGCTCTTTTTAATTCAAGCAAGCCTCCGAACCCTCTGACTTACCTCTTCAAATTCACGACGACGATGCCGCCCAGCGCCAGCGCCCCGCCGACTATGCCGAGCAGCGTCGGCACCTCGCCCAGCCAGAAGAAGCCGATCAGCGTCGCCACCGGCGACACCAGATAAAGGAAGTTTGAGGCACGCGCCGCCGGCAGCCGGGAAAGTGCGGTTGCCCAGGCGGCATAGGCAATCAGGCTGGGTACGATGCCGAGAAAGATGACCGCGCCGAGCCCGGCGGTATCGGCGGCCGCCGCCTGCGCCAGGCCGCTCGGCAGGAACGGCGACAGGCAGAGCGCTCCAAGCACCATGTTCGAGGCCGAGATGGTCAGCGGGTGGTGGCGGGCAAACAGCGGCTTCTGGACGATGGTGTTGACGGCCGAGCACAGCGCCGAGCCGAGGACAAGCAGCGCACCGCTGTTGAAATGCAAGCCTTGCCCCTCGCCTATGGCGATGATGCCGATGCCGGCGAAGGACAGGAATGTGCCGGCCCAGGCCAGGCCCGAGAAGCGTTCGCCGAGCAGTGCCATGGCCATGATGGCGGTGAAGATCGGGCTGACATTGATGATGAAGCCGGCCGCACCGGCCGAAACGGTCAGTTCGCCGAAATTGAGCATCACCGTGTAGAGCGCGACGAAGACGGCACCACCGAAGGTAAAGCGCCAGAGTTCATCGAGCCTGGGCAGTACCGGCCGCTTGACCGCGAGGAAGATCGCCGCCGGAACCGCGGCGATGGCAAAGCGCAGCGCGCCAAGTTCCAGCGGCCCGAAGGCGGCAAGGCCGGCGCGGATCGCCGGAAAGGCGGAGGCCCAGCCGACCACCGTCAGCGTCACCGCGATGGCAGCCTTGGCATCCATGCGCTGTGTCGTATTCAACGTGCCGGTGTAAGCGCTCATCTGGGTGTCCTCGCGATCCAATGCCATGAAGTAGAGAAACGCTATTGCGGGCCGGTTGACAAACGAACAAATCGAGGATCAGCTGTGACTATGGATCACAGCTTAGACCCGATGCTGCCGCTCGAAACACTGCGCGCCTTCGACGCCGCCGCTCGGACCGGCAGCTTTTCGGCGGCGGCCGAGAAGCTCAACATTACCCACGGCGCCGTCAGCCGGCAGATCGCCAAGCTCGAGGGCTGGCTCGGGCTGAAAGTCTTCGATCGCGGCGCCCGCGGCGTCTCTCTGACCGTCGAAGGCAACCGCCTGCATCTGCGCACCACGGAAGCCTTTGCCCTGATCGCCAGCAATTCGGACCGTTGGGTCGAGCCGCGCGGTACGGCGGTGGTGCGGCTGACCTCGATCCCCTCGGTCAGCGGGCTGTGGCTGATGCCGCGCATGGCGGCGCTGGAGAACCACCCGTCCAAGCTGCGCATCGTGCTCGACGTCGACATCCGCCAGGGCGATCTTGCCGACGAAGGCATCGACCTGTCGATTCGCTGCGGGCGCGGTCGCATTCCGGGCCGGATCTCGGTGCAGCTTTTCGAAGAATATGTGTTCCCGGTCGCCTCGCCGGAATTGGCCAGGGAGATCGGCCGCGGAGATCCTGCCCGGCTGCTCGACTATCCGGTGATCAACGATTCCGACGCTTCGGCCTGGCGCGCCTGGTTCGCCGCGCAGGAGATGGACTATCGGCCGCGGCCGCACGACCGCCGTTTCGAGGACTACAACCTCGTGCTCGACGCCGCCGCGCACGGGCTCGGCATTGCGCTGGCGCGTCCGCCGTTGACGGTGGACCAATTGAAATCGGGCCGCATCGTCGCCGTGGACGAGCGCACTGCGCTGAGCCCGATATCTTACTGGCTCGACCGGCCGTTGGGGCGCCCGCGCGCCGCCGCCGCCGAACTCGCCCGGCGCATCGCCGTCCAGGCCGGGCTGCCAGCGGAGAAGATCGAAGAGTTTATCATCGCCGAGGAATGAGATGCCTAACGCGCGTCGCGTTCGACCGGCCTGATGCGGCGCGCTTCAGGTACTTGTGTTTATGCATGTCGCGCAAAACCGCTGCACACTTTTGCGCGACATGCATTGGCATCCGCTTTGCCGGCTTGTTCGAACAAGTGCCGCCAGAAACAGAACCAGGCAAAGCCAAGCGAGCTTGACCTCGCCGCAATTTGTGGCGATGACATCGTCATGAATTTCGGCACCACCCCATGATGAACCGTTTCGAAGGCCCCGGCGGCAAGGAAGCCCGCATCCGCTATCTCGACGGCGACTTCCAGGTGACCAGCCCCGGCGCCTTCGTGCGCTGCGCGGTGACCGGCGAGAGCATCCCGCTCGACGAGCTTAAATATTGGAGTGTCGCCAGGCAGGAACCTTATGTGAACGCCGCTGCCTCGCTGCGCCGCGAGATCGAAGCGCATCCGGAACTACGCCGCCGACGCTAGTCCGACGCAAATGGAAGCCGCCCCGTTGCGACCCTTCGCGCTCTGCCGCGGCGTCAGGCCGGCAACACCGAAACCTTAGAGATTATCTTGAAATAAAAAACCCGCCTCGGGGCCGAGGGCGGGTCGTCGGTGAATCATCACTATACCCAAATTAGTAGCATAGCTGCCGGCACAAAGCAAGAACAAAATACGTTCGACCGGCGGAAAGTTGCAAATTCCAGTCCCCGCATCGCGGTGCTGAGCTGCTGGTCAGCCTTTAAGCCGGCGCTGCCGCCAGGCATCCAGCGTCTCGTCGATGATGCGTTGCGGCACGTGGCCGAGCTCGAAGACGGTGTCGATCTCCAGCACGTCGAGCCCGTCGAGGAATTCCGGCGGTGCTGCGCCGTGACGCAGGCGGGCAGCGTCCTTGGCGGTGGTAATGAGGCCAAGACCGGCTTTACGCGCCGTCGCCGTCAATTCAGCAAGCTCGTCCGCACTGTAGAAATGATGGTCAGGAAATGGTCGGGTCAGCGCAAGCTCGCCGCCGGCCTCGCTTACCGTGTCGAAAAACTTGTCGGGATGGCCGATGCCGGCGAACGCCAGGAACCGCCTGCCGGCCAGCGTCACCTTGCTGGTCGGCGCGGTGTGCGCCTCGAAGATCGGCCTGCCGGCGCGCGCTGCCTGGCGCACGACCGTATCGGCCGCAGTGCCCTCGCCCATCTTCAGCAAGGCGCTGGTGAAGACCAGTTGGTCGACGATGTTTGCCCGCAGCGGCCCGCCGGGGATGACGCGGCCATTGCCGATGCCATGGCGCGCGTCGACGACGACGAGCGCATAGTCGATGTGGATGCGCGCGCTCTGAAAACCGTCATCCATGATCAGGAAATCGCAGCCGAGCTTCTCCAGCAGAAGCCTGGCGCCGGCGGCCCGGTTCGGCGTCACCGCGACCGGCGCGTGTTCGGCGAGAAGCAGCGGCTCGTCGCCGACATGCTTGGCGGCGTCGTGGTGCGGATCGACGATATGCGGCTGGGCGAAGGAGCCACCATGGCCGCGCGACAGGAAACCCGGATTGAGCTGCATGCGCCGGGCCTGCTCGGCCAATGCGATCGCCACTGGCGTCTTGCCGGTGCCGCCGACGGTGAAGTTGCCGACGCAGAGCACCGGCGCCTCGACCTTTTCGCGCGGCGCGTGCCGCATGCGGCGACCGGCGACGAGCGCATAGACGGCGGAGAGCGGCGACAGCGCCGTCACCCGCCAGTCCGGCTCTTCCCACCAGAAGGGTGGCGCTTCCGAGGTCACGTCAGCGCCCGTTCGCGCCCTTCAGGCGCGACTTGACGACCAGCGGCTGGATATAGGGCTCGAGCGACCTGAGCGTATGCGCCAGCGCACCGCGCATCTCGTCGACCGTCGCCGCACCCGCCGCCATCATCTCATGGCGGGCCGCCTCGTCGGTCAAAAGGAAATTGACGGCGCCGGCCAGCATATCGCGGTCGCGCACCAGCTTGGCGCCGCCACTGTCGAGCAGGCGCTGATAAGCCTCGCGAAAATTCTGGACGTTGCGGCCGGCAAGCACCGCCGTCTCCAGCATGGCCGGTTCCAGCGGGTTCTGGCCGCCCTCGGAAGTCAGCGAACGGCCGACAAAGGCGATTTCCGTCAGCCTCAGATAAAGCCCCATCTCGCCGATCGTGTCGCCGAGCAGGATATCGGTATCGGCGGTGATCCTGTCGCCCTTGCTGCGCTGCGCCAGCTTCAGGCCCATGCCGGAAATCTGGGCGGCCAGCTGACCGGCGCGATCGGGATGGCGCGGCACGATGATGGTCAAGAGCCCGTGGTGGCGCTTGTGCAGCATGGCGTGAACTTCGGCGGCGACCGCCTCTTCGCCGTCATGGGTCGAGATCGCCGCCCAGGTCGGGCGGCCGCCGATCTGGCGTTTCAGCGCCGCCAACGCCCGTTCGTCGGCCGGCGGCGGCGCGGTGTCGACCTTGAGATTGCCGGACACGGTGACCGGCCGGGCGCCGAGCGAAAGGAAGCGCTCGCCATCGAGATCCGACTGGGCGACGACATGGGCGAGATTTTCGAACAATGCTTCGGCAATGTTGGCGCGCTTCTTCCAGGACTTGAAGGAGCGGTCGGACAGCCTGCCGTTGACCAGAACCTGCGGCACGCGGCGGGCGCCGAGTTCCAGGATGGTCATCGGCCAGATCTCCGATTCGGCGATGATCGCCAGGTCCGGTTGCCAATGGTCGAGGAAGCGGCTGACCGCCGGCTTGAGGTCGAGCGGCACATATTGGTGGATGATGCGGTCGCCCAGCCGTTCTTCGGCGACCTGTGCCGAGGTGACGGTGCCCGTCGTCAGCACGACGTTGACGCCGTAATCGAGAATGCTCTCGACCAGCGGCACGACGGCGATGGTCTCGCCGACGCTGGCTGCATGGATCCAGATCACCGGGCCTTCGGGGCGCTCGCGTCCGGCGACGCCGTAGCGCTCGCGCCGGCGAATGCGGTCCTCCTTGCCTCTGGACGTGCGCCAGGCGACGTAAGGTCCGACCAGCGGGTAG
Organism: Mesorhizobium sp. M1329; assembly: GCF_040318035.1. Taxonomy (NCBI): domain Bacteria; kingdom Pseudomonadati; phylum Pseudomonadota; class Alphaproteobacteria; order Hyphomicrobiales; family Phyllobacteriaceae; genus Mesorhizobium; species Mesorhizobium sp. M1329. The sequence goes on along the minus strand of NZ_JAMYLN010000029.1, from coordinate 29,152 downwards.
GCGACGGCCCCGGCGAAGCGGTAGGCCGTCAGGAAGGCGCGCGCCCAGCGCATACTCATTTCGAACCGTCCACAAGGCGATAGGCCTCGGCGGTCGCGGCATTGAGCGAGGCCGTGACCTCCTGGCGCTTGCGTTCCATTTCCGCGGCGTCGGCGTTGGCCGGCACGAAGACAGGCGTGCCGACGACAATCGAGGAGCGGCCGAAGGGCAAGTTGATCGTCGTCTTGTCCCAGCTGCCCTCGATCACCTTGCGGCGGCTGGTGGCTATCGCGGCAGGCAGGATCGGCCGGCCGGACAGCCGCGCCAGGAGGACGACGCCGAGCCCCGCATCGCGCGGTGTGCCGTGGGGAATATCAGCAATCATGGCGACATTCTTGCCGGTGGCGAGCGACTTTTTGAGGGCGATGAGCGCCTTGGCACCGCCCTTGTCGAGATGCCTTGCGCTTTCGCGCCCGCCAGAGCCGCGAACGGCCTCGATGCCGAATTTCTCGACCATCAGGGCGTTGAGCTCGGCATCGGCGCTGCGCGATACCATGGCAACCAGCGGCCGTCCTTTGGGATAATAGGCCGGGGTCAGCAGATGCTGCCCGTGCCAGAGTGCGATGATGCCAGGCTCGAGCTGCGCATAGGCGCCGCCGGAAAACTTCGCCGATCCTTCGACCAGGCGGTTGGTCACGCGGACAAGGCGGACGAAATACGCAAACAGTGCGGCAAGCGCATTCTTGACGAATCGCGACTGCGCCAGCGGTTCGCGGATCTTGCGCCAGAACGTCTTCGGCTTGCGACGTCTGACCGCCGACCGCGGGGCTGACCGCTTGACCGCTTCATGGTTCATCGATGTCAACCGACAGCCTTGTTTTCGGGGTCGAGCAGGCGGTGCAGGTGAACGACGAAATAGCGCATATGGGCATTGTCGACGCTGGCTTGCGCCTTGGCCTTCCAGACGGCGTGCGCCGATTGATAGTCCGGATAGATGCCGACGATGTCGAGCGCGTCGAGATCGCGGAATTCGGTGCCGCCCAGCTTCTTGAGTTCGCCGCCGAACACCAGGTGCAAAAGCTGTTTCTTTCCGTCTTCAGCGGCCATGTCGATCCTTCACATATCGTGAGTTTGGGACAGGTCTAGACCAAAGCCGCCGACTTTGGAACTATTGATAGTGGTCAATTGTCCAGCCCGGCGATGACGCCGGCGAGCACGGCCAGGAGTTCGCCGCTGCCGGCGGCGAGCGGTCCGTGACGGATCACTTCGCCGGCATAGAGCGGCGCGCGGCCGTGCCGATCGAGCAAGGCGCCGCCTGCCTCGCGCAGGATGAGATCGGCCGCGGCGATGTCCCAGTCATGCGCATTGGCCTTAACGAAGGTGGCATCGAGCTGGCCGCCGGCGATCATCGCCAGCCGGTAGGCGAGCGAAGGAATATAGGGCACCCGCCTCAGCCGCTTATGCCATTTCGCCGGCATCAGGTCGATCATCGGCTTCGGTCCGGCAATTTCGGCCGTTTCCGACGGCGGACGCACGCTGATGCGCTGGCCGTTCAGGAATGCGCCCTCGCCCGGCAGCGACCAATAGATTTCGCCCTTCGCCGGGCAGTCGAGCACGCCAGCAAGCGTTCGGCCTTTCTCGACCACCGCGACGCTGACGCACCATGTGGGCAGCCCTTCGAGGAAGCCGCGCGTGCCGTCGATCGGATCGACGACGAAGGTGCGGCGCGCGACAAGCCTTACCGGGTCGTCGACGGTTTCCTCCGACAGCCAGCCATAATCCGGCCGGGCCGTCAGCAAGGTCTCGCGCAGATATTTGTCGGCGGCGTGATCGGCTTCGCTGACCGGCGAGGTGCCGCCCTTCATCCACACTTGCGGATTGTTGTTGAAGTACTGCATGGCGATGAGCCCCGCCTCGCGGGCGGCATCGCGCAACAGCTGCAAGTCTTCAGTAGCGCCGGCCGAGACGGCCGGGTCAAGCTCCGGCAAGGGTCATTCCTTCGATCAAAAGCGTGGGCGCGGCAGTGCCGAAATTGCGGTCGAGATCGCTCGCCGGAACCATGTTGAGGAACATCGTCTTCAGATTGGAGGCAATGGTCACCTCGGCGACGGGATAGGCCAGCTCGCCGTTTTCGATCCAGAAGCCGGAAGCGCCGCGGCTATATTCGCCCGTCACCATGTCGACGCCCTGGCCGAACACTTCGGTGACGTAGAAGCCGGTCTTAAGCGACTTGATCAGCTCTTCCGGCGTGTTTTCCCCGGGCTCGATCGCGAGATTGGTCGACGATGGCGAGACCGACGAACCGCTGCGCGAGCCGCGCCCATTGGTAACGAGGCCGAGTTCGCGAGCCGCCGAGGTCGACAGGAACCAGTGGTTGAGCACGCCCTTGTCGACCATGAACAGTTTCTCGCCCTCGACGCCTTCGCCGTCGAACGGGCGCGAGGCCTGTCCGCGGCGCCGGAGCGGCTCGTCGGTGACGGTGATTGCGGCCGAAGCCACCTTCTTGCCCATCATGTCGCGCAGAAAGCTGGTCTTGCGCGCCACCGCGGCGCCATTGATGGCACCGGCAAGGTGGCCGGCAATGCCGCGCGCGACGCGCGGATCGAACACCACGTCGACCGGCCCGGTCGCCGCCTTGCGTGCGCCAATGCGGCGGACAGCGCGCTCACCGGCCTTGCGGCCGATGTCTTCCGGCGCGTCGAGATCGGAAAAATGCTGGCGCGAGGAGAATTCGTAATCGCGCTCCATGCCGGTTCCCTCGCCGGCGATCACGCTGGTCGAGCGCGAAAAACGCGAGGCGACGTAATGGCCGACGAAGCCGTGCGAGGTGGCGAGCACCAGGCCGCCGAGCCCGGCACTGGCACCGCTACCGGCCGAATTGGTGACGCCCTTGACGGCAAGCGCCGCCGCTTCGGCGGCAAGCGCTGCCTCCTTCAGCTGGTCCGCCGACACCTCGGTGGCGTCGAACAGATCGAGGTCGCGCGGCTTCTTGACCAGCAAGGCCGGGTCAGCGAGGCCCTGATAGGGATCCTCAGGCGACACCTTGGCCATGGCGACGGCGCGCTCGGCCAGCATATTGGGGTCGGATGCCGCCGTTGCCGAAACGCTCGCTACCCGCTTGCCGACGAAGACACGCAGCGAGACGTCTTCGCTCTCGGACGCTTCTGTGCCTTCGACCTTGCCGAGCCGCACCGAGACGCCGGTCGAACGGCCGCGCACCGCAACCGCATCGGCGGCATCGGCGCCGGCCCGTTTGGCAGCCTCGACCAGGGCCGCGACGCGATCGGTCAGTTTCGCTGCGTCGAGCGTATCGGTCATGCGCATAATCCTGTTATTTCCGGCTGGCTGAAGGGCAGCCGCTGCTGCACCATCTATTGTCCCGGTGCCGCTTCTGCAATGGGAGAAGCGGACAATCAGGAGGCATCTAGCCCCAGGTCGGCGCGACCGATCTAGAGCTGGTGCGTCCTTCTAGACGCACAAGATCTTTGATTTTGCACCTACGCTGGCCTGATCGGAAATAGACTCCTGATCAACCCGAAGGCGAAATGTTCGATCGATCAGGCGCGGAAGCGACCAGCCGAAAACGCCGCGACACGCGCTGGATCGCCGCGACCACTGATCAGTTCAGCGACCAGGCGTGCAGTGATCGGAGCGAGTGTCAGGCCAAGGTGGCCATGACCGAAGGCATGAATCACCCTGGAGCTGCCGCGCGACGGGCCGATGACCGGCCGGGAATCGGGCAGCGACGGCCGGAACCCGAGCCACTCGGATGACGGCCGGCCGAGTTGTGGAAAGAACTGCCTGACACCGCGATCGAGCAGCGCCAGCCGGCGTGGATTTGCCGGCGCTGCAAGCCCGCCGAGCTCGACGGTTCCGGCGACACGCAGCCGGCCGTTCATCGGCGTCATGTAGAAGCCGAGATCGACAGGACAGACCGGGCGATGGAGCAGGGGCGCCCCGGTCGGGAATTCGAGATGATAACCACGTTCGGTCTCGAGCGGGATCCTGTCGCCGGCCTGCATGGCCAACGCCCGCGCTTGCGCGCCCGCGGCGATCACCACCGTGTTCGCCTTGATGCGAAAGCCGGAACCGCTGAGCCTGACACCGTCCGCCTCGACCCGCAGCCCGGTTATCTCAGCCTGCGCTACCGAAACGCCGCGGGCGGTCGCGGCATTGAGCAGCCGCCGCATCACTGTCTTGGGATCGGTGACATTCATCGAGTCGGGGAAGTACAGGCCGCTGGCCCCGGTCGCGGGCAGGCCAGGCTCCAGCGCGGCGACCTCTTCCGGTGTCAGAACCTCTTGATGGACGCCAAACCCGGCGCGCAGCGCCCTGCCCCCCGGCGGCCTTGGCGAAATCGCTCTCGCGGCGATACAGGTAGAGGCAGCCGTTGCGGCGCAGCAGGTCGGCCAAGTCAGCCTCCTCCACCATCTCTTCCCAGGCCGGCAGGGCCTCGGCCAGTAGACCGGCGAGCGCCAGCGCATTGGCGCGGGTGGCCGCCGGAAGCGATTGCCTCACGAACTGAACCAGCCATGGCGCAAGCTGCAACAGCGCCGGCCAGCGCAAGGAAAAAGGGCTGTCAGGATCGAGAAGCAGCTTTGGCAGCGCGCGCAGCACAGCCGGATTGCCCACCGGCATGCAGGCATATTCGGCAATCGTTCCGGCATTGCCGAAGGAGGCCCCGGAGCCCGGCTCATTGGGGTCGATGAGCAGGACTTTGCGACCCTCAGCTGCGAGCCGGAGTGCCGTTGCCAGTCCGACAACACCGGCGCCGACGATGGCGCTTTCGACCCTTTCCGACGCTGCCATCATTAAATTCCTAGACGAAGCCAGGCAATTGCAGATGGCCCGCCGATAACAGTTCGGCCATGGTGTTCAGGGCCGTGCGCAGATCGTCGAGCGAGCGCGCGGCGCCGACATTGATGCGCACGCCGTGCTGTACCGGCTCGCGCCCAACCGCGAAGGCGTCACCCGGGAGCACAGCAACGCCACGTTCCAGGCAGGTGCGAGCGAAACCGGCGCCACGCCACGGCTCCGGAAGGCGCAGCCAGGCATGCGTCGAAGTGGGGTGGTTCTGGACATCGAAGCGGCCGAGGATTTCGGTGAGGATGGCCTGGCGCTGGCGAAGCTCCTGCTTCTGCGTTTCTATGATGCGCGCCGCCAAGCCCTCTTCTATCAGCCGCGCGCCGATCAGCCCCGTCAAGGGACTGATGCTCCAGCAGTTGATGCGCAAAGCCGCTGCGACCTGGCCGGCTATGGCGCGTGGCGCGATAACAAAACCGAGGCGCAGCCCTGGGGCAAGACATTTCGACAAGGCGCCGACGTGAACCGTCAATTCGGGCTCGAGGCTGGCAAGCGATGGCAGCGGATTGTCTGCCAGCGGCCGGTAGACGTCATCTTCGATGATGAGGACGTTGTGGCGGCGGGCCACGGTCACCAGCTCGTGCCGGCGATCCTCGGATAGCGTAATGGTCGTCGGGTTGTGCAGGGTCGGCACCAGGAAGACCGCGCGTGGGCGGAGCTGCGCGCAGGCCGCGTCGAATGCGTCGGCCCGCATGCCACCACGGTCCATCGCGACGCCTCTGAGGTCGAGCCCATGCACCCGGCACAGCGCGTTGATGCCCTGATAGGTCACTTCGTCGGCGAGCACGACCTCGCCTTGCCTGGTCACCGCGCCAAGCACGCAATCCAGCCCGTGCTGGGCGCCCGCCGCCAGCACCACGCGGCCGGGATCGCCTTCCCCCGCTACCGGTCGCATCCACTCGGCGATTGCCGTCCTCGCCCAAAGCGGCCCCTCGGGCGGATGATAATCCTGAAGCGTGGCATAGTGCCGGTCCTTCGACAGGCGCGGCAGCAGCAGCGCTAGCGCATCGAGATAGGCCGAGGTTGCCGGCCGGTTGACGGAAAGGTCGATGACGCCGGTGTCGTCGCTTGGCGCCGAGACGAAGCCGGGTCTTTCGCCGGCGTCGCGGGCCGCGACCGTCGTGCCGCGCCCAGGCCGTGCTTCGAGCAAGCCGCGCTGCTGGAGCGTCGACAGTGCGCGCGTCACCGTGGTGACATTGATACCCAGTGCGCGGGCAATCTCGCGCTGCGGCGGCAGCCGGTCTCCAACTGCAAGTGTGCCGGACGTGATCCGTTCGGCAATAGCGTCGGCAAGGCGCCGGTAGACCGGGCCTTCATCCGAGGCGAGTTGCAGGTCCTGAAGCATGCGGATTGACGGATTCGGTGTGTTGACGCTCTGGCTATCGGCGCATCTAGCATAAGACAATGCTCCAGACAATAGCACTTGTCCGGTAGGTATTTTCAAAATCCGGCCCGGAAAATCTCACACAATCGCGAAGAAAGCCGCTTGACGGCCAAACTTGTCTGCATCTATGGTTCTTTAGCGATCGATTGTGTGAGCATACAAGTTTGGTTTGCCGCCATTGTGCGGCAGCGTCATGCGAGACCGATATATGCACGGCAAGCGCCACCTCGTTTCGACAAGCAGCTTCTGCCGCAGCTCGACGGACTTACGTCCGTGATGGCCGAAGCGACAGCCCTGTCACGCGACAGTGCCGGTTCTGCACGGGCGGGCGATGCCGGCAGCCAGCGATTTGTCGAATTTGTCGATGTCGAGAAATCATATGACGGCCGGACCTTCGCGGTAACGCGGCTGAACCTCGGCGTAGCGCGCGGCGAGTTCCTTACCCTTCTCGGACCTTCCGGTTCGGGCAAGACGACGACGCTCAACATGCTTGCAGGGTTCGAACGGCCGACCAGCGGCGTCATCACGCTTGAAGGCCGGTCGGTAGACAGGCTGCCGCCCTACGAACGCAACATCGGCATGGTGTTCCAGAACTACGCGCTGTTTCCGCATATGAGCGTTGAAGAGAACGTCGCCTTCCCGCTCTCCGTCCGCAAGATTACCAAGACGGAAGTCGCGGCCCGCGTCGGCCGTGCGCTCGACATGGTGCGGCTGCGGCAGTTCGGCGACCGGCGGCCGGCACAGCTTTCCGGCGGCCAGCAGCAGCGCGTAGCGCTTGCCCGCGCGTTGGTGTTCGAGCCGAGCCTGGTGCTGATGGACGAGCCACTCGGTGCGCTCGACAAGAAGCTGCGCGAGCATATGCAGCTCGAGATCAAGCAACTTCACACAATGCTCGGTGTCACCATTGTCTATGTGACACACGACCAGAGCGAGGCGTTGACCATGTCGGACCGCGTCGCCGTTTTCAACAATGGCGGGATTGCCCAGCTCGGTTCGCCTGATGATCTCTACAACGCGCCGCAAACTTCGTTTGTCGCAAGCTTTATCGGCGAGAACAATACGCTGCTCGGCAAGGTCGACCGCGTCTCTGGCAAGGAGTGCCGCGTTGCGCTGGACGGCGGCGGTTCGGTAACGGCGCTGGCCATCGGTGTTGCGGAGGGCGCGGCCTGCCATATCGCTATCCGCCCGGAGCGGCTGAAGCTTGCGCCCGCTTCGAACGGAGCAAATGCGTTGGCCGGCACGGTCGATGGCCGCATCTATCTCGGCGACCACCAGCGTCTTCTGGCCAGGCTGGAAAACGGACAGGTGCTGACCGTCAAGGTCGGCCCCGAAGCGACCATGGGCAACGGGGAACCGGTCACGGTTTCCTGCGCGCCCAACGACTGCCGCGCCTTCCCGACAGATGCCGGAACGGGCGGTTCCATCTCGAAAACAGGGGAATAACAACAATGAAAATCACCAAAGCACGGCTGTTCGCCTTTGCGGCAGCCACAGCATTCATCACCTCAGGACATGTCGCCTTCGCCGACGAGCTTTCGATCATGGCCAGCGGCGGCGCCTGGCAGGATGCCCAGCGCAAGGCGTGGTTCGAACCATTCAGCAAGGAGACCGGCGTCAAGATCGTCGAGCAGGAATATCTCGGCGATCTCGGCAAGGTCAAAGCCATGGTCGACACCGGCAACGTGCCGATCGATCTAGTGACGGTCGAGACTGCGACCGTGCTGCAAGGTTGCGACGCCGGCATTCTCGAGCGCCTCGACTATTCCAAGATCGCGCCGCGCGAGAAATTCCTCGAAGGCTCCGCGCTCGACTGCGGTGTCGGTCTCGACGCCTATGGCGACGTGCTCGCCTACGATCCCAACGTGCTGAAGGAGGCGCCGACCTCGGTGCTCGATATCTTCGACACGACCAAGTTTCCCGGCAAGCGTGCGATGCGCAAGTTCCCGGCGCAGAATTTGGAATGGGCGCTGATGGCCGATGGCGTCGCGCCGGCCGATGTCTACAAGGTGCTGGCCACGCCGGAAGGCGTCGACCGCGCCTTCAAGAAGCTCGACACCATCAAGAAAGACATCGTCTGGTGGGACGCCGGCGCACAGCCGCCCCAGCTCCTCGCCTCGAAGGAAGTGGTGATGACCACCGCCTGGAACGGCCGTATCCAGAATGCCATCGACAAGGACGGGGCGCCGTTCAAGATCGTCTGGAACAACCAGATCCTCGAATACGACATGATCGCCATTCCGAAGGGGGCCAAGAGCCCGGACCTGGCCTACAAGTACCTTGCCTATATCAGCCAGCCGGAAATCAACGCCAAGCTGGCCAGCTACATCACCTACGGGCCAGTGCGCACCGATGCAGCTTCCTTTGTCGCGCCGGACGCGCTGCCCAAATTGCCGAACGCGCCCGACCATATGAGCGCTTATCTGGTCGCCGACACCGAATTCTGGGGCGACTACGGCGAGGATCTGGTCAAGCGCTTCAACGCCTGGCTCGCGCAGTAGGAAAAATGACGGCGCTTGGGCCCACGGAACTGAATCGGCCGCGCATCGTGCGCGACCGGTCGGCTGCCGATGCCAAGGCGGCGAAATCCGTCACGGCAAAGCTTCGGCGCGCTGAGTTCGGCGATCGATTACGGTCGCTGGCGCTGGCGGCACCTTTGCTTGTGCTGCTGGCGCTGAGCTTCGGCATCCCGATCGTCCTGCTGCTGTCGCGCGCCGTCTATGATCCGACGATTGCTGACGCCCTGCCGCAGACCAGCCAGGCGCTGCGCGGCTGGAACGGCGCGGGACTGCCAGGCGATGCCGCCTTCCTGGCCCTTGCCGCCGACCTCAGGGACAATCAGGCCAAGGGCACCGCCTACGAACTCGCCAAGAGCCTCAACGCCCGCCTGCCCGGTGCGCGCAGCCAGGTGCTCAAGACGGTACGCCAACTTGAGGCTGCCGACAGGCCGCCGCTGGAGGTGATGAAAGGCGTGCCGTTCTGGTCGGCGCCCGGCACGTGGCCGGCCATCGAGAGCGGCACCCATAGCGTGACGTCGTTCTACCTGCTTAGCGCGCTTGATCTGCGCTGGAACGCCGATGGAGGCATTGACAGAGTGCCGCCGCAACAGGCGATCTTCCTGCAGGTGTTCATGCGCACATTCTTCGTCGCCGCGGCGGTGACGCTGGCCACGCTGATACTGGGCTTCCCCCTCGCCTATCTCATCGCCTCGGTGCCCAAGGGCCTCGCCGCCATCCTCATCGTCGCGGTGCTGCTGCCATTCTGGACGTCGATCCTGGTGCGAACCGCGGCCTGGACCGTGCTCCTGCAGAAATTCGGCCTGGTCAATGATTTGCTGTTGTGGCTCGGCATTGCCGACGACCGGCTTGACCTGATGTACAGCCGCATCGGACTGATCATCGCCATGACCCATATCCAGCTGCCGTTCACGCTGCTGCCAATCTATAGCGTCATGCGCACGATCCCGGCCTCGCAGATGAAGGCCGCCTATTCGCTCGGCGCAAAACCCTTCACCGCGTTCCGCCGCGTCTATCTTCCACAGGTTTTTCCAGGAGTCATGGCCGGTTGCCTGCTCACCTTCATTCTCTGCCTCGGCTACTACATCACGCCGGCGCTCATCGGCGGGGCAAGCGACCAGCTGATCAGCAATTTCATCGCCAACTACGTCAATGTCGAGCTGAACTGGGAGATGGCGGCAGCGCTGAGCTTCATCCTGCTCGTCTTCACCCTGGCGCTGTTCGGCGTCTTCGCCCGCATCCTCGGCCTCGACCGTCTCAAGCTGGTGTAGCCATGCTGCTGTCTCCCTATCCGACAACAGGCGAAAGAATCCGCATAACCCTGCTCTGGCTATGGTGCGGCATGGTGATCCTGTTCCTGCTCGTGCCGATCCTCGTTCCTGTCCCCTTGTCGTTCAACAGCGGCGCCTTCTTCATCTTTCCGCTGGAGGGATTTTCGACGCGCTGGTACGCGGTCGTGCTTGGCACCCAACGCTGGCAATCGGCGATCGGCAACAGCCTGATCGTTGCGTTCGGGACGACGCTGATCGCAACGATACTCGGCACGTTGACGGCGATTGCGCTTTCCGACGAAAAGTTTCCCGGCCGCCGCATCGTGATGCCGCTGCTGCTGTCGCCGCTGATCGTGCCGGTGGTGATCACCGCCGTCGGCTCGTATCTGTTCTATGCCCGCGTCGGCCTAGCCAGCACCTATGCCGGCATCATCCTGGCGCACACCGCGCTCGCCAGCCCGTTCGTCGTTGTCACGGTGGGAGCGAGCCTCACCGGTTTCGACCGCAATCTGATGCGCGCTGCCGCCATCTCCGGAGCAAGGCCCGTCACATCGTTCTTCAGGGTGATGCTGCCGCTGATCCTGCCCGGCGTGCTGTCCGGCGCCGCCTTTGCCTTTGTCACCTCGTTCGACGAGGTCGTCGTTGTGCAGTTCCTGGCCAGCGCCAACCAACGCACCATGCCGCTCGAAATGTTCATTGGCTTGCGCGAAAAGCTCTCCCCGGCAATCACCGCCGCAGCGACACTGATGATGGGGCTGTCGATCATCCTCCTGGTCGTCGCCAATCTTCTGGCTAGACGCAGCCGGCGGCGGCCTGGACCGAGCATCTAATCCTGGGTTTCAAGCCGGGCGAGATCGGTCTTGCCCAACCTATCATCAGGAAGCGGCCACCGGCGTCCAGATTACGTCGTCGATCCTGAGCGCGCCGGTGGCGAGCATCACCAGCCGGTCGAAGCCGAGCGCCGCGCCGCTCGCCTGCGGCATGATGGCGAGCGCGGCGAGGAAGTCCTCGTCGATCGGGTAGCGTTCGCCGTAGACACGCTGCTTTTCGTCCATTTCGGCGGCAAAGCGCCGGCGCTGCTCGGCCGGGTCGGTCAACTCGCCGAAGGCGTTGGCGAGTTCGACGCCGCAGCAATAGAGCTCGAAGCGCTCGGCGGTGCGCGGATCGTCGGCGCTCGGCCGGGCCAATGCCGCCTCCGAGATCGGATATCCGAAAAGGATGGTGGCGCGGCCCTGCCCCAGCGCCGGGTCGATTTTTTCGACCATCACCCGGCTGAACAGGTCTGCCCAATTGTCGTCGGGCGCGGTCCGCAATCCGGCCTGGACCAGGGCGGCATCCAACCCCGCGCGGTCGGTGCTGCCGTCGGCTGCAACCGTCGCCAGCAGATCGATGCCGGCGTGACGCATAAAGGCCTCGGCGACGCTCAACCTTTCCGGCTCGGCAAACGGGTCGACCTCGCGGCCGCGGAAGCTAAAACGCTTCGCTCCGGTCCGTTCGGCCGCCAGCGCGACGAGCTCGGCGCAGTCGCGCATCAGGCTCTCATAGGTCTCGCCGACGCGGTACCATTCGAGCATGGTGAACTCAGGATGGTGCAAGGGGCCGTGCTCGCGGTTGCGCCAGACAGCCCCGAGGCTGAAGATGCGCTCCTCGCCGGCGGCAAGCAGCTTCTTGCAGGCGAATTCCGGCGAAGTGTGGAGGTAGAGCGGCTGGCGCCGCCCGTCCGGCCCGATCGCCTCGGTGGCAAAGGCCGACAGGTGCGCTTCATTGCCGGGCGAGACCTGCAGGGCCGATGTCTCCACCTCGACGAAGTCGCGGCGGGCGAACCAATCGCGCATGCCGGCGGCAATGGCATTGCGCAGGATCAGCCGCGGCCGGCGGTCGGCGTGGACATGCGGCGTCCACCACGGCGAGGCGACGGTCATCGGCTTCAGGGGAATTGCACAGAGGGCTGGCGATTGCGGCCAAGATGCGCTAGGCCGCACGCAACGGCCTCTCCAGCCGATTTGCGCCAACAAATTTTATCAGGATGGAAACCCGTGAAGGTCATCGCCAGCTCCTTACGCAAAGGCAACGTCGTCGAAAAGGACGGCAAGCTTTATGTGATCCTCTTTGCCGAAAACATTCATCCTGGCAAGGGTACGCCGGTCACCCAGCTCGACATGCGGCGTATCTCCGACGGGGTAAAGGTTTCCGAGCGTTACCGCACCACCGAGCAGGTCGAGCGCGCCTATGTCGAGGAGCGCGAGCACACGTTCCTCTACCGCGACGGCGAAGGCTTTCACTTCATGAATCCGGAGACTTACGACCAGGTCGCGGTGCCGGAAAGCGTGGTCGGCGACATGGCGCCTTATCTGGTCGAAGGCATGCCGGTGCAGATCTCGCAGTACAACAACATCGCCATCTCGCTGGTGCTGCCGCAGCGCGCCACTTTCGAGGTGGTCGAGACCGAGCCGGTGACCAAGGGCCAGACGGCGTCCTCGTCCTACAAGCCGGCAACGCTGTCCAACGGCGTGCGCACCCTGGTGCCGCCACACATCAGCGCCGGCACCCGCGTGGTGGTGATGACCGCCGATGGCGCCTATGTCGAGCGCGCGAAGGATTGAGGCGCGAAACCTGAAACGCCTCGCCGAAAACGTCGAGGCTGCCGGTCACGTCTTCCTCTTTGTGCCAGGGCTTCGCCTATTGCACGACGCCAGCGGGCAATCTCTGAGCCTCCAGCAACGCCGACCGCCCCTTTCGCCAGGTGCCAGGTGGAATGCCGACGAACTTTTTGAAGGCACGATTGAAGGCGGCTTCCGACTCGTAGCCGACCTCGGCCCCCGCTTGCGCGATGCTCATTTCGGGCCGTTCGAGCAAACGTCCTGCCAGTTGCAGACGCCAACGAGCAAGATAGTGCATGGGCGAGACCTCGACATAGTGGGTAAAGCGGCTCGCAAAGGCCGTGCGCGAGAGCCCTACTTCGCGGGCGAGCCGGTCCAATGTCCATTCCTCCCTGGGGCGAGCGTGGATGAGCCGGAGCGCCTCGCCGACATGTTGATCCCGCAGGCCTGACAGCCAGCCGCGCGAATCGTCGGGGAGGGTCTCGAGATGGCGGCGGATGATCTCGACGAACATCAGCTCGCTCAGCTTGGCGAGGATCGTTTCACAGCCCGCCCGCCCACTGCCACCTTCGGCCAGCGCCAGCCGAAAAAGGTCGATAACCCAGCTGCTTCCATCGGCGGGCTTGCGGGCACACAGGATGGCCGGCAACGCGGCGAGGAGAGGATTGAAGGGACGCGCATCGCAGCCAAGATACCCGCAAATGAACCGGGTCCGCTCGTCTCCACCGCCACCATGGATCACCGCGAACGGCAGGCTCTCGTCTATCGGCCGATAATACATCGCCATATTGGGTTCGCCCCGCGCCCCGGGCGAGGAGCTCAACACGTTCGGAACACCACCGGGGAAGACAACGACATCACCGGCGTTCACCAGCACCGGGGGCACCGAATCGTCTGCCAGCGCGGCCCAGCACGAGCCCGACATCACGGCATGAAAAGAAATGATGTGCTCTGCCTCCGGCATGACGGCGGCGGCAATGTCGGCCGTGCCCGGCGACTCGCCGACCCAGGGAGAGCTGGCGTCGACGTCGAAATAGATCGCACCGGTGAGGCGAACGGCTCGGAGCACATCGGAAAGGACATCCATGCACTACACCTCCGGAAACGATCGGCTGCTCCCTTTGACAACGCGTTTTTCGGCCAGGCATCTCGAACTATCCGGCAATACAGCCGCCCGAGCAACTACCCATCCGGTCTAATCCTCCTCTGAACGATCGGGCAACAAAAATGGACGATGTGACATTTGCGGGAACAACGGACGGGACTAGCGTTTCATCGACCGGCCGACAGGTCCACTAACGGGGAGGAATACCATGCACGATCAAGACATCACCAAATCCGCAGCAAGCCTGCGGATTCCGCGTCGAGAATTCATCACAAAGGGCAGCGCGGCGCTGGCGGGCCTAGCGGCATTCTTCGCGAGCCAACACGCCTATGCCTTTCCAAGCCGGCCCGGCGAGAAAGTCGTCAAATGGCTCGACCAACTGCCACCGAACCCGGTTCCGGAGGTCATCAAGAATCAGCTCGTTTGGGAGGATCTCGATTCCTGGGTAACGCCCAATGACAAGTTCTTTTCAATCGCGCATTTCAACCGGCCAGTCATCGACGCAGGCACCTGGAAGCTCGAAATCGGCGGCCTGGTCAAAAAGCCGACGACCCTGACGCTTGCCGATATCAAGGCACGGCCGCGCCAGGAAGTCACGTTCACGATCGAATGTTCGGGCAATACCGGCCTTCCGTTTTTCAATGGCGGCATCGGTAATGCGCGCTGGGCGGGTACGCCGCTCGCCCCGATCCTAAAGGAGGCCGGCGTCCTCGACAGCGGCATCGAAGTGGTCTTCTGGGCCGCCGACGAAGGCGAGATCAAGCGGACCGACGACGTCAAGTTCAAGCAGAATTTCGCGCGCAGCATGTCGCTGGCAGATGCGATGGACCCAAAGAATGTCCTTTGCTACGAGATGAACGGAGCTGCCCTACCGGCCGATAATGGCTTCCCGCTGCGGCTGATAGCGCCGGGCTGGTACGGGGTCGCCAACGTGAAATGGCTCAAGCGCATCGACGTGCGCGACCAGCGCTTCGAGAACCGGTTCATGGGACGCGACTACGTCACGCTCCGCGAGGAAGACCATAACGGCGAGACCGTGTGGGTAGAAACGTCCGTCGGACGGGCGCGCCTCAAATCGGCGCCGGCCCGGGTCACCCATATCGGCAACGATTACCGGATCGTCGGAGCCGCCTGGGGCGCGCCGATCGACCGGGTCGAGGTGAAGATCGACGATGGGCCGTGGATGCCGGCGACAATCGGCAGCGACGAGGCGGAATTCGCCTGGAAGATGTGGTCTCTTGACTGGCCCAAGCCTTCGCCCGGGGAGCACACCGTGACCTCGCGCGCGATCGACATGAGCGGCAACATTCAGCCGGCGATGAACGATCCGTGGATCGCCAAGAAACACACATATTGGGAAAGCAATGGCCAAGTGACGCGCCGCCTACGCGTCGACTGAGGATTTGGGCCAAGTGCGGCAATTGCGTCGGGCATTGCCGAATGAGCGTCAGACAGTTGGATGAGACCGCCTCGCGACACCGCAGCGGTTTCATGAAACTTGGCGGGAACATTGCGCTCGCAATCGTCCGGGACGGCGGTTTGAAGAGCGCAATATGGCCATATGAGCAAGCGCACATATGGCTGATCCTCCCCTGAACGATCGGGCAACAGAAATGGACGATGTGACATTTGCGGGAACAACGGACGGGACTAGCGTTTCATCAGCCGGCCGACAGGTCCAATAATAGGGAGGAATGTCATGCACGATGAAGACATCACCAAATTCGCAGCAAGCCTGCGGGGCGAAGTCATCCGCGCCGGCGACGCCAGCTATGACGAGGCCCGCAAGCTCTACAACGGCATGATCGACAAGCGGCCGCTGATCATCGCCCGCTGTGTGGACGTCGCAGACGTGATCGCAGCGGTGAATTTCGGCCGCGACAACAATTTGCTGGTTGCGGTACGTGGCGGCGGCCATAACGGACCCGGATTGGGGAGCTGCGACGACGGTCTGGTGATCGACCTGTCGGCGATGAACGGCGTGCGCGTCGATCCGGACGCCCGTACGGCGCGGGTGGGTCCGGGCTGCACCCAGGGCGACCTCGATCACGCCACCCATGCGTTTGGCCTGGCCGTACCGGCGGGCATCATCTCGACCACCGGGGTCGCCGGACTGACGCTGAGCGGCGGCCATGGCTATCTGACGCGCAAATATGGCCTGACCATCGACAATCTGGTCGAGGCCGATGTCGTGCTTGCCGACGGAAGCTTCGTCACCGCCAGCAAGGAGCGGAACCCCAACCTGTTCTGGGCGCTTCGCGGCGGCGGCGGCAATTTCGGCATCGTCACCAGCTTTGTGTTCCAGCTTCACCGGGTCAGCATGGTCTTTGCGGGGCCGATCGCATGGGATCAGCGCCACGCCCGTACCATCATGCAGCATTATCGCGAATTCCTGCCGAACGCGCCCGAAGAACTCGGCATCTTTCTCGGGCTCAAGACCATCCTCTCGAGCGCACCGTTCCCGGAAGAGTTTTGGGGAAAGCGGATGTGTCTGCTGATGTGCTGCTATAACGGCCCGGAGGACAAGGGCAGAGAGGCGCTGGCTCCGCTACTCGATGCGCTCCCCGCGCCTTGGTTCAATTGGATGGGAATGATGCCCTATCCCGCCGTGCAGAGCATGTTCGATGGGCTCTACCCGAAGGGAATGCAGTGGTACTGGCGGGGCGATTTCGTCAAGACGCTGTCCGACGAGGCGATCGACGCCCATCTCGAGCAGGCGGCGAAAACACCGAGCGAGCTATCGCTCATGCATCTCTATCCGATCGACGGCGCGGTCCATCGCGTCGGCAAAGACGAGACACCCTGGAATTACCGCGATGCGACCTGGTCGATGGTCATCGCCGGGATCGATCCGGACCCACAGAAAGCGGGACCGGTGACACGCTGGACCAAGGCCTACTGGGAGGCCGTGCATCCATTCGATCTGGGTGGCGCCTACCTGAACTTCATGATGGATGACGAGGGCGATGCAAGAATCAAGGCGGCATATGGCGATAACTACGAGCGCCTGGCCTCGCTGAAGAAGAAATACGACCCGAACAACCTCTTCCGGGTGAACCAGAACATCCGGCCGGCTGCTTGACGGCGGCCCTCGTCAGGCCGGCAAGTGTTGTATCGTACCGGCCGGCTCGGCCGGTACGATAGGTTGCCGGTCCGGACGCTCGCCGGCCTTGCAAGCGCGATACTCGGCCGGGCTCGGCCACCATGTTCCATGAGCCATGTCTGACATGCAGCAAAAGCGGTCGGCCCGCACGCTCAGGTCACCCGTAGCGCTGCTTCAACCGGCAAGCCCGGGAGTAGGCAAGGCGGTCAAAGGGATATGCCTCAGCGGCTGCTTCCCTTCAGGCCGATTGCGCCGGCAGCCTACCGACAATTCCACGCTTCGATGCGGACGTCCGACGTCACCACGACACCCTTCAGTCCTCCTCGAGCACCATATCCCCTTCAGAATTAGCTAAATTAGCAATTTCTTAAGTGCCTTTGGAACTTTGTAGCTTGCGTTCCATTTTCAACCGCATGCGAGATTCTGTGGTGCAACGGGCTGGAATGACGGTGAACAGGTCACCGCCGCGCTACTCGCTGGTCTTGCCCATATACAATGAAGAACAGGTGCTGCCTCGGCTGATCGAGCGGATCAGTTCGCTTATCCGCCGGCTGGACGGCGAAACGGAGGCCATCTTCGTCGATGACGGAAGCGTCGATGGAAGCGTCGAATACCTTCAAAAAGTGGTCGCCGCCGAGCCGCGCTTTCGGCTGATCGAATTTTCCCGCAATTTCGGCCACCAGGTGGCGATTACCGCCGGTATGGACGCCGCTGCGGGCGATGCCGTCATCGTCATGGATGCCGACCTGCAGGACCCGCCGGAAGTCGTTCTCGATCTGGTGGCTAAGTGGAAGGAAGGCTTTGAGATCGTCTATGCCCGCCGGGTCAAGCGCGACGGCGAATCCTGGTTCAAGGTCTTTACGGCAAGTCTATTCTATCGACTGCTGGAGCAAATGACCTCGGTCGATATTCCGCGCGACGTCGGCGACTTCCGCCTGGTCGGCCGCAAGGCCCTGGAAACCTTCAAGCGTATGCCCGAACATGACCGCTTCGTCAGGGGCATGTTCGGCTGGATGGGCTTCAAGCAGACGGCTGTGCCATTTGAGCGCCACGCGCGAACCCTGGGCCAGACCAAATACCCATTCTGGAAAATGATGCACCTCGCAGTTCACGGCATCGTCAGCTTCTCCGAGAAGCCGTTGCGCCTGGCGCTCTGGGGCGGATTGGCCATTTCCGCGCTTGCAGGGGCCTTCGGCGCCTACGCCGTCTTTGCCTGGTTTTTTGAAACCGGCATCATTGCCGGCTGGACATCAACCGTGGTGATCGTGTCGCTTCTGTGCGGGATTAATCTTTTCATGACCGGCGTGGTCGGACTCTATGTCGGCAGCATCCACGCCGAGGTCAAACGCCGCCCGCTTTATGTGATCGATCGGCTCACCGGCTTCGACGAGCCGATGCGTGCCGCCTCTGGTGAGCGCCGCCGGTCATTTCACAAGTCCAGGAGTGGAGTCCCCGCCAATGGCCGAACTCTTCGACAGCTATGAATCCGAATATGGCGAGGCGGTCGAAGGCTCCATCCGGTTTTCCGGGCTCAGCCACGACTTCTTCCTTGTCGCCAAGGCGGACCTGCTGCGGCGTCTGGTGGTCGAGCGAAAGCTTCGCCAGGGTGGGTCGGCTGTAAGGGCGCTGGATGTCGGCTGCGGCGTCGGTTCGCTCCACCCCTACCTCGACGGCGCTTTCGACAGCCTCGATGGCTGCGACGTGTCGGAGCAATCAATTTTGCGCGCCGGCCAGGACAATCCAGGTGTGACCTACAGGGCCTGCACCACGCCGAGACTGCCCTACGAGGATGGCGCGTTCGATCTGGCTTTCGCCAGTTGCGTCGTCCATCACGTTCCGCCCTCCTCCTGGCTCGATTTCTTCATGGAAATGCGGCGCGTCGTGCGGCCAGGCGGCGTCGCCTGTGTCATCGAGCACAACCCCTACAATCCGATGACGCGCCTTGCGGTGTTTCGGTGCCCTTTCGACCAGGACGCGGTCCTGCTCAACGCGGCGAGAGCAAGGTCTCTTTTTCAGGACACAGGCTTCAGGGACATCCGATCCGAGCATTTCCTGCTGCTGCCATCGGCAAGGCCCTTGGCCAGAAGAGTCGAGCGGGTATTCGCGCCTTTGCCGCTTGGGGCGCAGTATGCGTGCAGTGCGCATGTCTGAGCGCCGTTCGACCAGCAACGCCGGGCTGAGGCTACTGGCGCGTTTCGGGTCGGTCGGCATTGCTGCAACGATCCTGTATGCCGTGATGGCCACCGCTTTGGTAAAATCGCAACGGTTCGACCTCTCGCCGGTCGGTGCCTCGCTCGTAGCTTACACGGTAGCCGCCCTGTTTTCTTACCTCGCGCATAAGTTCGTAACCTTCGCGTCGAGCGGATCGCATCGAACTGAAGCTCCGCGTTTTTTCTTGCTGACGGCGACAGGCTTCGCCGTCGCCTACGCGGCGCCGGCGCTTCTGACGGCCAAACTCGGCCTGCCGCCGATCATTGCCATTCTGGTTACATGCCTGCTTGTTCCAGCGGTCAATCTTCTCATGCTCGACCGCTGGGTTTTTCAGCAGCGAAGACGCATCCAGCAGCGTGATCGCCCGCCCTAACTCGCCTCAATGGGATCGAGCCGTAACGACAACAATTTGATCGAGCGTTTGTAGATGTTGCTGGCGGCCGGAGTTTGCGGAATGCCGTCGAGGTAGTCGAAAGCTATGTCGAGTGTTTTAGCCTCGGCGAGAGTCGCTGGTGGGATGACGAACGAGACCGTTCGCGGCTCTTTGCCGGACAACGTCACCGCATGCACCCGAACGCCATTCACCAAAATCACCACTCTTTGCGTGACCTGTGGCGAGCGAATGACGGCGGCCATTTGCAGCGTGGCCGTCAGGCCGTCGCGGAGCGGCGATATCTTCAGGCGAAGCCGCGAAGTCTCGCCCAGCGAATGGGTGCCGTCGGCAACCGGGCCCGACCAGCCGCAGACCATCATGCCGGCTGTCTTTTTGGCGCCGTCGGACCGGAACGACACCGTCTCGCCAAGTGTGTAGCTGCCGACCGCATCGCGATTGAGACAGGTCGTTGTCCGATCAATGTAGTAGGCGCGGTAATCGGCGTTGACGTTCGGATTGAGAGCAAGCGTAAGGATGACGACCTCGGACCCGGCCAGAACCGCCGCGAGCGCGTAGCCGCCGACGAAGGCGGAGCGCCGATATGGGTCCGGAGTGCTAGACCAGGGCAAGATAGCCCCCGATCCATGCCACGGTCATGAAATAACAGGCGCCCAGGAAGAGAGCCAGAGCCGCAAGAAATGTCAGCTTCGACGCCGACAACAGCATGGCCAGCAACATTGTCAGAGGTGCAAGCCCAACGACGTATCTGACCATTGAGGCCAGGTTCGTGATCAGCGGCAGGATGATGCAACAGGCGCAGAACAACGCAGCGCCATATTGCCTGCGAACCGCCAGAACCGCCGATAGCGCCAGTCCTATGAGTGCGGCGAGCGCGCTCCATTGCGGGGCTGTGGGGAGCCATCCATCCGCCGGAACGGCCGAGAGCCCATCCCATATAAAGGCGAGCGGATTACCCGGCACCCGTCCAAACGCGCGCTGCACGTGCAGGAAGGCAAAGCCGTCGCCGACCGTCAGATAGAGGAACAGGATGTAGGCGAATAGACCGGCCGGCGAGATGAAGATCGCGACAAGCAGATCCGGTCGGCCGAGCAGCCAACGCGGGAACGACAGCGTCGACCCGCCCTTGGCGCGGTAATCCCTGAACATCTGAATGACGGTCGCGAATACAACAAGCACCCCGACAAGCCTGGTTGCCGACAGGAGAGCCGACGATAGTCCCGCGGCCAGATAGCTGGAGCGTTTGAGCGCCAGAAAAACGCACGACGTCAGGAGCACGAAAAGAGGTTCGGTCAGGAAAGTCGTGAAGTGATAGGAGAACGGGCCGCTGAGCAGAAAGGCGCAATACAGCACATAGGCGCGCATGTTCTTCTCGAGCAGCGGCCACGCCACCAGACAGGCGGCATAGCTGCACGCAATCGATGTGATCGATGCGACCAGGATGGTCGGAAAAGGGAAAACAGACCGGATGGCCGCCACCAGCATCGGATAGAGCGGGAAGAAGCCCCAGCGTCCGACATTGCTCTGGCCTGGAATGGGAAAGCGCTCATAGGCGAGTTCGGAAATGTCGACATACCACGCGCAATCCCAGCGGCAGAGCGCCTGGGCGTAGGCCGCGAAGCCTGCCTCCGACGAGACCGAAGTGAATGCGGCATAGCGAATGGCCAGTCCACTGACGACGAACAGCAACGGCACCGCCACGACGGCTACCGCAATAAAGCGGCGACCGGCGTTCGGACGCGCCACAGCTTCGAGCGCCAAAATCTGCCTCCACCCGTTCAAGTGGCCGGCGCCACTCAAAGCTAGATGACGCGCGCCCTGGCGAATTCAAGGCATGCATTGCGGCTCAATTCTGCGATACCTATCCGGCGTCCCCGAGCCAGACCAGCATCTCGCCGGGGTCGTGGTTGTCCCAGGCGAAATACGGCACAGCGGTGACCTTCGCTTCCTAGACCGCCGGCGGTTCGGTGCGGTACAGCCTCCTTCCCGGTTTTCGAATGCCTCCTCTTCGGCAATTGCCGACTGCGCCGGTGTATTCGGCCCTTGAGAATCCTTCAGCCTTCGGCAACATGGCGGCAGGGCTGAGAGCACGAGGATGAGCAAGGTCATTTCCGCCGCATCGCGGCGTCGGTCGGCGCCGCCCAAGTCACCGATGGCGCTGACCGAGGCGCTGGTCGCCCGCACCTTGCGGGCGGTCGAGGACGCCGGGCCGACGCCGGGCATGGTCTACATGACCGATGCCGATTACGCGCGCATTCGCGACGAGGTGCTGGCCGGCGCGCCGGCCGGGCCGGTGAAGCTGTTCGCCTATGGTTCACTGCTGTGGAAGCCGGCCGGCGAGGTCAGCGGTGGCGAACGGGCCGTGGCGACAGGCTGGCACCGTTCGTTCTGTTTTACGGTGCAACGCTTCAGGGGCACGGTCGAGCAGCCCGGCCTGATGATGGCGCTTGACCGCGGCGGCCAATGCCAGGGCATGGTCTTCGAGATCGCCGAGCCGGTGGCGGCCAATCTCGAAACGCTGCTGCGCCGCGAGATGACCATCCTGCCGTCCGTCAACGTGCCGCGCTGGCTGCAGGTCAGGACAAGCGACGGGATGGGCCAAGCGCTTGGTTTCGTTGTCGATCCCGCCAATCCACGCTATGCCGGCAAGCTCGAAAAGCGAGCGATAGCGGCGACCTTGGCCACGGCCGTCGGCCACTGGGGTTCGGGCGCCGAATATCTGTTCGAGACCATTCGCCATCTCGACGCCTGCGGCATCCGCGACCGCAATCTCTGGCAGCTGCAGGAACTTGTGGCCGAGGAGATCGGTCGGGCGCCGCCGTCGGGCTTCATTCGTCCCTGAGCCAGACCAGCATCTCGCCGGGGTCGCGGTTGTCCCAGGCGAAATACGGCACGGCGGTGACTTTCGCTTCCTCGATCGCCGGCGGTTCGGTGCGGTAGAGCCCCTCCTCCCAGTTTTCGAAAGCATCCTTCTTGGCAATCGCCGAAAGTGTCACGACGCCGCCCAGAAGGTTCGGCTGCTGATGCGCCTCGATGTCGGCCGTTCGCGGCAGAGCGATGCGATGCAGCTGGCTGGAATTGTCGGTCTCCTCGACGCAATAGATCAGCGGACCCCGCGCCAGCGCGACGCGGCCGATATCCTGCCGCACCTGCGGGTTGGCGTAGAGGCGATCGACGGCCATTTCGAGATCGAGCTCGACGCGGTCGCCCTTGCGCCATTCGCGGCGGATCGCGGCATAGCCGTCGCTGCTGATGGCAGCCAGATCGACATCTGCGCCGTTGACCTTGAGCGCTGCCTTGCGGCACCAGCCCGGCATGCGCAGATGCAAGGTGAACTCGGTCGGAGCTTCCGGTTCGACGGAGATCGAGACCGCGCCGTCCCACGGATAATTGCTGGTCTGGGTGAGCTCTATTTGCGTGCCCGCAATATCGAAACGAGCCGTGCCGTTTCCATAGAGATGGACGGCGAGTGCGTCGTCCGACAGGCCATAGAAATAGCTGCCGATCGAGGCGACCATGCGCCCGACATTTGGCGGGCAGCACGGGCAGCGATGCCATTTCCAGCGGTGGTGGGCGCCGCGGCTTTCGAGCGGGTTCTCGTAGAAGAACAGCGAGCCGTCGAGCGACAGGCCGGAGATCGAGCCGTTGTAGAGCGCCCGCTCCATGATGTCGGCGTAGCGCGCATTGGGACCCATGCCGAGCATGCGGCTTGCCCAGAACACCAGGCCGACCGAAGCGCAGGTCTCGGCGTAGGCGGTGTCGTTGGGCAGGTCGTAGTCGGCAGTAAAACCTTCATTGTGCGCCGACGGCCCGAGGCCGCCGGTGACATAGAGGTTCTTCGTCATGAGGTCGTCCCACAGCCGGTCGAGCGCCACCCGCAGCGTGTCGTCGCCATATTCGGTGGCGATGTCAGCCATGCCCGCATAGAGATACATCGCCCGCACCGCGTGACCGACGACCTTGTCCTGCTCTCGCACCGGCTTGTGCGACTGGTTATATTCGTAGGTCTTGAAATGATAGGCCTTGGGGTCGGCGCCGCGGGCGCGCGCCTCCTCGTCGAAATAGTGCGGCTGCTGGCCGCGCTGATCGATGAAATATCTGGCAAGCTCCATGTATTTGCGCTCGCCGGTCACCCGCGCCAGCTTGACCAGCGCCAGCTCGATCTCCTCATGGCCGCAATAGCCCTTCTTCTTGCCGGGCTCGGGACCGAACGTCTCGGCGATATGGTCGACATAACGGCACATGATGTCGAGCAGCTTGCGTTTGCCGGTGGCCTGGTAGTAAGCGACGGCGCCTTCGATCAGGTGGCCGGCGCAATAGAGCTCGTGGCAATCGCGCAGATTGGTCCAGCGCAGGCCGGGCTGGATGCGCTGGTACCAGCTCGACAGATAGCCGTCGGGCTGCTGCAGCCTGCCGTACATGTCGATGACGGCATCGATTTTCTTTTCGAGCTCGTCGTTGCGCCGGCGGTAGAGCGAATAGGCGGCGGTCTCGATGGTCTTGCCCCAATCGGAGTCCCAGAACATCTGAGTGGTCACCGTCGATCCGGTGAACTCGTTGCCGGCGGTGGCGGCCTCGTCCGGCGAGGGTGAGTGGAACGGAATGACGACGCCGGGCGACGGTCGGTCCGGGTCGATCTGCTCGAGCATGCACGCCTCGACGCAGCGATCGTAGAGGATGCCGGCGGTTTTTGAGGCGACGGCATCGACGCGGTCGCCCCAGAAGCCGCGCACGTCGACCTGCGGCACCGGCAGCGGGCGGAAGGCGAGTTTCGGCTTGGCGCCCTGACTGGCGGATTGCGATGCGGTCATCAATTTACTCCGTTCGATTTCTTGTGGTCACTTCACGGCCCCTGCCATGAGGCCGCGGATGTAGAAGCGCTGCAGAGCCAAGAAGAGCACCAGGCACGGCACCATCATCACGGTGACGCCGGCCTGCACCGCGCCCCAGTCGATGGCGCCGAAGCGGCCGGACTGCAGCGCGGTCATCATGATCGGCAGCGTGAATTTGGACTGGTCGGTCATCAGCACCAGGGCCGCCAGAAACTCGTTCCAGGCGCCGAGGAAGGCGAACAGCGCGATGGTGACGATGCCCGGCCAGACCAGCGGCAGCATCACTCTGAGCAGCATGGTGACATTGTTGGCGCCGTCCATGCGCGCGGCCTCCTCGATCTCGCGCGGCACCGCGTCGAAGGCGTTGCGCATCATGAAGATCGAGAACGGCAGCTGCAGCGTGACGTAGACGCAGACCAGCCCGGTCAGTGTGTTGTGCAGGCCGATTTTTGTCAGCACCAGGAAGATCGGCGTCAGGATCGACTGGAACGGGATCATGATCGTCGACAGGATGACGACGAAGAGCAGGTTCTTCAGCGGAAAGCGGAAGCGCGAGAAACCGTAGCCGGCGAGCACGCTGACGATTACCGACAGCACCACCGTCATCACCGAGACATAGATGCTGTTTTGCGCCGGCAGCCACAGGCCATCGCCGAAGGTGTTGAGCGTGGCGTAGTTCTCGAGCGAGATGCCGCTGGTCGGCCAGGGCGGCAGCGGCGGCTGGCGCGCCTCCTGCGCCGGCTTGAAGGCCGAAAGCACCGTCCAGGCGATCGGCGCCAGGAACAATATCGACGCGATGATGCCGGTCGCGTGCTCGGCGATCTGCATGCCGATGCGGCGTTTGCGGCTCCTTGCCTGCGCCATCAGTCGACCCCCTCGTGCTGGCGCAGCAGCCGCAGTTGGATGAGGCTGAGCGCCACCAGGATGACCAGCAGCACCATCGATAGGGCGGCGCCATAGCCGAGCTTGAACGACACGAAGGACTGGTTGAAGATCCAGTAGACGGCGGTCAGCGTCTGGTTGCGCGGGCCGCCGCGCAGGATGATGTAGAACTGGTCGAAGGCGAGGATCGAGCCGGCGACCGACAGGATCAGCGCCAGCGCCAGCGTGCGGCGCATCAGCGGCAAGGTAATCGCCCGGAACCGCGCGAATGGCCCTGCCCCGTCGATCATCGCCGCCTCCTGCAGGTCGGGCGGGATCGATTGCAGGCCCGTCATCAGGATGATCATGGTGAAGCCCGCCACCTTCCACACCACCATGGCGATGATCGACCAGAAGGCCGGCTGGAAGGTCGCCAGCAGGTTGAATTTCTTCTCGGTCAGGCCAAGCTCGAAGGCGGCCGGGCTGAACAGGCCGGAATCGACGTTGAGCAGCCACGACCACAAAAGGCTGGCCGAGGCAAAACCGATGACCGCCGGCATGAAGAAGGACGTGCGGTAGAAGCCGGTCAGCTGCCGCGGCCTTTCGATGAACAGCGCCAGCGGAAAGGCGACGGCAAAGATCGCGATCGTCACCACCACGGTGTAATAGCCGGTGAACTTCAGCGCGTTCCAGAAGCGGGTATCGCGCAGGATCGCCCAGTAATTGTCGAGGCCGATGAAACTATGCGCGCCCATCAGCGGCCAGTTGTGCAGCGACATCCATGCGGTCATGCAAAGCGGCACGATGAAGAAGACGACAACAAGGGCAACGGCCGGCGCGACATAGAGCAGGCCGATCCACTGCCGGCGCCCGGCGCCGACCAGTTTGCGGGGGCGTGCCGGGGCGGAGATTGCTGTGATGGTGGTCATGCGGGTCTTCCATTAGTGGGACGTCCCCCTCCCCTTGAGGGGAGGGTCCGGCCGAAGGCCGGGGGTGGGGTCCTCTGCGACGTGCGCCGACGTTTTCTTTCTGTCGGCGCGTTTCACTGAGGACCCCACCCGGACCTTCGGTCCGACCTCCCCTTAAGGGGAGGTGGAGTGCTGCGGGTGGGGTCGCCTGCGAAGTGCGCCAACAGAAAAGAACGTCGAGCACTGCCGCAACGACCCCACCCGGACCTGCGGTCCGACCTCCCCTCGAGGGGGAGGTGGGCGCTTTACTTCTGCGGCGCCGAATCGATGATCGACTGCATGGTCTCCTGCGCGTTGGCGATGGCGCCGTCGACGTCTTCACCGAAGAAGACCTCGTTCATCATCTGGTTCCACGGCCCGTTGGCCGAGTTGATCAGATCGTTGAACACCACCGAATAGGGCGTGCGGCCCTTGGACATGGCTTCGGCGGCGACCTTGTAGCGCGGGTCGAGGTCCTTCAGCGCCTCATTGGCGATGTCGCCGCGCACCGGCAGACTGCCGTACTTCGCCAGGATGGTCTGGCCTTCGAGCGAATAGGCGAAGTCGAGGAACTCCTTCACCACCGCGACCTTGGTGGTGCCCTTGGTGACGACGAAATTGTCACCGCCGGCAAACGACGACCAGCCGCCATCCTTGCCGGGCAGGAAGGTGATGCCGTAGTCGATATCGGGATATTGCGTGTTGAGCGCGCCGATGGCGAAGGCGCCGGACGGCGAGATGCCGATATTGCCGGTGGCGAAGGCGGCAAAGAAGTTGGAGCCGGTGTCGGTCTGCGCGCCTGATGGCACCAGGTCCTTCTTGACCATCGAACGGTAGAGGTCGATGGCGCCGCGCATCTGCGGCGTATCCAGCGTCGCCTTGGAGCCGTCCTCGGTCAGGATATCGCCGCCCGAGGCCCAGATCAGCGGCGTGAACGTGAAGATGTTGCAGCCGCCGCAATTGCCGGAGAAGTAGAAGCCCTTGATGTCGCCGCCGAGCGCGTTGACCTTTTCGGCGTCGGCTTCGATCTCGGCCCAGTTGGTCGGGCCTTTTTCCGGATCGAGGCCGGCCTGCTTGAACAGCTTCTTGTTCCAGATCAGCACCGAGCTATCGGCCGAGAACGGCAGCCCGTAGATGCGGCCCTTATAGGTGCCGGTCTTGACATGCGCCGGCGACAGGCTGGCGAAATAAGGCAACGATTTCGCCCAGTCGGTGATGTCTTCGAGCTGGCCGGCGGCGGCGAAGGACGGCGTGTAGATCAGGTCGAGCGAGAGCGCATCGGGCGCGGTGCCGCCGGCGGCGGCTGCGCCGTATTTCGGGATGATCTCGGCATTGGGGATGATGTCGAGCTTGATCTGGTTCTGATGCCCCTTGTTGAAGGCATCGACAATGCGCGGCATGAAGTTCGAGCCGTCGGCGCGAACCCAGATGTTGGCGGTGTCGGCGGCGGCCGAGCCGGCTGTTGCCAGCGTGCCCAGAATGCTCGCGGCGATGGCGAGCCCGGTAATGGTGGTTCTCATGCTTCTCCTCCACATGGTTTTAATTCAGCCGCGCCCCCAAGCGGGTGACTATCGACACGGCCCGTTTCGTTCAGCCGTCCGGCGGACGGCCGCATGACTGACGCACCACCAGCCGGCACGGCAGTTTTCTGATGCCCGGCAAAGCGGGTTCGCCGCCGACGAGCGAAAGCAAGGCAAGGCCGGCCTCGCGGCCGAGCGCGGCCAGGTTCATGTCGACCGAGGTCAGCGGCGGCCGGGTCGCCTCGGCCACGATCTGCCAATTGTCGAAGCCGATGACGCCGACCTCGTCCGGCACGCCGATACCGCGCTCACGCAAGGCATCGATGACGCCGCGCGCGATCTGGTCGTTACCGCAAAACACCGCATCGGGCTTTTCGCGCGTGCCGTCGTCGCCGTCGAACAGTTTTCTGACCGCCTCGTGGCCCCAGGCCTCCGACCACGGGCCGAGCAGCGGTTCCATGACCGGCAGGCCGTTTTCGGCCAGCACCTCGCGATAGGCTTCGGCCCGCGCATGCACCACGGCAAAGCTCGCGGGACCGCTGACATGGGCGATGCGCCGGCGTCCAAGCCGGCAAAAATGCTCGACCGCCAGCCGCGCCCCGCCGGCATCGTCAGAGACAAAAGCGATGGCATTGGGATCGGGCTCGGTGAAGGCGTAGATCGCCGGAATGCCGAGATTGGCGAGGTCGACCGGCAGGTGGCGGTCGATGCGCTTGCCAGTGGCGATGATGCCGTCGACGCGCTTGTCGAGCATGGCATCGACATGCAGCTGGGCAAGGCGCGGGTCGTCCTCGACATTGCACAAAAACACCGAGACGCCGGCATCGACCAGCGCATCGGAAACGCCGGCCATCAGCGGCAGCGAAAAGCGGCCATAGGTGTCGTTGGTCAACAGCCCGACGGTAAAGGAGCGCCGCCTGAGCAGGCTCTGCGCCAGGCTGTTCGGGCGAAAGCCAAGCCGCTGCGCCGTCTCGCGAATCCGGGTTCGCGTCTCGGCCGTCATCCGCCCCTGCCCGTTCAGCGCTTTCGACGCCGTGGCAACGCTGACGCCAGCAATGGCTGCCACCTCACGGAGAGTGACGGGCTGCTTGACAGGCGTTGGCTGCGCATCGGACGCCATGATTTGGATATCGATCCTCCCCATTGAGAAAAGCTTTTCTCTTATGGCCCTGCGGAGTGCTGATTGGTGAGGTCAGCAGCTACGAGGGCGGTTGGGAAAAGGTTTTCTCAGGGAGATTAGGACGAAGGATGTGGGGATTGCAAGGGGGGAATGGCCGTTCAGCGGGCACCGCGATCGAATAATCGCGGTGCCGCAGTCTACCCGTACGGCTAGCAACTCTCAGTCTGCGGATCGCACGCCTTGTTTTTCTGTTTCTGTGGCTTGGCCGCCTGTTCCGGCTCGGCGGGCTGCTCCTTGGCCTTCGGCTTTTCAGGCTTGGCCGCCTGTTCCGGCTCGACTTGCTGCTGCTCGGCGGCGGGCTGCTTCCTGGTCTTCGGCTTCTCAGGCTTGGCCGCCTGCTCGGGCTCGGCCTGCTGCTCGGCGGCGGGCTGCTTCTTGGACTTCGGCTTCTC
>NZ_JAMYLN010000028.1:0-85506 GCF_040318035.1 Mesorhizobium sp. M1329 | reverse complement strand
GGAACGCTACTACGCCATGTTGGATGAACCAGCCATAGCCGCGTGACTCAAACGAAACGGCCTCCGGAAAACCCGGGGCGGTTCAGTTCACCACCGCTGAGATGGAAAAGATGCGGGCCTTTATAACCTTGAGCTATGGCGACGATGACGAGCCAGAGGACGAGGACATTATCACGAATCCGTTCATTTCGGCAGAATTTTTACTGGATAGGCTGGATGAGATAGGTGACAAAAAAGGCGCCGATCTGTCGGTTTTCAAGGCCATCCTCCGGGCGCTTCGGTTCTTGCCAGACATCGATGCAGTCCGACTGCTCGATAAGCATGCTGACCTGCTTTATTATGTACCCCGCGAGTATTGCCTCGCCCTGAGCGCGGCGTCAAAGCAGGATAATTTCCCTGCCGAGCTCGTAAAGGCCAGGGTTATAGCGTTGCTTGCTATGTCACCCTATTCGGACCTTGCTTATGTCAGATCGTGGCTGTTGAATCTGTTTGTTGACGGCTCACTGCCGGTTTCTCTTTCCGACTGGCAGTCCTACGATTTCAACAGGAGCATAATCGAGCGTCGTTCGAATTTCTTTTTCCGGGGTCTGGCGAACGACCGTGCATATTTCCGAGCACTTAAGACGCAGCTCGGCTCGCTTAGCGAATGGGACAAGCCAGCCGCTCTAATGGCGGGGATGTGTTTGCCCTTAGACGAATACAAAAACTGGCTGGCGGTCGCGCTGCCGCAGCTCACTACCCCATTTGCAGCCACATATGCCGCTTGGCTGAAGGACCGTCACGGCACACTGCACCAGTTACTTTCGGAGCCGCATGAGCCTGTGTGCACGTCCCTCTAGGCTCTCCAGCGGCGCATTACCCACGCAATATAAACCGCTGGTAGGCGTTCAAAAGATCATTGCAGGTCATGTCCGCTAGCTCGAGGCTCGTGACGGCGATTGAGGTTGGCCCCATGGCGTTGCGGATGTCCCTCTCAATGACGCGCTTATTGGAATGGGACAGTCCAAAGCTGGTGCCGAGTACGTGCCTTGGCGTAACTTCCTCTCGGATGCTCATCAGTTCCATGTTCATGTCGCCGTAGGAAAAGCCCAATAAACGACCATTTCGGCTTCCGCGATAACTCCGCGCATTCGCTCAAGCATCGTGTCATCGTCCACGCGCTCGGTGAATGTCCTTATCTGAGCGGCTATTTCTACAAGGTTTGCTGAGTGCGGTAGCGCCCCATACGGCACACCTTGTCCGGCGTTTGTTTGCCACGGCAGCCTACCAACCTGTCCGTAGGGATGAATGATATTGACACGGTTCACCAAGGCCTGTGCCTCATTGTGTGGCATACGCAAGTAGTTGGCCAGCGCCTGAGCTAGATAATGCTCGATGCAGCGATCATAGTTGAATGTTATGAAAGCCACATCGTCGAACATATTTTCAATGTTGGAACGCTTCACATTTTCCATCAGAATCTTGCAAAAGGTTGCGTGCCAGCTTTCAGGTATGCTGCCGAAGAGGATTCTATCGCTCACCTGAGGGTTGCAGAAAATCTTGCTCCCTTTTTCGGCGTGCAGGATCGACATGGCGATCCCGAGCTTGCCCATAAGCACGACCTTCTCGTCGTCGCTGTGGGTGTTTAGGTAATTGTCGATTGAGGGGGCCTGCGGCATCCCATCGGCAATGCTCCAACCCGCGTGAAGATAAGGGTTGATGTCATTTTTTCCAGTAGCGGCAACTATTTTGCGAAGCGCGTCGCTTATGGTAAAGTCGCCCGCCGATTGTTCATAGCCATTCTTGAATTGTATTCGCACTTTCTCTGCAATGATGCCTTTGAGTTCCTCGCCCATGGGCAAGCCGACCTCGCGACTGCCGCCGGCACCGACTATAAAAACAGTTTTTTTACTGAACACCCCAAAAGCCCCATAGTAAGATTAGAACGTTCGATCGGCGAGTTGCCGCTCGCTAGAATCGTATAGCAGTCGAGCAATTTTTTAGATTGAGTTTTGGCCATTTTCCCCATCTTACCGTTTCGCCCGGCGCGCTCCCTCCACCGCATCCAGCCGTTCCTGCAAATTCCCATTCAGCACGATCATCTCCTTGAGCGCCTTCACCGCATCGCCCTTATGCTGGGCAATGAACCTGTCGGCGATTGCCTGCAGCGCAGCCTCCTGGCGGCTGTCCAGTGTCACGATGTGGTCCATGGCGGTGCCTCCAGCGTTCCTGTTGAAATTGAACAAAACGGGAACAAAAATGTCAAGAGCGAATTGACTCTGCGAGGAATGCCTTCCTATTTGTCAGTGGGTGGGGCGGTTGCTCACAAATCGAGGAGAGCCGCGATGGGCAGACGAAAAAGCCGGTTTGACAGGCTGTCGGCGAGGGATGCGGAGGCGATCATCAGGGACGCTTTGAGCCTGCGCCGGACGGTGCTGTCGTCGCAGCTGCATCTGAAGGCGCATGGCGAGCTGTTCTGGCAGCTTTGCGGGCTTGTCGAGAAGTTGCACGAGGTGCTGGCCAGCGTAGCGGAGAAGGAGCCCGATTATCGGATGGCGGAGCTTGGCCTGCTTCCCCTGCCCGAGGATTACTCGACCCAGAAATGAGCCATGGCCGGGCCGATGGACAGCGTTGGACGTGCCGCCAAGGCCAACATGCTGCTTATCGTGGAGTGCGGCCACTGCTATCATGTCGGGCGCTTCAGGGCGAATGACGTGGCCCAGGTGGTGGGCTGGAACAAGCCGCTGGAAGCGATCAGGTTCAGGTGCAAGCGATGCAGCCGCAAGGACACGACGGTGAGGACGCAGTTCATCGACCAGGACCATCCGCCCAAGGGCTACATCTGGGTGCTGCAGAAATTCAAGCGCTAAAACAATGAGCCTTGCGCCGGCGCCTGCTGCGGAAACTTGATCTGTGTCGCCGGCTTGTCGACGATCACCAGCGCATCATCGGGCGCCGTGCGCTGCAGGTGCCTCGCCTCCGACCACGGCGCGGTGAGCCAGGTCTCGGTTTCTTCCGGCGTGGTCAGGATCACCGGCATCGCCTTCTCGTGGATCGGCGCGACCAGCGCGTTGGGCCTGGTCGTCATGAAGCCATAGACCTGGTGATCGCCGGGGCCGTCCTTGACTTTGCGAATGCCCTGCCAATGCGTCCACAGACCGGCAAAGAAGAACAGCGGGCGGTCCTCGCCGAGGGCAAACCAGTAGTTGCGCTGGATGCCGGTCTCGGGGTCCTTGTCGCCGGGCGTCGGGCTGGGCTCGGCGAAGCTGGTGACGGGCACCACGCAGCGGTTCTCGATGCCGAGATATTGCTGCCAATGGCCGTATTGCGGATTGCGGATGTTGGTGGTGCCGTAGTCGGCCTTGCCCTTCACCCGCTCCAGTGGCGTCGGCATGCCCCACAGCAGATTGGCCAATTCGCGTTCGCCGTCCGGCGCGTTGCGCACCACCGGGCCTGGCTGGTTGGGATAGATGTCGATGGAGGGTTCGAGATTGCCAAGGATGTCACGCAGGGCGCGTGTCCACTGGCGGATGGCCTCCTGGCTGGTCGTGATATTGTAAAGATTGCACATTTCAGGCCGTTCCCGGATGCTCACGCATCTTGTTGGAAACGGCCCGGAATTTCCAGCGCTGTCCGTTGGGTTGCTGACACGGCAGGCCGTGTCAGCAATGTTTGTGAGACCTACCGCGCCGATTGTCTCATGGCTTGTGCGGCTACCGCCGCCAGAAAAGCCCTCGCCGCGGCATCGCAGGCCGCTCGAGACGGGCCTTTGGCGAAAAGAAGAAGCTCGGCGGCTCGAATGTTGAGCCCGTGCTTCCTTGCGAATGTGGCTAGATCGTAAGGCTTGTTGTCGTAAGGTTCGTCGTCGTCGTAGTCGATCGTCAGATCGTAGTTTTCTTTCATTTTCTTCCTCCCTTAGCGATCTCCCCCCTCCAGTCGCTAACGCAAAATTAACGTCGATGGCGGCGGGCGAGTCCACCAATCAGAGATTGTGTAAAAAACGTACGAGCTCGGATGCTCGCCCTCGCAACGGGCCGCGAGCAATCGCCGCGGACCGGACCGGTCGAAAGAGCCGATTATGATGGCAACGTTGGAAAAGCCTGCCACGGCCTGGCGCCACGGGGGTGTCCGCGACGCCTAGCGTGCCTAATGGCCGTCATTTTCATCTTCCAGGCCCGGTCCGCAAGCCGGCCTCGTTGGGTTCGGCTAAAGAATAAATCCGGCCAATAGCACCGTAAGGAGCAGCGACAGCGGAACGGCCGCAAGACACCAGATCTCCAACGTGTTGTTTTGCAGCGGGTCCATCCTCAGCCTCACTTTTTAGTTTGTCACTGTGACACTAACGGTTGGCCGGAGGTAGCGGTTCCAAGCGACGCCGTTCATAGAGCACTGCCTGTGCTGCATATTAGCAACAGCTTGACGACCGCTGAGCCCGTACCGCTTGGACAACTTCACTTGGCGCCGGTGGATGCGTATTCCGCAGGACAAGTGCCCCTCCGCATCAGTCGTGCGGGGATCGATCGCCGCCCATGATCAGCGCCGAGCCGGTCATGCCCCGGAACCAATGGCTGCGTCGACCTCCGGCCGAGTTTCGCTACCACCGAGCCGATCCGATGTTCACTCACAGCCAGCGATGCCCGTTTATAGGACCTAAGTCTGACCTGCCTGCGCAATGGTCTCGTGTACGGCCGGCGTCGGGAACAACTGCGGCCGTTTTCAGTTGATGGCGTCACCTCCTCGAGGAGAGATCGGCGCAGAATCAGTCCCTTCATGCGCTGATTAGGGTCTGCCTGCCATAGCTGGATTTGGCAGGCGGACCCTTGGTTCCGTACGCTCCAGATGCAAAGCGGGTAAGCTCTGGATCACTCATCATCCCAGAAATCCTGCAGAGAGGCATGGCGGAGGGCTCCTCGCCCCTGAGATGGTTGGCCTTGCATCCGGCACGACGGCCAGAATGCGCGCAGCGGGGTCGCCCTCAGCCTTCCAGCGCCTCGTGCTGGTAAAGCTCGTCCATGCTGAGCGTCGCCAGCGCGGCGAACGGCGCCTGCTTCTTCACCCGGCCGTGGCTCAGGATCACCACGTCGTCGCAGAACGAGATGGTGCTGCGGTGATGGCTGATGACGATGGTGGTGCGGCGGCCGGCGCGCGACTTCAGCGTCTCGACGATTGCTGCTTCCGACAGGCCGTCCACCGCATTGGTGGCTTCGTCGAGGATGAGGATATCGGGATCGCGCACCAGGGCCCTGGCCAGCGCGATCCGCTGCCGCTGTCCGGCTGAAAGGTTGACGCCGCGGTAGCCTACAACGGTCCTGTAGCCTTGCGGCAGTTGCTCGATGAAGCCATGCGCTTCGGCCAGTTTTGCCGCGCGCTCGGCGTCGTCGGCCGAGGCCGCGTCCTGGCCGTAGATGATGTTGTCGAAAATCGTGCCGTCGACCAGTTCCAGCTCCTGGCTGGCGAGCGCGATGTGCTGTCGCCATTGGCTGGGGTCGATCCGGTCGAGAGGCGATCCATCGACGAGGATCCTGCCGCTATCCGGTTCGACGAAGCGGCACAGGAGATTGACGATCGTCGTCTTGCCGGCGCCCGACCGGCCGATCAGCGCGGTCGAGCGGCCGCTGTGCAGGTCGAAACTCGCCGCATGCAGCACCACCGCGCGCTGTTCCTCGCCGGTATCGGGGCCGGAATAGGTAAAGGTGACGTCCTCGAACTTGATGCCTTGGCTGAGCCCGGGGAACGCCGCGTCGCCTTGCGGCGGCTGGGGCTTGCCGGATGGGTCCAGCATCCACGTCACCTCTTCAAGCGATCCGCTCAGGCCCTGCAGCTGGCTCCAGGCCATTTGCAAAGACCGCATATAGGGCTGCAGCCGGTAGAGCAGAATGACGAAGGCGACGATCAACGGGAAGCTGACATTGGCGAACCAGGCGCCGATCACCACCGCCAGGAACAGCATGGCGTGCAGAACCTCGGTCAGCGGCGGCAACGCCCCCTGGCGCGTCAAAAGCACGAACGCCGCCCGGCGCACCGCATCCGATGCCTGGTCGAAGGCCGCCTTCTCGCGTTGCTCCTGGCCGAAAATGCGGATCAGCCGCCCGGCATGCACCAGATGCAGCATCTGCGATGCGAGCTGGCTGTTGCGGGAGGCGACGCTGCGGCTCGGCGCCTTCAGATTGGCCGACAGCATGGCGTGCGCGACCTGCACCAGCGCCAGGCCCAGCGTGACCAGCAGCGTCATCTGCCACGACAGGAGCAGCAGGAAGGTCAGGAGGATGATTGCGGCCGATGCGTTGACGATTGCCCCAAGCGTGATCTGGATGGCATCCGACGCCCGCCAGGATTCGTTGGAGATGATGTTGAGCAGCCGTCCAGGGCTTTGCTGCAGAAAGAACGGGTAGCCTACCCTAAGCAGCTGCTCCGACAGCGCGCTGCGAATCGAATGACTGGCCTTGCCGTAGATGAAGGTGGTCAGCAGCGTGTTGGCGTAGGCGAACAGGTTCTTCAGAACGATCGAGCCGAGGATGGCGACCGATATGACGATCAGCCGGTCGCGCTCGCTCAGGCTCGCTCCGACATGCTGGAAGACGGCGGAAAAGCCGGCCATGCCGGTCTGCCCCTGCCCCATGATTATGTTCAGCAACGGGATGATCAGGCCGATACCAAAACCTTCGAGCGCGGCGCTGAGCAGCCCGAGCACCACCACGGCGGGAAGCAGCCGCAACTGCTTTTGCCCGAGCGCACGGCGCAGCATCGGCAGGCTAGGCGGCATCATTCGCATGATAGCGGATCACCTCGCCTCGGCATTTGCCTGTTGCTCCTGTCGCATTTCCGTTGTCTTTGGCGATTTCGCCAGCAAAAGCACCGCGAACTTGGCCGCGCCGAGCAAATTCATGCCGATGATCGGCCAGTGCGACAGCTTGAGTTCGCGATCGAACAGCGGGCCTTTCCTCAGTTCGCGCAAGGCCGCCCTCATAGACCAGTAGAAATGCCGAAGCAGCCACGGCGCATGGCGGACATGTTTCAGGCAAAGCCCGCCATTGCCCATGCTGTAGTCGCGATGCAGCTTTTCGATGGCTTTGCGGTCGCGTCGGCCGTGATGGTGATAGATGGTCATGTCGGGCACATATTCGACCGGAATGCCGAGCAGCACCGCCCGGACGAGATAGTCCGTATCTTCCGCCGAGCGCAGCGGGCCGCCGGCGCCGAAGCGTTCGTCGAAACGCCCGATACGGGCGGCGACATCGCGGTGCATCGTCATGTTGCAGCCAAGCACGAAGCCACCGGGATGGACATCCGGCGTAAGCCGCGCGCGCACCGGCGACCGCTTGATGGTGAACGGCAGGTCGCGGGCATCTCCAATCTCGACGCGGCCGCCGCGGATGACCCGTTCGCCGGCCGCATAGTGCCGCTGCAGATCGCGCAGATAATCCTTGTGGACCGCGCAATCATCATCGACGAAGACCAGCACGCGGCCCCGCGCGCGCTCGAGCCCGGCATTGCGGGCGGCCGCCAATCCGGGTCGTGGTTCGCGAATAGCCGTGAACGGGATGTCCGAAAGTTCGGCGATGCTGGCCAGCCGTTTGGCCGTGCTGTCGGTCGAGCCATTGTCGACAACCACCAGCTCGGCGGCAAAGTCAGCATGGGCGGCACGCAGCCTGGATCGACTTTATGCAAGGCTCGAGCACGCTGACGCGGTCGCGTGTACAGACGATGAAGCTGACCGCCGGCGCCGGTCCATGCTGCGGCCGCGGCGACATGGCCGCCGGTACCGTCGAGTGGCCGCGCTGCTGAAGCTGGTGCGATTTGACGAACATGCGTTGCTAGCTCAACTCAAGGGAAGGCAAAACCGCCGCGGCCGGCACGGATTGCAGATAACGCGACAGGGCATCCACCTGCCTGGTGACCGACATCGAGGCGAGGCTGAAGCGCGGCGCGAAGGCACCGGTTCGAAACACGTATTGCTCGCGGCGCCGGATGAGCTTCCATTTCGCCGTCCGTGTCAGGAATTCGTGCATCAGCAGCGGCTGTCTTTCTCCCGATATCAGCTGATAGAGGAAATAGAACAGGTTCAGTGTGCCGGCCTGGTAGCTCGGCCGCGTCTCGGCCGGCAGGGCGGCAATCCTTTCTTCCAGCGCAAGGATCCATTCGGCGGCACGGCGAACCGTGCCAATCGACAGGACCTCACCGATGTCGCGGAGGCCTTGCGTCTCTTGTGCGAGCCCTTCGCGCTCTAGGTTCTCGGCGACGATCTTCAAATGCGTCCTGCGCATTTCGCGCTTGTGCCTGTTGGTCACGCTGTCGTCGTGGATACGATAGGCGATCAGGCTTTCGGGGATCATGGCCGCCGGGTAGCGGTCGGTCAGCCGCCTGAACAGGTCGAAATCCTCGGCATGCTTGTAGCTCGTGTCATAATATAGAACGTCTTCTTCTATGACATTCCTGTTATATACCACGGTGGAGTGCATGAAGATCGTGAAGAACATCGACAATATCCGCAAGCTATTGTCCTGGAATATCGGATCGGGCGAACCCCTGACGACGCGGTTGCCGAGCAAGGTGTCGAAGCCTGCACCGCACAGCGCAAGGTCAGGCTGCTGGTTAAATAGCGCGACCTGCCGCGACAGGCGCCGGGGATAGGCAATGTCGTCGGCATCCATCCTGGCGACCAGATCGCCGCGGGCCACCGCCAAGCCTTCATTGAGCGTTGCGATCAGGCCACGGTTTTCGCGTGAGATGATCGAGATGCGGCTGTCGGCCTGGCGATATTTCTGCAGGATCTGCAGCGAGTTGTCCGTCGAGCCGTCATTAATGGCGATGACCTCCACACGCTCGTAATCCTGGCGCAGGATGCTGCCCAGCGCAGCGGCGAGGTAAGGTCCCGCATTGTAGATCGGCAGCAGAACTGACACCAAGGGAGCAGCCATGATCAGCTCCTATCGGTTCGTTGCAGCTTGCGTGGCAACGGTGAAGTGCCACCATCAAGCGGCCTGCCCAGATATGCTCCCGCCGCGAGCCATCCGGCATTGCCCACGTCGATGCCTGCCGGGGTGGCGCCGCGGCCTTTTCGAGCAACATAGGGGAAATGGCGCTTGAGGCTGTTGAGCGGCTTCTCGAAAAGCAGCCACGAGACCAAGGCCAGCATGAGCGTCGCCGCTCCCGCGACCAGGAACCGTCCCGGCCCTTGTTCCGAGACGTTGAGCGGGATCCAAGGCTGCGATTTGACGGCGAGCGACAGCACTATGGGATGGTAGAGATAGACGCCATAGCTGATGCGGCCAAGGCCAAGCAGCGGTGGCAGTTCGAGAAGCTTTCCGATATAGCCGCCAACGCCTGTCGAACAGCTTGCAACGATGACCACCAGCGGCACGAGAGGCAGGATCTGCAACAGCAGCCAGCGGGCCCATTCCTGCCCCGGATTTGCCGGCGCCGGCGCAAACCACTGCAGAACGAAAAACGCCGCAGCGAGCCCCGGCCAGCCAACTCGAAGCCATTGCGGCAAGCCAGCAGCTCTTGACCGGTAGGCGGCAAGCAGCGCACCGGACGCCAGCGCGTCCATCGACGCCGGCGGCAGCAGGTCGCGCGCCAGGCTGGGCGTTCCAGCGATCGGCCAGTAAAAGCGATAGGCCAGCGACAGCAGTATGACGCCGGCGCAGATCGCTTCGAGGCGCCGGCGCGGCGCCAGCAAAACGATCAGCGGCCAGGCGATGTAGAACTGCTCCTCGATGCTCAGGCTCCAGAAATGGCAGAGCAGCCACGGCGTCCATTCATTCTGCGCTGCGTACCAGAAATTCGACAGGTAGAGCGCATGCCAGACCAGCGAACCCCTCGACTGCTCCAGGTCCACCAGCCAGACGAAACCCAGCACGGCGAAATAGGGCGGGAATATCCGCAGCGCCCGCCTGACATAGAAGGATTTCAGCGCCGGTCCGGTTTCGAATTCGGCGGCCGATCTGGCTTCGAGCAGCAGGCGGGTGATCAGAAAGCCGCTCAGCACGAAGAAAAGACGCACGCCGATATGGCCACAGAACGAGGACCCGCCCGCCGCAAAGAAATGGGAGTACAGCACCATCGTCACGGCGATGGCCCTCAGCGCGTCCAATTGGGTGTCGCGCGCGTTTCCCATTAGCGGCGTATGCCGGCGGGACGGCGAAACTGCCAATCGGTCAACATGGCGGCGTCGTTCACGGCGCATTTCCAATCGGAAGCGCCCCCCTCACGCAGAATAGGGCCACCGTTGTGCAACGCAACACAAAAAGTTGACACATTTGAAACAGGAACGTGAGGTGCGGCTAATAAAGGCCAAAAAACTGCAGGAAACAGCCCGAATTGTCCATTTTTGACGATTTTCGCGCGCTGCCTTGGCTCGCCGATATCGGCGGCAGGGTGCTGCGATGCAACATGTTCGCCGCCCGTACGGACCGATCCGATGCTCGGCGACCTTTCTGCTGCGCTGGCGCGGCAGCTGTTAGCGCAACAACAGCGGGAGCAAGCGCGCGAGCCTCCAGCCCGCCTCCGAGTTACGCCTCCTTGCTCGCGTTCGCGAGCGCCACTGTGCGACGCTCCGGGAGGCCCATTCCGACGAGCGCGCCGGCGAGCGAGAGCAGAGCGGAGACGTCGATTGCCGAGGTGAAGCCATCACTGAACGCGTCGGTGGACGCGAAGCTTCCGGTCCCGGCGAACACCGCACCGGCGATGGCGATCCCGGACACGCCGCCCAGAAAACGGAATGTGTTGAACGTGCCGGCGGCCTTGCCGACTTCCGGTCGCGCAACCGCATTGAGGACCGCGTTCTGCGCGGCCGGCATAGCCATCGACACGCCGGCACCGGTAATGATCAGCGGCGCGACTAGCTGGATATAGGGCAGATCAGGTGCTGCGATCTGCGCCAGCCAAGCCATTCCGGCTGCCTGCAGGATCAATCCGACCACGACAAGCCAGCGCTCGCCGACGCGGTTGATCAGGCTGCCGGCGATCGGTGCGACCACGAAAAGCGTGGCGGTCCAGGGCAGCAATCCCATGCCGGCGCCGAGCGGCCCACGGCTCTGGGAAAACTGCAGAAACTGCGGCAACAGGAATACGAGGCCGTACATGGCGGCGCAGAGCAGCAAGTTCGCCCCTACGCCCGAGGAGAATGCGCGCGCCCGAAAGAACCGCAAAGGCAGCATGGGCTCACGGGTACGCAACTGCCAAAGGACGAATGCGATGGCGAGAAGCAGTCCGGCAGTCAGCGCCGTCAGCACTTCAGAGCCGCTCCAGCCCACGATGTTGCCGCGCATCAGACCCCAGACCACTCCAAATGCCGCCGCAGTGACCAGCAC
This sequence comes from Mesorhizobium sp. M1329, assembly GCF_040318035.1. NCBI lineage: Bacteria > Pseudomonadati > Pseudomonadota > Alphaproteobacteria > Hyphomicrobiales > Phyllobacteriaceae > Mesorhizobium > Mesorhizobium sp. M1329. Next base: position 74,215 of record NZ_JAMYLN010000028.1, on the reverse strand, counting down.
GACGCCAAGGACATCGATTGCCGTGCCCGGCCCGTGACTCTCCGGAATTCGACGCATCACCAGCGGGATGAGAACGATGCCGACCGGGACATTGAGCCAGAAGATCCAGTGCCAGGAGAGGCCTTCGGAGATTGCACCGCCCGCCATCGGGCCGATGATCAGGGCCAGTCCGGTGATGCTGCTGAAGATACCCAGCGCCTTGCCTCGTTCCTCCGGGGGAAAAGCGACGCTCAGCAGCGCCATTGCCAGCGGCATGACCATTGCGGCACCCGCGCCCTGAACCGCGCGGGCCGCAATCAGCAATCCGGCATTTCCAGCGAGCGCGCAGGCAACGGACGCTGCGACGAACAGCGCCAATCCGGCGATGAAGATGCGGCGTCGGCCGAACCGGTCACCGAGCGCCGCCCCGGTCATGAGCAGGACGGCAAAACTCAAATTGTAGGCGTTCATCGTCCATTGCAGCGTCTCCAGCGAGGCATCGAGTTCGACCCGCATCGTACTTAATGCGGTCGCCACGACCATCGCATCGAGAACGACCATCAAGGAGCCTATCGACGTGAGGGCGAGAACCCAGACCTTCGTTGATGCCGCGCTTTGCTTGCTCATGACTATGGATGCCTCCGGCTTGAACAGAGGGCCCGCCAGGTTCGCGGGCCCACGATGCAGAGACGCGTAGGCACCACCAAAGGATTCCAGCTAAAGAAAGTTTTTTCGACCGAATCCTTTTGCCATCGTCGAGCGTCTATAGGACGCTGCGCCCGATGGCGGGCGCCTCTGCCTGGGAGATACGCATGAAATCGACCCTTGTGCGATGACCGGATCCGCAATCGGCACGCCAGAAGGACGGGAGCCGTTTGACCGGCTGCTCGGCGAATTGCGGCCGAAACTGCACCGTTATTGCGCCCGCATGACAGGTTCGGTGATCGATGCCGAGGATGTCGTTCAGGAAGCTACGGTCAAGGCGCTCGAGGCGTTCCCCGGGACCGGGCCGATAGCCAATGTCGAGGGCTGGCTGTTCCGCATCGCGCACAATGCAGCACTCGACCACCTACGCCGTCGCGCCAGGGTTGATGCCGCGCATGCCGTCGAGGATATCGACACGATACCTGACCCCGGCATGTCGGCCGAGGGCCGGCACACTGCAGCCGCAAGCCTGCGGACCTTCATGCGCCTGCCCGCAGCGCAGCGTAGCAGCGTCATCCTCATGGATGTGCTCGGCTATACGATCGAAGAGATTGGCAACATTATCGACAGCAGCGTTCCGGCGGTGAAAGCCGCACTGCATCGCGGCCGTCTGCGCCTGCGCGAAGTCGCCGGCGAGCCTGACGATCGGCCTGTGCCGGTGTTGGCCGAGCCCGAGCGGGCGCGTCTGGCAGCCTACGTGGAGCGGTTCAACGCCCGCGACTTCGATGCGATCCGCGACATGCTGGCCGAGGACGTGCGGCTTGACCTCGTCAACCGGCTCCGGGCGAGCGGCCGCACGAAAGTGGGCCGGTACTTCCACAATTACGCGGGTATCCACGATTGGCGGCTGCTTCCAGGCCTGGTCGATCGGCACCCAGCCATTCTGGTGATCGATCCGGATGACTCGGCCGGAGGGCCAAGATACTTTATTCTGCTGGAATGGGCGGGCGACAGATTGGCGAGAATTCGCGATTTCCGCTATGCGCGCTACACGCTTGATGGCGCCGAGGTGGTGGCCCTGCAAGCATAGCAACTCTCTTTCAGAATATCGAACCGAGCACGGGCCAGCCCGCTTTCTTGGAACGCACCAGCTATTTTGGATCGCGGCCGCTTGCCATCCAAGCGGCCGCCCTTTTCCGCCGATCCGGCTTTAAGCCGGTTGCAACTCCCTGCGCGGCAGCGGCGGGAAGGCGATCGCAATCGCCATCGCGCCAAGCCCGACAAGAGCCGAGCCGATGAACAGCCAAGAATAGCTGGCATAGGCATCGAACACCATGCCGCCGGCGAGCGGGCCGAAAGCCATGCCGAGGCTGGACAGCATGGTTACGGCACCGAACACCGTGCCGAGGATGCGCTGGCCAAAATATTCGCGCGCCAGCACCGCATAGAGCGGCATGACGCCGCCATAGGTGGCGCCGAAGATGACAGCGAGCGTGTAGAATTGACCAAGCTCGCTGACCGCCAGATAGGCTGCGATGACCACGGCCTGTATGGCCAGCCCGGTGATCAGCACCGGTTTGACGCCCAGCCGATCGGCAAGCACGCCGTAAAGCAGCCGGCCACCTAGCCCTGCCAGGCCCTCGATGCTGTAGATGCTGACCGCCGCCATCGGCGCTATGCCGCACAGCATGGCATAGCTCACCATATGGAAGATCGGCCCCGAATGCGCTGCGCAGCAGGCAAAGAAGGTCAGTCCCAACACGATGAATTGAGGCGAGCGCAGCGCCTGCGGAACCGTCATGCCGGCGCCCTCGGCGGCAACGCTTGGGGCAGCGCCGTCGGCAGCGGGCTTGGGCGGTTGGCGCACAAGAAGCGCGGCCGGCAGTAGCAGCACCCACGCCGTTATGCCGATATCGAACATTGCGGTACGCCAGTCGTAGGCCGAAATCAGCCAGCGGGCGAAGGGCGAGATGGTCATTGGCGCCACGCCCATGCCGGCCGAGACCAGCGAGACGGCGAGGCTGCGGTTCGTGTCGAACCAGGCGGATGTGAGCGCGATCATCGGCGCGAAGAAGGCGCTTGCCGCGAGGCCGACGAGCACGCCGTAGGCCAACTGGAAAACGAGCAGCGAACCGGTGCGGCTGGCCAGGACCAGCGCCAGGCCGAGCAGCACGGCGCCGGTCATGACGACGATGCGGGCGCCGAAGCGGTCGTAAATGGCGCCCCAGGCGAAGCCGCCGAGACCCATTACAAGGAAGTTCAGCGTCATGGCACTCGATATGCCGGCGCGCGACCATTGTGTGTCGAGCGCCATCGGTTCGAGGAAGATCGCCAGCGAGAACATCGCCCCGAGGGCGACACAGGTCATCAGCGCGCCAGCCGCGACGATAACCCAACGATAGGGAAGGCTCATTTCAAGTTTCTCCCATGCCGGAAGCGTTGATACGGCACGACCTTTTCGAGCTTCGCCGAGCCGCTTGCGTCCGAAGGACGTTGGACAACTTTTGAATCCGACAATCCGGTTGCATTTTTTATCCAGTCAGGAAATTGCGCCGCTCAATTGTTCCATTCCATTGACCGTGCATCGTCCTGAGCTAGATTTCCAGCCTGGCGATCAGGAGCTATCGGGCATGGAACTTCATCGCGGCCGTCTCATCGACCACATCCAGTTGGTGGTCAGGGATCTTCCGGCCAGCCGGCGCTTTTACGAGGCGGTTCTCAACGTGCTCGGCGTACCGATCGGTGGCGCCGGCAATGATTATTTCTGGGCCGACGAGCTGTTCATCTCCAGCCCCGACAGCCCGGCAGCCCAGGGAAAGCTGACCGGCCGCCATCACCTTGCCTTCCAGGCAAAGGACCGTGCGATGGTCGATGCCTTCTACAAGGCCGGGCTTGAGGCCGACGGCACCGACAATGGTGCGCCGGGCGAGCGGCAGCACTATCACCCCGGTTACTATGCCGCCTTCCTGCTCGATCCCGACGGCAACAATATCGAGGCCGTCCATCACGGCCCGGCCAACCGCAGCGCCGAGTCAGTGAAGATCACGTTCTGATGATCGGGTGATGGGGGCAAGAATCTTGCTTGCGACGGCGTCGGATCGGCTGCGGAGGCCATTCCGCCCCGCCCTATCGCGTCAGTGCCGCCATTTGGCCCGCCAGGAAGTCGACGAACAGCCGCGCCCGGACCGGCAGCTGCCGCCCGTAGGCATGGACGATGTGCACCGGCATGGTCGGCATCGCCACCTCGGGCAGGATGCGGACCAGGCGGCCCGCGTCGAGATCGTCCTGCACCGCAAACCGCATCAGATGCGCGATGCCGGCGCCAGCAAGTGCCGCATTGCGGATGGCGCCGCCGTCGTCGGTGTCTAACCGGCCATCCGGCACGATCATCGCGCCATCGGCAAACGTGACCGGATAAGGCCGGCCTGCCATCTGGTGGCGGACGAAATCATGATCCCGTAGGTCCTCGACCGATGCCGGACGGCCGCGCCGCTCGACATAGGCTGGCGATGCCACCAGCACGATCGGCAGATTGGCGATCTTGCGGGCAACCAGCCCGGTGTCCGACAGCGCCCCCATGCGCACGGCAACATCATAGCCTTCGCGGATCAGGTCGGCGTGACGGTCGGTGACGCTGAGCTCGAGTTTCACTTCGCCATGCTGCGCAAGGAACGCCTGCGCCCATGCGGCGATCAGGCCGCGCCCAAGTTCGACCGGCGCCGTAACGCGCAGCAGGCCGCGCGCCGTATCGGCCATCTGGACGATGTCCTCGGCATCATCCAGCGCCCTGAGCAGCGGCGCCACCCGCTCGTAGTAGGCGAGGCCTTCGCTGGTGAGCCCGAGCCGGCGCGTCGAGCGCTGGATCAGCCTGACGCCGAGCCGGCGCTCGAGCCGCGCCACGCTTTTCGACACCGCCGACGGGCTGGAGCCGACCAGCCGGCTGGCGGCATGGAACGAGCCGGCATCGACGGTTCGGACGAAGGCGACGAGACCGGCGGTCTTTTCGAGGATGGTGGTCATTCCGGAATTCCAGGCACGAAAGAACGGAGCGTAGGCATCCTAATACGCTTTTTGATCACCATTAGATACCGCTCATCGTCGACAAGGAGAGATTGATGAGCAAGCTGAACGGCAAGGTCGCCATCGTCACCGGCGCATCCAAGGGTATCGGCGCCGCCATTGCCAAGAGATTTGCCACGGCCGGCGCCGCGGTGATCGTCAACTACGCCTCGTCGCGAGAAGGCGCCGAGCGGATCGTCGCCGAGATCGAGGACCGTGGCGGCCGCGCCCTCGCCGTCCGAGGCGACGTGTCGCAAGCGGCCGACGTGTGTCGTCTTTTCGAAGTGGCAAAATCGGAGTTTGGCGGTCTCGACATACTGGTCAACAATGCCGGCGTCTTCGCATTCGAGCCGCTGGAAGCGGTGACCGAGGCCGAGTTTCACCGTGAGTTCGACACCAATGTGTTGGGCATCATTCTGACCACGCAAGCAGCAGTGAAGCATTTTGGCCCGGGCGGCGGCAGCATCATCAACATAAGCTCGGTCGCCAGCCGCAATCCGCAGCCGAATTCGCTTGTCTACGCCGCCGCCAAGGGTGCGGTGGACACGATCACGCTGTCGATGTCGCGGGAGCTCGGCGCCCGCAATATCCGCGTCAACGCCATCGCGCCCGGCGGTGTCGATACCGAAGGCCTCGCACGCATCGGCATCGTCGGCAGCGAATTCGAGAAGCAGATCGTCGCCATGACCCCGCTCGGCCGCTTCGGCCTGCCCGACGACGTCGCCCGCGTCGCGGTGTTCCTCGCTTCCGACGAGGCGTCATGGCTGACCGGCGAGCGCATCACCGCCTCGGGCGGCTGGCGATAGGCATCGAGGGCCCGGACCTGCCGTTTCGCGGACCATGCCCACGCCGCGCGACGCACTGCAATCGATGACGAGAGCGATCCAAGCCCTATGTTGGGGCGAGGGAGGAGCGCCGTGCGCTATCGATGACCGCGAGATGCCAAGGAGATAACGGATGACGGACGACGAAAAAGCAATCCGAACGCTGGTCGGGACGTGGATGGATGCGAGCAAGCGTGGAGACATCGCGACTGTCCTCAGCTTGATGACGGACGATGCGATCTTCATGGTTCCCGGCCGGGAACCCTTCGACAAGGAGATCTTCGCGGCGGCCGCGCAGGAGACGGCCGGCGTTCATATCGACGGCACCAGCGATATCGTGGAACTACAGCTTCTCGGCAATTGGGCCTTTATCCGCAGCCGCATCGACATGACCGCGACCCCGCCGAATGGCGAGCCGGTCCATCGATCGGGATATGCGCTGACGCTCCTGCGCAAGGAGGCCGATGGTGAGTGGCGGCTCGCGCGCGACGCGAACCTGCTGACCCTGCAAGGCTAGAGCCGGTCTCCGGCATCTCTGCATCGGAAGGCGCGCCAGGGGGAGCGATAAGGTGGCGAAGATGCGTTCAAGGTCGCCCTGAACAGCATACCCCTCCTCCATCTGATCACACCGGCAAGAGGGCATTCGGCTTGACATCGGCGATGGAGGCGAAAGTGTGTGTTTCGCGCACGCCGGGCAGAGGCAGAATAACCCGCTGCAGGAAATCCTGGAACACCGCCATTTCAGCGATCCGCGCCTTGACCAGATAATCGAAACCGCCAACCACCATATGGCACTCCAGAACCTCCGGAGCTTTCGCCACGGCTTCGGCGAAGCGGTCAAAGACATGCGGCGCCGTGTGGTCAAGCCGGACCTCGATGAACACCAGCGTTCCCCTGCCGACCTTGCGCGGATCGAGCATAGCCCTGACCGCGGTGATGAACCCGTCGCGGAACAGGCGCTTCACCCGCTGGCTGGTTCCGGTCGGCGACAGCCCGACACGCCCGGCAAGATCAAGCGTCGTCCGGCGCCCGTCCTCCTGCAGCAGCCGGAGCAGGCTGCGGTCTATCTGGTCGAGGTCGTCCATTCACAATCCACTCTATCTCAGGGATTTATGTGCTGATTTCACGCAGAGATGCCAAAATCAACGTATTTCATCACATCAAACTTCGCAATAGCCTGCGCTTCCCTCACCCACTCAAAGCAGATGTGGTGAGCCGATTTCGACGAACACAGGAGTGCAGGATGACCAGGGAAGCGTTCAGCCAAGCCGGCAAGAGTGCGGCGGAAATCAGCAAGGGAGCAACCGAGATCCTGGTGCTGAGCGAAGCCGACGTGATGGCGTGCATCGACCTCAGCCAGCTTCTCGATGTTCTAGAAGACGGCTTCAAGGCGCTGTCACAAGGCAAGGTCGTCAATCCACCCCGACCACAGCTCGACATCCCCGGAGCCGGCTACAGCCTCGCCATGCCGGCCTGGATGGAGGGCATGAACCTGACCGTCAAGGTCGTCAATGTCTTCGAAGCCAACCTGGCCAAGAACCTGCCCAGCCACCTCGCCACCATCAGCCTGTTCGATCCGCTGTCCGGCCTGCCGGTCTGCATCATGGATGGCACCTTCATAACCGCGGTGCGAACCTCCGGCTCCGCCGTGCTGTCGGTGCGCGCCCTTGCCCGCCGGGATGCCAGGATAGCGACAGTGATCGGCGCCGGCGTGCAGGCCAACCAACACCTGCATCTGTTGCCGCTGGTGCGCGACTTTGCCGAAATTCGGGTCGCTTCGAAGAGCTTCGACGATGCGGCAGCACTTGCCCGGCTGCATCCGTCGGTGGTGGCGGTCGCCGACCTCGAGGCGGCAGTGCGCAGTTCCGACGTGGTGTGCCTGGCGACCCACTCCTACCAGCCGGTGATCGACGCAGGCTGGGTCCAGCCGGGCACGCATGTCTCGTCGGTCGGGGTGGCACCGCCCGGCGGTGAAATGCCGATCGAGCTCATCGGCAAGTCCAGTCTTTTTGTCGAAACCAAGGATGCGTTCAAACCGACCCCGGTCGGTTCCTGCGAGCTTGCCGGCTTCGACCCGGATTTCGGCACCGAGCTTGGCGCCATGCTGCTCGACCGCGCGCCGGGTCGCGTTTCCAATCAACAAATCACCACCTACAAGGCGATGGGCATTGCGATGGAAGACATGGTCGCCGCCGATCTCGCCTATCGTTGCGCCAAGCGTCTGCGCAAGGGAAAGCTCATCGAGCTGTAGGCGCGTTGCCGCGAGCCAGGCGGGATCGACCTTCCTGACAATGGCCCCCTCGCGGAAGCGGCCGGACTAAAGGCGGCCTCTCAGGCCGGCTCGCGCTTCAGCGCCTGCGCCATGCAGTGGATGCCGCCCCCGGTCTTCGAGATTTCGCTCATATCGATGGCCGCCACCTCGAAGCCGCGCGCCTTGAGCTGGCCGATCAGCGTCTGGCTGGACGTCGGCGCGATCACCCGGTCCTTGCCCAGCGACATGAAGTTGCAGCCGAGCGCCATCGTGTCCTGGAACGGCACGTCGATGATCTCGTGGCCCTTGCCTTTCAGCCAGTCGACGATGCCCGGCTCCGTACAGGCAAGGCAGACGGCGGTCAGTTTTTCAGCGATCGGCACCACCATCAGGTCGATATGGACGTAATATTCGTCGATAAAGGCGATGCGGGTCTCCCAGCCCTCCTTGTCGAACCAGGCCTGCACCTGGCGGGCGCCCTCCTCCTGCGTGCGGGCGCCGCCGCAGCCGATCAGCACCACGCCATCCTCGATGACATTGAAGTCGCCGCCTTCGAGGGTGCCGGCGGTGACCATGTCGTAGATCGGGATGCCGAGCTTCTCATAGGTGCGGATCGCCGCGTAGTTCTCGCCGCGCCGCCACCACTGGGCCATGGCCGTGATGATGGCGCCGTAGGGCGTCATGACGCTGGAATCGCGCGAATAGACCTGCATCGGCAGCTCCGGCGTCGGCTCGTGCCAGTGGATGTTGACGCCGAAATGCTCGTAGGCGGCGGCCAGGTCCTTGTGCTGTGCCTGCGCGATCTGGACGTTGCAAGGCGCCTCGCGCAGATGTTTTCGCGACAGCGAGCTGGTCGAGAGATGGCGCAGGAAATTCGGCGAGCCGAGCAGCACGTCGGTCAGCACGTCGGTCTCGTTGGCGAAGCCCCAGGCGGTCAGCGGCTTGGTGCCGCCGGCCGGGTTGCGGCGCTGCAGCGAAAACGGCTCGGCGACGATGCGGTCATGGACGGTCATAGGGTTCTCCTCGTGAAGGGGGCGGCTTGGTTGATCATGCGGCTTGGTTGCCTGGTATCCACCAGTCCCGTCCGCGCGGGGTGGTGATGTATTCCGGCCAGCGAAATCCAATCGGCGGCTCGTAGTCGCAGAGCGGCGCGATCCAACTCGTGCCGCCGATCCCGCCGCCGGTGCGGGCGACGAATTCGTCCATCGCCGCATCGCGGGCGGCCTTGTCTTCCAGCAGGCGAAGTGCCGCGAGCGCGATCGTCTTTGCTGCGCAGGTGACCATCGGGTCGATGGTGACAGAAATGCCACCCAGCGCATTCATCGCCCAGGCCGGATAGGCGTGACCATTCTCCGAGCGCAGTGCCGGGCGGGCTACATAGAACCGCGCCGTCGGCGTGTGCCACGACATGTCGGTGTAGTCGTCTGAGGTGGAATTGAGCTGCGACGGCGGCAGGTCGCGGCGCAGCAGCGCCTCGGCCACCTGCGGCGCAATCAGCCGCTCCAGTTCATAGATGAATGGTTCCTCGGTCGCCTCGCCGCCGGCATTGACCTGGATTTCGCGGGCGATCGCCTTGGCCGTCTCGTCCCAACGCGGCGGCCCGACCGCCGCCAGCGCGTCGAAGGCAATGCCGGCCATGACGTGATTGGCCAGCCCCGGTCGCGACTTCGACACCCAGTGCCGCTCATGGCGGCAGCCGCTCATCCTGGCTGCGGCTTCCGCATTGCGGTCGAGCACGGCGGTGACCTGCTCGGCCATCGCCAGCGTCGGCGCGCGGATCATGTACTGGATCTCGCCCAGCCCGGCCGGCAGATTGTCGGCAGTCGCCTGGCCCGCCGTCAGGATCGCCTCGCTGATCGACCAGCCGCCCTGGTGCGGCAGCATGGAATCGCGCAGCGCCTTGGAGGCCATATACATCATCATGAGCGCGTCGTTGGCGCCGGGCGCCCTGACCGCCGAATGCGCCTGCGGGATGGGTGCTGCGGTGCCTGCCGCGCTCGCCCAATGTTCCGGCTCGTCGCAGATGAAGCGGTAGATCATCGCGTAGGCCGCACCGCAATGCGTGTCCCAGCGCGCCGTATTGCACAGCGGCAGCATGTAAAAAGGATGGAAGGAGACCATGCCCGCCAGCCCATCATAATAGCCCTTGGCGGCATGGATCGGCTTCGATCCCCTCACCTTCTCCGCCGGTTCGCCGGTGAAGCGCAGCGTGCCTGATATGCCGTGGCGCTGCATCGCCGCCTTGGTCGCCAGCAGCCCGCCCAAGCTGGCAATGCCGAGCCCGGAATGCGGATCGGTGTGGCCGCCGGCCTGTTCGCCGAGGCCCGGACGCGGTCGCTTCACCGTCGCCGCATCCTGGCAATTGCCCGGCACCGCGTCGTATTCGGCATACAAGCCGATCGTCGGGCCGGTCCCGTTGGTCCAGTGGGCGCAGAAGGCGGTCGGCATGCCGCCCGAGCCCTCCTCGACCGAAAACCTTTCGTGTTTCAGATGCTCGACATACCAGGCGGCCGACTGGTATTCGCGCCAGGCGGTCTCGCCGAAGTCGAAGATGGTCCGCGTCCACGCCGACAGCGACGGCTGGATGTCGTCCAGACAGGCAAGCGCGGTCGCTTGCGCCGAGGTCACCGGTTTCTCCATGGCGGAAAGAAAGCAGTGAAGCGCCCCGCCAAAAAGTGATATGTTTTCCCGGCTCATGCAAATTCGGTTCACCTCTTGAGAATTCCCTCGACGCAGGCGCTGCGCGCCCTCGACAGTTTTGCCCGCCACGGCAGCGTCTGGCGCGCCGCCGACGAACTGCATCTGACCCGCAGTGCCGTAAGTCATCAACTGCGCCTGCTCGAGCGCGATCTCGGCTTCGACCTGCTCGAGCGCATCGGCAAGGGCGTAGCGCTCACCCCGCGAGGCCAGCGCTATGCCAGCGATGTGCGCAAGGCGCTGACGGTGTTGGGTGACGCGGTGACGCGCCATGCCGGCACCGGCGTCGGCGGCTCGTTCAGCGTCAGTTGTACGCCGGGTTTCGCCTCGCTGTTCCTGTGCACCCATATCGGCGAGTTCCGGCAGATGTATCCCGATGTCGCGCTGCGCATCCTGACGCCGCGCCGCCTCGACGACGTCAGCAATGCCGAGGCCGACGCCTTCATCGCCTTCGGCGTAGGCAATTGGCCCAACCGCGCGGTCGAGCTGTTGTGCGAGATCTCGTTCACGCCGCTGTGCAGCCCGACGCTGCTCAACAAGATCGGCGGCTTCTCCAAGCCGGCAGACGTGCTGCCCGCCAATCTCCTGCATCTCGGCGATACCGAGGACTGGGCGCGCTGGCTGGCGCTGTCCAAGGTCGAGAACCCCGACCCGGAAGGCGGCATCTTCTTTTCCGACATGAACCTGGTCTTTTCGGCGGCGATCGCCGGCCAGGGCATCGCCATGGGCGACGAGCTGACCAGCGGCCGGGCACTGAGCGAAGGCCGGCTGGTGCGCCCCTTCGACATCGCGATCAATTCACCGCGCTCGTATTTTCTGGTTTCCGAGCACGCCAAGGCGGCGCATCCGGTGCTGGAAGCGTTTGGGCGGTGGCTGAGGTCGAAGCTGTCGGAGAACCAGCGTTAATCTCCCCCCGGAGGGGGAAGATTGGGGCATAGATGAATCAAATTTGCCGATCAGGCGAAAACTATTCGGTTGCGGTGAGCCGCCGCCCTGCCTACGATTTCGCCTACGCTAAGGAAAGGGCAGGATGCAGCAACCCGGCCGGGCCGCAGAGATCAAGGCAATCGGGATCGGCAAGAGCTTCGGCTCGTTCCGTGCGCTGGACGATCTGACGCTCGATATCGGCCGTGGCGAGTTCCTCACCCTGCTCGGCCCCTCCGGTTCCGGCAAGACTACCTTCCTGATGATCCTTGCCGGCTTCATTCAGCCGACCGACGGTCGCCTTTACAGCGACGGCGTCGACATCACCGAGCGGCCGGCCGAGCAGCGCGCCGCCGGCATGGTGTTCCAGGGCTACGCGCTGTTCCCGCATATGAGCGTCGAGGCCAACATCGCCTTCCCGCTCAAGGTGCGCAAGAAATCGGCGGCTGAGATCAAGCGCCGCGTCGGCGAGATGATCGAGCGCGTCGGGCTTAAGGGCCACGAGAAGAAACTGCCGTCGCAATTGTCCGGCGGCCAGCAGCAGCGGGTCGCGCTGGCGCGGGCGCTGGTGTTCGAGCCTGGTGTGCTTTTGCTCGACGAGCCGTTTTCGGCGCTCGACAAGGGCCTGCGCGGCCAGATGCAGGCCGAGATGAAGCGGCTGCACCAGGAGACCGGCACCACCTTCGTCTTCGTCACCCATGACCAGAGCGAGGCGCTGGCATTGTCGTCGCGCGTCGCCATCTTCAATCATGGAAAATTGCTGCAGGTCGGCGCGCCGGACGAGGTCTACGACCGGCCGGACAACCGCTTCGTCGCCGAGTTCCTAGGTGAGATCAACATGCTGCCGCTGAAGGGCGTGCGCCCGGCCGACAATGGCTCGACCGGCCTCTGCGAAGACCGCGCGATCAGCATGCGCTGCAAGGCCGAGAAGGTCCGTGGCGACGCCATCCTGGCGATCCGGCCCGAATACATGTCGATCGCGCCGGAAGCGGCCGCGGGCGAGAACGGCATTGCCGCCACTGCCGTTGCCTCGACCTATCTTGGCGCTGCGACGCGGCTCGATCTGACGACGCGCCAGGGCGCCAAGGTGACGGTGTCGGTGCCGAACGAGGTCGCCGCCTCCGCGCTCAGCAAGGGCAATTCCGTCTGGCTGACCTGGCCGGCGGAGAAAGGCTTCCTCCTTCCGAACGGAGGACAATGACCATCGGCGTGGCGAAGTCGCCAAGCTGACTTTCAGGAAATATCAACGACAAAAAAGGGGAACTGACATGACAAACCAAACCAAGAAAAATTCCATCGAGGCGCTGTCCGCCAGGGCAGTGCGCGGCGAGATCTCGCGCCGGCAGTTCACGCAGCTGGCAGCGCTGGTGCTGGCCGGCACGCCGATGCTGCTGCGCTCGACCGGCGCCTCTGCCGCGGCGAAAGAACTGGTGCTGGTCAACTGGGGCGGCGACGCCATCACCGCCTACGACGCCGCTTACGGCCAGGCCTTCACCAAGGAGACCGGCATCACCGTCAAGATGGACGGCTCCGGCCCGACGGAAGGCGCGATCGCGGCGCAGTTCAAGAGCGGCGCGCCGACCTGGGACCTGGTCGACGTCGATCCGTTCTCGGCGATCACGCTTGGCGCGCAAGGCATGCTCGAACCGATCGATTATTCGATCGTCGACAAGAAGAAGATGCGGCCGGGATTCGGCTGGGAATACGCAGCCTCGACCTATTTCTTCTCCTATGTCATCGCCTACGATGCCGAGAAATACGGCAGCCAGGCACCGACCGGCATGGCCGACTTCTTCGACGTGGCAAAATTCCCCGGCAAGCGCTCGCTCTACAAATGGGGCGTGTCGAGCTGGGAAGCGGCACTGCTTGCCGACGGCATCGCGCCGGCCTCGCTCTATCCGCTTGACCTGAAGCGCGCGCATGACAAGATCGCTGCCTTCAAGGAGAACGTCGTCGCCTATTGGGGTGGCGGCGCCGAAAGCCAGAGCGTGCTGCTCAATGGCGAGGCCTCGATGGCGATCGTCTGGTCGACCCGGGCTTCGCTTATCGAGCAGGATTCCGGCGGCAAGATCAAGTTCATCTGGGACCAGGGCCTGATCTCGCCCGGCGCGCTCGCCGTGCTCAAAGGCAATCCCGGCGGCAAGGACGCGGCGATGAAGTTCATCGCCAGCACGCAGGACCCGGAGAAGGAACTCATCATGTTCGAGAAGCTCGGCCAGGGTCCGGCCAATCCGGCCGCCGACGCGCTGATCCCTGCCGACAAGAAGCGCATCAACCCCGTCGATCCCGAGAACATGAAGAAGCAGATCCCGCTCGACATGGATTGGTACGCCAAGAACTACGGGGCGGCACTCGACGAATACACGAAGATCATCTCCGCCTGACAAGCCGGGATAACCGGATGAGAGCATACCTCTCCGACAGGATGGGCGCGGCGCTGTTGATGGCGCCGCTGCTCCTCTTTCTTGTGCTGGCCTACGCCTGGCCATTCCTTGGCGTGGTCAAATGGAGTTTTACGCTGCCCACGCCGGGGCTGGGGCAGTACAATGCGCTGCTCACGGATCAGTTGGTGCAGTCGGTCTTCATCCGCACGCTGCGCATCGCGGCGATCGTGACGATCGTTTCAGTTGCCGCCGCCTACGCCATCACCGTTGTCTGGGTGCGCGGCACGCCCGTGCAGCGTGTCGTGGCCGAATTCTGCATCCTGGTGCCGTTCTGGATCTCTGTGCTGACGCGCGCCTTCGGCTGGGTGGCGCTTTTGTCCAATCGCGGCCTGATCAACACCTGGCTGCAGGCGGTCGGCTTCATCTCGGAGCCGCTGGCGCTGGTGCGCAACGAGTTTGGCGTCATCGTTGGCATGACGCATTTCCTCATCCCCTTCGCGGTGTTTCCGCTGGCCTCTTCGATGCGCAGCCTCGACGACCGTGTGCTGCTGGCGGCGCGCGGCCTCGGCTCCAGCCGCATGCGCACCTTCTGGTCGGTGTTCGTGCCGATGACCCGCTCCGGCATCATCGGCTCGGCGCTGATCGTCTTCGTCTTTTCGCTGGGCTTCTTCGTCACGCCGGCGATCCTCGGCGGTGGCCGCAGCGTGATGATCGCCGAGCTGATCTATCTCCGCATCTTCCAGAGCCCGGACTGGGGCCTGGGTGCTGCGATCAGCGTGGTGCTGGTGCTGTTCGTCGGCGCGCTGATGGCGCTGCTGTTCCGCTATATCAGGCCAAAGCAACTGGTGTAGCGCGATGCCGACCTACCGCCCCGGTCCCATCTCGCTGATCCTCGCCGCCCTGGTCGCGCTGTTCCTGCTGCTGCCGCTGCTCGCCGTCATTCCGGTGTCGCTGACGCCGAGCCGCATGCTGGCGATGCCATCCGGCGAACTGTCGCTGCGCCATTACCGGGCGCTGATCGAGGATCCGCGCTGGATCAATTCGATCCTGCTCTCGATCAGGATCGGCGTCGTCAGCAGCGCCTTTTCCACGGTGCTGGCACTCTGCTTCAGCCTCGGCGTCTGGATGTTCCAGCCGCGCTTCACGGCAGCATTGGTCGGCTTCGTGCTGCTGCCGATGGTGGTGCCGCCGGTGGTATCGGCAATCACGCTCTATTTCCTGCTGACCTCGATTTCGGGGTTCTCGTCGTTCTTCGGCTATGACACCTGGCTCGGTGTCGCCATGGCGCATGCGGTGATGACTGTGCCCTTTGCCACGGTGCTGATCCTGGTATCGCTCAGCCAACTCGACCGCCGCATCGACCTCGCTGCCCGCGGCCTCGGCGCGACCGTGTGGGAACGCGCCACCCGCATCATCATGCCCAACATCAAGTTCGGCATCGTCACCGCGGCACTGCTCTCCTTTGTGCTGTCCTGGGAAGAGATCGGCGTCACCCTGTTCATCACATCGGTCAACGCCATCACGCTGCCGCGCTTGATGTGGATGGGCCTGCGCGACAACATCGACCCGGCGATCGCCGCACTCTCGGTGATCCTGATCGTCATTACGGTGCTGGTGCTTGTGGCGCGCAGCGTCGTGGTCAGGCTGCGCGAGGCGCAGTGAGGGCGGCCTCACGCCGTGGTGACTGGCGCGAATGAAACCTTGCGCTACGATTTTCGTTATAGGTAGTTCAACACGTCGAAGGCTTCGCCATGAACCAAGGATGGTTTTCCAAGCCGGTTGCGGTTGCGGTCGGCATCGTGGGAGATATCCGCAACATTTCCAACGCACGGCAGGCTGTCGAATTGCTGGAGGCCCATTGGCGCGACGCCGGCAGCGCCAAACACGGCTTGGCACTGCGCACATGCCGCCGCGCCATGAGCGACGACCGCTGGACCGAAGCCGCCAGGGACGCGTTCATCGAGGCCGCGCGGGAGGCGCATGTCCTGGTCGAGCGAGCCGTCGAACCGGAGGGTCGATCCCGGCAGCAGGGGCCGTGATCGCCACTAACCCATCGCATGGCGGATGGTCTTGGACAGGCGGCTCAAAAATGCCGGCCTCGACGACGCGTCAAGCTTCCACGACAGGACCGCGGTCGCCATTTTCCGCGGCAACACCCCGACCGACAGGAACCACGCGGCAAGGATGGCGCGCCGCCGCAGTGACGCGGTCATTTCAAGGCTGGCGACGGCGCCAGCCGCCCCGAGCGCCAGCCGGGAATCGTCGGCCACAGGGTGTCGGTCTCTGTCGGCGCAAAGCGACGCCAGCCGCTCTTCCAGGTGGACCGGATCGTGGCGCACGGCATCCGAGGGCACGATGGTCAGGCCGATCCCGGAGGCCTGGTCCGACAGCGCCTGCATGCGGCGGAAATCGTGGGTTACCCGCCAGCGTGCCCGCTCGGCGAGCTTTTCACCGAAGACCGAATGGTTGGCGCCATGGATCCGGTAGGCGCCGAGGCATTCGTCGATCGATTGGACATGCCCGTACATCGGCGCCAGCGTTGCCAGATAGCCGTCGGCGCCCTGGCGGAACTCCGGCTCCGGTATCGGCATGATCGATTCCAGGGTTGCACGGTCAAAGGCGAGCCCGCTGGTCACGGTGGTCTGATAGCGGCCTTTGTGCAGAAGTTTCGGCATGACGTCGCCACTGTCGAAGGGCAGTTCGGGCGGCGGAAAGACATCCTTGATGCGTTGCCCCTCGTCGACGATATGCAGTCTGGACTGCACCTGGGCGGTTGCCTCGTCCCAGGTGTCGACAATGGTGGAGACGGCGGTCGGATAGAGATAATCGTCGGCGTCGAGGAACAGGACGATCTTGCCCGAACTCGCCGCAAAGCCGGTGTTAAACGCCGCCGCGTGTCCGCCATTTTGCGCTCGCGGGCATGCGAGGATCTCGTCGCGATACGATTCCATGATTGTCGTGGAATTGTCCTGCGATGCATCGTCGACGACGATGACTTCAACATCCGCGTAGTCCTGCTCGAGGGCGCTGTCGATGCTGCGTTTGAGGAACCGCGCATAGTTGTAGTTCGGGATGATGATGGATACCGGAATCCTGTTTTGGACAGACTGCATCGCGTTTGACCTCGCATCTTGCTTTGGTTCGGCAAAGGCCCGCTCATGGGCCTGCCCCTCTTCAAGCGCCCCTCTTGGCGCGCAACGAGTTCCCTGGGAGAAAGCCTGCGCTTTCCACGAGGAGACCGGTCACGTTTCGCTTTGCGACTTCGTACTGAGGCCGCCATTGCCTTCGAGGCTGCTGCCATGGTCAGGGGTCGGCGGCAGCAAAAGCTCCGACGATTTCGGCAAGGATGAGATGCAACCGAGCCCGACGGAAATGTCTCGCCTCGCGATCAGGTCGGGAGCGAAGCGGACGGTGCCATGAAGGCATGGCGGATACTGGCCTTCAAATGCGGCTGGAACAAGCCCCGCGTCGAAAACAGAGCCACTTCAGGTTGCGTTTCAGGCGGCATGCCACGACCGCCGGTGCTTTTGCCCGGAGCCGGCGAACCGCCTCCGGGCTTATAGTCATGTGGCCTAAACAGTCAGGCGGCCTGCAAACCCGGCAGCGACAGGTCGACTTCCTCCGGCAAGTCGCCGGCCATGGCGGCGGCAAACTTCGTCTGGTCGAGTTCCCCCTCCCAGCGCGCCACCACCACTGTCGCCACGGCATTGCCGATGAAATTGGTCAGCGCCCGGCATTCCGACATGAAGCGGTCGACGCCGAGGATCAGCGCCATGCCGGCGACCGGTACGGTGGGTACGACCGAGAGCGTCGCCGCCAGGGTGATGAAGCCGGCGCCGGTGATGCCGGCGGCACCCTTGGAGCTCAGCATGGCGACGGCGAGCAGCAGGATCTGGTCGCCGTAGGTGAGCGGCGTGTCGGTCGCCTGCGCGATGAACAGCGCCGCCAGCGTCATATAGATGTTGGTGCCGTCTAGATTGAAGGAATAGCCGGTCGGGATGACCAGGCCGACCACCGAGCGGTTGCAGCCGGCGCGCTCCATCTTGGCCATGAGACCCGGCAATGCCGCTTCCGAGGACGAGGTGCCGAGCACCAGCAGCAGCTCTTCCTTGATATAGCGGATCAGCGCCAGGATCGAGAAGCCATTGTAGCGGGCGACCGCGCCGAGCACCACCAGCACGAACAGCAGCGCGGTCAGGTAGAACGTGCCGATCAGCATGGCGAGGTTGGCGATCGAGCCGATGCCGTATTTGCCGATGGTGAAGGCCATGGCGCCAAACGCGCCGATCGGCGCGGCCTTCATCAGGATGGCGACCAGGCGGAAGATCGGCGTGGTCAGCGCCTGCAGGAAATCGACGACCGGACGGCCGCGATCGCCGACCAGCGCCAGGGCGACGCCGAACAGCACCGAGAAGAACAGCACCTGTAGGATGTCGCCCTGTGCGAAGGCGCCGGTGATGGTGTCGGGGATGATGTTCATCAGGAAGCCGACGATGGTTGTGTCGTGCGCCTTCTCGGCATAGGCGGCCACCTTGGTGGTATCGAGCGTCGCCGGATTGATATGCATGCCGGCGCCGGGCTGGACGACATTGGAGACGACCAGGCCGACGACCAGCGCCAGCGTCGAGAACACCAGGAAATAGATCATCGCCTTGCCGGCGACGCGGCCGACCTTCTGCAGGTCGGAAACGCCGGCGATACCGGTCGTCACCGTCAGGAAGATCACCGGCGCGATCACCATCTTCACCAGTTTGATGAAGGCGTCGCCGAACGGCTTCATCGCCTCGCCGGTTTCGGGATAGAAATGGCCGAGCAGCACGCCGGCGGCGATCGCCGCCAGCACCTGCACATAAAGATGCCGGTATAAGGGTACTTTGCCGCGCGGCTCGGTGGCAGCGATTGTTGTCTGCATGACGTCCTCCATGGCGCCCCGATCGAAAGCTCGACTCCCCGGGGCAGTTGTTTTGACCAGCAGCCTCGCGACTGCTGAATTCGTGTTTGCAACAGCTGTGCCAGATACGCAGAAGAGCTTTTCATCATTGATTTTGTTGAGCATTCGCAAACGACTGCAGTGCGGGACGCATGGGCAAGTGCGAATCTCCGCATAGGTCGAATTGTGCTTTGTGCGAATTCATGCACAAATGGGCGATGCTGCAACGCCCCGCCGGTGCCTTGTCTTCGACCCCCGAGCAACTCGCCAGGCGGGCGCGCCGAGCCTGGCTGCTGTTTGCGGCCGTCGCCCTGCTGATCGTCACGGCAGCGCTCTATGGCGCCGGCCTTTACGGCCGCACCGCCGAGATCGGGACCCTGGCGGCGCAGGGGCGTACCGACGCCAATCTGAAGGTCGCGCTGCTGCGCGCCGTGCTCGAAAGCCCGCGCGCCCTGCCCCTGCTTCTGTCCGCAGACCAGCAAGTGCGCGACGCGCTGTCGCAAAAAAATGCCGCGGCAATCGATGTGCTGAACCGCAAGCTCGAGGGGCTGGTCTCCGGCACCAAGGCGTCGGTACTCTATGTCATCGGCACCGACGGACTGGCGATCGCCTCCAGCAACTGGCGCGAGCCGATCAGCTTCGTCGGCAATGACTACCGTTTTCGCGATTATTTCTCCGGCGCGATGCAGGCCGGAACCGCCGAATATTTTGCACTCGGCAATGTCAGCAAGCGTCCCGGCCTCTACATTTCGCGCCGCGTCGGCGATGCAGCCGCACCGCTCGGTGTCGTCGTCGTCAAGATGGAGTTCGACCAGCTCGAAGCCGACTGGCGCGAGGCGAACCGCCCGGCCTATGTCAGCGACGAGAATGGCGTCGTCCTGATCACCAGCGTGCCGTCCTGGCGCTTCATGACAACCGCGCCGCTGGCCGCACCTGAGCAGGCCGCAATTCGCGACAGCCAACAGTTCGGCGACGCGCCGCTTGTGCCGTTGCCGATCATGCACCCGCAGGCGCTCAGCCCGGATGTGTCGATTGTTCACGCGGTGACGCCCGGCGGCAGCGACGCGGAGTATCTCAGCCTTTCCACGCCGGTTCCTTCGACCCCCTGGCGGCTCGACTATCTCATCCCGGTCGAAGGGCCGATCGCCGCCGCCGTCCGCGAAATGCGGCTTCTTGCGCTCGGCGTCGTCGTCCCGCTGCTCGGCCTTGCCGCCTATCTGTTGTGGCGCCGGCAGTCGGCGCAGATGCGGATTGCCGCCGAACAGGCGGCCCGCATCGAGCTCGAACGCCGCGTCGTCGAACGGACCGAGGATTTGAGCCGCGCCCGCGACCGGCTGCAGGCCGAGATATCAGACCACCGCAGCACGGAAGCCAAGCTCCAAATCGTGCAGCAGGATCTGGTCCAGGCCAACCGCCTCGCCATCCTCGGCCAGGTCGCCGCCGGTGTCGCCCATGAGATCAACCAGCCGGTCGCCACCATACGCGCCTATGCCGACAATGCCCGCACCTTCCTCGACCGCAAGCAGACCGGGCCGGCCGAGGAAAACCTCGGCGCTATCGCAGCCCTTACCGAACGTATCGGCTCAATCACCGAGGAGTTGAAGGCATTTGCCCGCAAGGGCCGCACCGCCGCCGAGCCTGTCGAATTGCGTGGTGTCATCGAGGGCGCGGTCGTGCTGTTGAGGAGCCGCTTTGCCGGCCGGCTCGACGCATTGGCCATCGACCTGCCGCCGCCGAGCCTCAAGGTCATGGGCAATCGGGTCCGGCTCGAACAGGTGCTGATCAACCTCTTCCAGAACGCACTGGAGGCGCTCGACGGCCGCGACGACGCTCATGTGCAGGTTTCGGTCGAAGAGACCGCGGACGGCGTCACGGTCGGCGTGTCCGATAACGGACCCGGCATTCCGCCAGGGATCCTCAAATCGCTGTTCACGCCGTTCAACACCTCCAAGGAAAAAGGCCTTGGCCTTGGCCTCGTCATCTCGAAGGACATCGTCGCCGATTATGGCGGCCGTATCGAAGTTTCGAGCGACGACAGCGGAACCCGCTTCACCATTCATCTCCAGACAGCAGCGTAAGCCATCATGACGAACGACAATGCCGCGCCGGTGATCCTGATCGACGACGACCGCGATCTCCTCAAGGCCACCGCGCAGACGCTGGAGCTTGCCGGCTTCTCGGTCTCGGCCTTTGCGGTGGCCGCCGAGGCGCTGGCCAGGCTCGACGCCGGTTTTGCCGGCGTCGTGGTGTCCGATATCCGCATGCCTCAGATCGACGGCTTGCAGCTTTTCAACCGCATCCTACGGCTGGATGCCGACATTCCCGTCATCCTCATCACCGGCCACGGCGACATCGCCATGGCCGTCAAGGCGATCAAGGACGGCGCCTACGACTTCATCACAAAGCCTTTCGCCGCCGACCGGCTGGTGCAGAGCGTGCGCCGCGCGGCTGAAAAGCGCCGCCTGGTGATGGAGAACCGCGCCTTGCGCGAGGCGGCCGGAGAGGCGCAGGACGGCCTGCCGCTGATCGGTCAGACGCCGGCGATGGACAGGCTGCGCCGCACACTGCGCCAGATCGCCGACACCGACGTCGATGTACTGGTCACCGGCGAGACCGGCTCCGGCAAGGAAGTGGTGGCAAGCCTTCTGCATCGCTGGAGCCGCCGCGCCAAGGGCAATTTCGTCGCGCTGAATTGCGGCACGCTGCCGGAGACCGTCATCGAGAGCGAGTTGTTCGGCCATGAGGCCGGCGCCTTCACCGGCGCGCAGAAGAAACGGATCGGCCGCATCGAGCATGCCAGCGGCGGCACGCTGTTCCTCGACGAGATCGAAAGCATGCCGGTCTCGACACAGGTGCAGATGCTGCGTGTGCTGGAGATGCGCGAGGTCACCCCGCTCGGCACCAACGAGGTGCGGCCGGTGGATCTGCGCGTCGTCGCCGCCGCCAAGGTCGACCTCGGCGATCCGCGCCAGCGCGGCGCTTTCCGTGAGGACCTCTACTACCGGCTCAACGTCGTGACGATCTCGATTCCGCCGCTGCGCGAGCGCCGCGACGACGTAGCCCTGCTGTTCTTCTATTTCGCCGAGCGCGCCGCCGCCCGCTTCCACCGCCAGGTGCCGGCAGTGCCGGCGACGGTGCATCGCCATCTCAGCGACCATGACTGGCCGGGCAATGTGCGCGAACTGGCGCATTTCGCCGAGCGGTTCGTGCTTGGATTGGAGGAAGGCGCCGAAGCCCCTGCCCCGACCCAATCGAACACCGCCATGAAGCTACCGGAGCGGCTGGAGCGCTACGAGGCCGACATCATCCGCGAGACGCTTGGCCGCAACGAGGGCGACGTCAGGCGCACGATCGAAGCGTTGGGGATTCCGCGCAAGACCTTCTACGACAAGCTCCAGCGCCACGGCATCGTCCGCAGCGATTTTTCCAGGTAACCGCCGCCGGGCCTCGACCGGGCGGCTCGGTTACTTGGCGTCGTGGAAGATAATACCGACAGTGTGGCGCATGCCGGAGCGAAGCCGGCTGACGCCGTGCCTGAGATTGACCCGGTAATTGCCTCGTGTGCCCTGGACCGGACGATTGTGGACCGCGAAGGCGACGGCATCGCCCTGGCGCAGCGGCACCACCTCGACGCGGCTTTGCATGCGCGGACGCTGCTCGGTCAGCACGAACTCGCCGCCGGTGAAATGCTTGCCCGATTCGGACAACAGGATCGCCACCTGCAGCGGGAAGGCAAGATCGCCGTAGAGATCCTGGTGCAGGCAGTTGAAGTCGCCCGGGACATATTGCAGCAAGAGCGGCGTCGGCCGCGTCTGGCCCTGCTCGTGGCATTGCCTGAGGAACGCGGCGTGTTCGTCGGGATAGCGCTGCGCGATACCCATGCGCGCGTTCCAGTCGTTGGCGACCGCAGCGAGGCGCGGATAGAGCGCGGTGCGCAAGCCGCCGATCAGATCGGGCAAGGGATAGCGGAAATAGCGGTACTCGCCCTTGCCGAAACCATGCCGTGCCATCTGGACATGGCTGCGGAAATGGCTCTCGTCCGGATAGAGCCCGGCGATCTGCCGGCACTCCTGCGGCGTCAGCAGCTTTTCCATCACTGCGCAGCCATAGCCGCTCAGTTCATCGGCCAGCGTCCGCCAGTCATATCCGGCAACGCGCACCTCAGCCGATTTGACCGCCGCTTTCGCGCCTATCGAATGGATTGTCATGGCTCCGCCTCCTGTGGCTTCTCTGTCATTGAGATGGGTGAAACGGCGCGCGCGGACCACCCGTTTCTTGCAGGGTGAGCTCGTTAGCGATTGTCTCGCGGATTTCGTTGAATACAATGCAGCTGGACTTGCCGCGATGGGGGGCGAATTGATCGGACGGGTTCGACAAAGGGACGGGGCAGTCCCGCAATTCCTCGTTTGCCTCGTCGCGATACTGGTCTCGGCGCTCCCGGCCTTGTCCGCCAGCAGCGACTGTGTCAGCGATGACGAGGTCGAGGCAAGCACGCGGATCGCCGCCTGCACGCGCATGATCGAGGATCCCACGGAGCCTGTGGCCAACCGCGCGACTGCCTACTACAAGCGCGGCGAGGCACGGGCGTCACAAGGCGACTACGACCGCGCGATTGCAGATTTGGGCCAGGCTATCGACCTCGATTCGACATTTGCTGGTGCTTACTATGTCAGAGGCATCACAATGGTCGAAGAGGGCGAAAATGATCGCGCCATCGCCGATTTTGGCCAGGTGATCAGCCTCGACCCGACAAACCCCGAGGCGTACAACAGCCGAGGTGTCGCCTGGGAGCACAAGGGCGACTACGACCGCGCCATTACAGACTATGATCAGGCCATCAGCCTCGATCCGAAGCATTCCGATGCCCACAGCAACCGGGGTAACGCCTGGGCAGACAAGGGCGACTACGATCGTGCCGTCGCCGACTACGACCAGGCAATCAGCCTCGATCCTAAAAATGCGGGAGCCTATAACAACCGTGGCGTTGCCTGGAAACAGAAGGGCGAATACGACCGAGCCATCGCCGACTACGAACAGGCGATCAGTCTGAATGCGGAAGACGCCAAAGCCTACAGCAATCGTGGTGCTGTCTGGGTACTAAAAGGCGACTATGACCGCGCGATTGCAGACTATGATCGTGCGATCAGCCTCGAGCCGAAACATGCCGACACTTATGGAGATCGTGGCATCGCTTGGACACGCAAGGGCGACTATGACCGCGCCATTGTAGATTATGATCGTGCGATCAGCCTCGACCCGAAACATGCCGACACTTATGGAGATCGTGGCATCGCTTGGGCACGCAAGGGCGATAATGATCGCGCCCTTGCCGACTACGATCAGGCAATCGGCCTAGGTCTGAAAGAGGCCAGCACCTACTACAACAGAGGCGTGGCCTGGGCACGCAAGGGCGACTACGACCGCGCCATTGCGGATTATGACCAAGCGATCGGCCTCAATCCTCAGGACGCTAGTGCTTACAACAATCGAGGCGTTGCCTGGAAACACAAGGGCGATTACGACCGCGCTATCGCGGATTATGACCAAGCGATCGGCCTCGATCCCCAGGACGCCACCGCTTACAACAACCGTGGCATTGCCTGGAAGAAGAAGGGCGACGACGACCGCGCTGTCGCCGACTACACGCAGGCAATCAGCCTCGACCCAAAAAACGTTGATGCCTGGTACAACCGGGGCCTCGTCTGGTCTGACAAGGGCGACTATGACGGCGCCATCGCCGACTTCAGCCAGGCGATCACGCTCGATCCTAAAGACCCAACTGCCTACGACAACAGAGGCAATGCCTGGGCACACAAGGGCGACGATGACCGCGCCATCGCCGACTACAGCCAGGCGATCGTGCTCGATCCAGGACATGCCAAAGCCTTCAGGTACCGAGGCCGTATCTGGCACAAGAAGGGCGACAATGACCGCGCCCTTGCCGACTACGACAAGGCGATCAGCCTCGATCCGAAAGACGCCCGTGCTTACAATGGCCGGGGCGTTGTCTGGTCGGCAAAGGGCGACTACGCCCGCGCGACCGCCGACTACGATCGGGCAATCAGCCTCGATCCGAAATATGCCTATGCCTATTTGGGCCGCGGCATTCTCTCCTTCTATTCGAGCGCGCTGGCCAAGGCGCAAGCCGATTTCGAACACGCGGCCATGCTCAAGCCCGACAATGCCTATTTTGCGATCTGGCTGGAGATGACCGAGCGGCGCAACGGTGCGGTGAGCCACTTGCAGGAAGCGACTGAAAAGCTCGACATGACCAAATGGCCGGCGCCAGCGGTTCGCATGCTGCTTGGAGAACTAACGCCGGCCGAGGTGCTGGCGGCAGCCGACGACGTCGACCCGGCCAAGAAGCGTGGCAATTCGTGCGAGGCGAACCTGTTCATCGCCGAACTCGATCGGCTGCAACGCCATGACGACGAAGCCTTGCGGCTCTACCGGGTCGCTGCCAGCGATTGCCCTGGGGACTATTACGAATACGTTGCGGCCAAGGCCGCTCTGCACGAGTTGGGCGCGGTTCCGTGACGACAATTTCCAAGAGTTTTGATGACCCGAGGAGCGAATTGACCGGACCGGTTCGAGAACGGCACAGGTTTTTCTGGCGCACGCTGGCTGGTCTCATCGTCCTGCTTGTCACGGGGCTTCCGGCCTTGTCCGCCAGCAGCGACTGCGTCAGCGACGACGAGGTCGAGGCAAGCACGCGGATCGCCGCCTGCACGCGCATGATCGAGGATGCGACAGAGCCTGTCGAAAACCGTGGCATTGCCTATTTCAAGCGCGGCAATACCTTAACGGAACGAGGCGACTACGACCGCGCCATTGCCGACTACAGCGCGTTCATCGGCATCGCCCCGACCGTCGCCAGCGGCTACTATAACCGGGGCATCAGCTGGGTCTTCAAGGGCGACTACGACAAGGGCATCGCCGATCTGGACAAGGCGATCAGCCTGGACCCGAAATATGGCGATGCTTACTACAACCGCGGCGTCGCCTGGACCTTCAAGGGCGAGAACGACCGGGCTTTGGCCGACTATGACAGGGCAATCAGCCTCAATCCCGGAGACGGCAGAAATTACCACAATCGCGGGCTGATCTGGTCACGCAAAGGCGACGACGACCGCGCGATAGTCGACTTCGATCAGGCCATCAGGCTCAACCCGAACGACGCCGGGTCCCTGAACGATCGAGCCGATGCGTTGACCAGCAAGGGCGATGCAGCGCGCGCCCTGGCCGACTATGACAAGGTGATCGGCCTCGATCCGAAAAACGCGCATGCCTACTACCGGCGCGGCAACGCCCGGCTGACGGACGGCGATTTTGACGGCGCCATCACCGACTACAACCAAGTGATCAGCCTCGATCCGAACGATGCGAGCATCTGGTACAACAGAGGGGTGGCCTGGTCAGGCAAGAGCGACAATGACCACGCCATCGCCGACTACGACAAGGCGATCAGCCTCGATCCGAAAGACCCCAAAGCGTACTTCAATCGAGGTGTCGCCTGGGCTAGCAAGGGAGACAATGATCGCGCCATCGCCAACTACGACCAGGTGATCAAGCTCGACCCGAAACAGGCCCTCGCATATAATAATCGGGGCTTGGCCTGGATGGCAAAGGAGAACGATGTTCGCGCCTTCGCGGACTACAGCCACGCAATCGATATCGACCCAACACTTGCCATCGCCTATAGCAACCGAGGCTTTCTCTGGAACAAGCGAGGTGATTACGATCAGGCCATCGCCGAATACGACCGGGCGATTGGTCTCGATCCGAAAAATGCAAGAATTTACCACAACCGCGGCGTTGCCTGGATGGCAAAGGCCGGCGACGGTCGAGCCATTGCTGACTTCGACCAAGCGATCCTGCTCGATCCGAACTATCCGTACAGCTACTCAAACAGGGGTGTTCTCTATTTCTATTCTGGCTCGCTGGCCAAGGCGCAGGCTGACTTTGAAAAGGCGGCCGCGCTCAAGCCCGACTACGCCTATTTTGCCATATGGCTGGATATTGTTGAACGACGCAACGGTGCGGCGGGCCATTTGCGGGAGGCAGCTTCTAAGCTCGACATGACGAAGTGGCCGGCGCCTGTGGTTCGAATGCTGCTTGGCGAAAAGACGCCGACCGCGACATTGAACGACGTCGATGACTCGGATCCAACCAGGAAACACGGCAAATTTTGCGAGATCAGTTTCTATAGCGCGGAACTCAGCCGGCTCAAAGGGCACCGCGATCACGCCCTATGGCTTTACAGGCATACCGTCAGCCATTGTCCAAAGAGTTTTATCGAATACCGTGCCGCCAACGCTGCATTACGCGAGTTGGGTGTTTCGCCGTAACTCTGCCCGACGGATGTTCGTTTGCTAAGAAAACTAAGCCGAACAACACGATAGAGGTGCATTCTGCCAGACTGATTCAGGCTGTGCCGCGTCCGTATGTCAGGAGCCTTCGCCAGCGCGATTCCGGTTTTCACTGGCCCGCGCTAGACTGGCAGCAACCTTAACCGGGCCACCTCCATGATCGTCCAGACCTGCATCAATGGCGCGCGCAGCGCCGACTTCCACCCCAACCTGCCACTCGACGCGGAGGCCATGGCGCGTGACGGCGCGGCCTGCGTCGCTGCCGGTGCCGCCGAGCTGCATGTTCATGCCCGCGGGCTGGACGGTCGCGAAAGCCTGGCTCCGATGGCTATGGACCGGACGGTGCTGGCGCTCCGCCGCGCCTGCCCGGGGACGCTGATCGGCGTGTCGACCGGTGCCTGGATCGAGAACGACGACCAGCGGACACTGGCTGCGATCGCCGGCTGGGGCGAACTGCCCGACTACGCCTCGGTCAATCTCAGCGAAGACGCCGCCCCCGCCGTCATGGAGCGTCTGCGCCAGCGCGGCATTGGTATCGAGGCCGGGCTCGCCTCGGTCGCCGATGCCGAGCGGCTGGTGAGCCTCGACCATGGCAAACGCGTGCTGCGCATCCTGATCGAAATCTCCGAGCAGGAGCCGGACGCTGCGCTGGAGATCAGCGACGATATCGCCGCCGTGCTCGACGGCGCCGGAATGCGCCGGGCAATCCTGCTGCACGGCGCCGACGCCACGGTCTGGCCTTTCGTGCACCGGGCGGCGGGACGCCGTTGGTCGACGCGCGTCGGACTGGAAGACGGCAAGGAGCTTCCTGATGGAACGGTAGCATCCGGTAACGCCGCGCTGACAGCGGCAGCCGTCGCCATCTTCGAGGCCAGCCGTTAGCGCGGGGAAGCGTTGATGACGGCCAATCTCCTCTTCACGGGGAGATGCCAAGTTTTTGGCAACGAGGCAGGACAAAGTCGGGCGAGCCCAAGTGTGGCCGCGCGCCAATTTCAGTAAAACTTATCTAAAACTTTATATATTAATTAAACCAGCAGTTAATCAGCACACCAACGATCACGTGTGTTAAAGCTCTCCCGCACCGGGGACCATTTTTGATGAACATCATTCCACAGAATGATCACGCTGCGCCGCGTCGGGTTCAACAATATACATCGATACAGGTCCTGCGCGGGCTAGCAGCCCTCATGGTTGTTATCTATCATCTTCCGGCCGCACTGGGCATGCTCGATCTGCGTATTCCCGTTCTAAACAGTGGCGTCGACCTGTTTTTCGTCATCAGTGGTTTTGTCATGATTCTCTCGACGGAGAACAGACGTCGCGACCACCGAGCATTTTTGATGCAGCGGTTCACGCGCGTCGTTCCGTTCTATTGGGTCATGACCTTCCTCATGGTCGCCGCACTTTGGTTGTTTGCCGCTCGTGCAGTGTCTCTTGAGCAGATCAGCAATAGCCTGCTTTTCATACCCTATCTCGATACGGTCACAGGCTTTGTCCAACCGGTGCTTGGCGTGGGCTGGACGCTCAATCTGGAAATCCTGTTTTACATTCTGTTCGCGGCGACTATGCGTTTTGGCAGGTTGACGCAAATGGCCGCGGTCGGCGTTGTCTTTGCAATCGCCGTGGCGGCGCGCATCATCTTCAAACCCGCCGCCGACACTGTGCTGTTTTTCTATACCACGCCAATCCTGTTTGAGTTCCTTGCCGGCATGGCTCTCGGCCACCTGGTCGGCAGACTGGCGCGTTTGCCTGCCGTCCCGGGTGTCTCGGCAATCGTGTTCGGCATCGTGTCCATGCTGGTGATGGTACTTGGCTTCAACTTGCCGCGAACCCTTGCTCAGGGAATCCCGGCGTTGATCCTTGTCGCGGGTTGCATCAGCCTGGAAAGCTACTTCCGGCTTTTTGCTCCTCGCGTGCTGGCAAGGTTGGGTGACGCTTCCTACTCTCTCTATCTGACGCATCCTATTGTGCTGCTTGCGACTGCTCCTGTCGTTGCAAGCGCCAATGTATCACCATGGCTTGCTGGCATGGTGATTGTCGCCGCCTGCATTGCCGTCTCCCTGGCCAGCTACAGTTTTATTGAAAAGCCGGTTTTGGCCATTTCGCGGATGAGCCTCTCCGCCCGTCACGTGAAGGCATGAGTTGCAGCTGCGCCCCGCAGAACGACGCTATCCCGCCAACCTTAAACCGGCGGCGCTGAACCTTCAAAAGATCCGGAAACAAAAAACCCGCCTCGGGCGGACGGGTCGTTGGAGCCAATTGGCACCACACCCAAATTAGTAGCATAGCTGCCGGCACAAAGCAAGAACAAAATGTGGCATCTGCGACGAAACTACCGACAGGCACAGAGCCACGGCGGATGACATGGCTCTTGCCGTTGTTAAAAATCTCTCATAAGGTATTTTCATATCCGAAAGAAAATCCAATCGTTTCTTTCCCTTTATGAAAGCCTGAGCGTTTGCGGGAACATCTCGATCAGACCGACCGGCGACTGGTCAAGCTGCTGTCGCAGGATGCGCAGCTTGGCGTCAACCGCCTTGCCGAGAAGATGGCGATCTCGGTGCCGACGGTGCGCATGCGGCTGCGCAGTCTGCTCGACCGCAACCTGCTCAAGATCGTCGGGCTGCTCAACCTGACCGAGCGCCCCGAACTGATCTCGGCGATCGTCGGCATCAATGCGCAAGGGCGTGGTCGGGCGCGAGAACTGGCGCAGCGTATCTCGGAATTGCCTTTCGTGAACTCGGCCGCCGTCGTCACCGGGCGCTTCGACATCATCGTCGACGTGACCGTGGCCGGTGATGTCGCCGATCTCTACCGCGTCACCAGCGAGCTGATCCCCGGCGCCGGTGAGCCGGGCGAGGTCGTGCGCAGCGAGACCTTCGTCGTCATGGCGTCCTGCAACAAATGGGTCAGCCTGCCCGAAGGCTGCTGGTCGGACGAGACGCGAAAGGAAATGGCATGAAGATCGCGGTTCTCGGCGGCCTCGGCCTGCAAGGCCGGGCGGCGATCGCTGACCTCGTTGCCAGCGATGGTGTCGAGCAAGTGGTCTGCGTCGACACTACAACCGACGGCGCTGCACGGCTTGGCGGCCTGACCAACCTTGCCCGGGTGCGTTTCGTCGTGCCGCAGGGCGCGATCGGTCCGGCATTGGCCGATGTGATGACGGACGTCGATGCGGTCATCGACCTGTTGCCGCAACCGCTGATGCGCGAGGCGGTGCAGGCGGCGATCGCGACGCGCACGCCGCTGGTCACCACCAATTACGGCAAGGCGATCGCCGATCTGGCGCTGGAGGCCGAAAAGGCCGGCGTGTCGATCGTGACCGAATGCGGGCTCGACCCCGGCATCGACCTGGTGCTCTACGCACGCGCCGCAAGCCAGTTCGACACCATCACTGCGATCGATTCCTACTGTGGCGGCATTCCCGAGCCGAAAGCGGCGGTCGAGCCGCTGCGCTACAAGGTGAGCTGGAATTTCGACATGGTTCTGATCAGCCAGAACCGCGACAGCGTGCTGGTCGAGGACGGCAAACGGGTCGACGTGCCGGCCGCCCGCCAGCACGACAATCGCTTCATCCACGAAATCGAGGTGGCCGGACTGGGCAGGCTCGAAGCCTTCCCCAATGGCGACGCGCCACATTATGCCGGCATGCTCGCCGCCGCCAAGGGGCTGCAGCGCTCCGGCCGCTATTCGCTGCGCTGGCCCGGCTGGTCGGCGTTCTGGGTGCCGCTGAAGCGGCTCGGCTTCCTCTCCGAGGACAAGGTGCCCGGCACCGGCGTCAGCCCACGCGAATTCCTCGGCCGGCTGCTCGGTCCGCAACTGCAATATGGCGCCGACGAAAAGGACCTTTGCGTCATGCGCAACGTCTTTGTCGGCAGCGAACGCGGCCGCCGCAAGACGGTGACCTCGGAGCTGGTCATCGAACGCGACCTCGCCTCCGGCCTGTTCGGCATGAGCCTCGGCGTCGGCTATCCCGCCAGCATCGTGGCGCAGATGCTGGCACGGCGCGAGATCGCTACGCCCGGCCTGCTCAACCCGCTGCTGCATGTGCCGGATGGCCGCTTCCTCGATGAGCTGGCTAGGCGCGGCATCAAGGTTGCCGAAACGGTGAGCTGGGACTGAAGGATTTTCGAACGGTGGTTGCTGCCGGCAACGGCGCTGCCGCTCAAAAAGCACCTCGATGGGGTGAAACAACAAGTGGAACAACAAACGACAACAAGGAGGAATGCCCAAATGAAGATTGCCAAGCTTTTCATCGCCGGACTTGCGCTCGCCGGCCTCACCGCCGCCGCCAGCGCCGGAACGCTCGACGAGATCACCAAGCGCGGTGAGCTGCGCGTTGCGGTGCAGACGCAAGGACCGCCCTTCTCGCTGGTGGGTGCTGCCGGCGAACGCACCGGCAGTTCGGTCGAACTCGCCGAATTGATGGCCAAGGAAATGGGCGTCAAGATCACCTTCCTCGACTTCGACTGGGATGGCCTGATCCCGGCGCTGCTGTCGGGCAAGGCCGATCTTCTGGTCGCCGACATGACACCGACGCTGGCGCGTGGCATGAAGGTCGCCTTCACCAAGCCTTACATGTACACGGGCAGCACCGTCTTCACCAAGGCTGGGACCGCCTTCAAGTCCACCGAGGACTGCAAGGCCAAGGGCACCAAGATCGCCGTGCTGCTTGGCGCCACCGGCGAGAAGGAAGCCAAGGCCGCCTTCCCCGATGCCGACATCAAGAGCTACAAGGGCGGCGGCCCGCTGTTGCTCGACGCCGTCAACAACGGCCAGGCCGATTGCGGCGTCAACGACGTCTCGGCGGTCAAGGGCCAGTCGACCGCTTACCCGGCCGGCAGTTTCACCATCATGCCGGACATGCTGTCGAAGGAGCCTCTGGCCTTCGCCACGCGCTATGACGAGCAGGATCTGTTGACCTGGATGAACCTGTTCCTCGACCAGGTCAGCCTCGACGGCCGCCTGCAGAAGAACCTCGACTACTGGGTCAATTCCGACGCCTGGAAGAAGGATCACTGAGGAGAGTGAGTAGGGAGTAGGGAAGCGCGTCCGGGATGGCCGTTTCCCCTACTCCCCTACTCCCCTACTCCCCTACTCCCCTACTCCCCTACTCGCCATTCACCGCCACACCCATGCTCGAAAACTTCAGCTTCCGCACCATCGTCGAATATCTGCCCCTGTTCGGGCAGGGCCTCGTCACGACCGTGTGGCTGTCTGTCCTCTCCTTTGCCGGCGCGCTCGCCGTCGGCATCGTGCTCGCCGCCATGAACCTGCAGCGCGGCCGGCTGTTCCGCGTCCCGGCCAAGGCCTATATCGACGCCGTGCGCGCCACGCCGCTGCTGGCGCAGCTTTATTTCCTCTATTTCGGCCTGCCGCGGCTCGGCTTCGTCCTGCCCGAGCTCGTCGTCGGCATCCTGGCCCTGTCGCTGAACAGCGGCGCCTATGTCGCCGAGATCATCCGCGCCGGCATCCTGTCGATCCCGCGCGGCCAGGTCGAGGCCGGCGTCGCCTCGGGCATGACCTATATCCAGCGCATGCGCCTCGTCATCCTGCCGCAGGCGTTCAAGGTGACGATCCCTCCGTTGCTCGGCCAGGCGATTGTGCTGGTCAAGGATTCCGCGCTGTTGTCGCTGATCTCGGTCGCCGAGCTGACGCGCGCCGGACAGTTGCTCGCCTCCGACCGCTTCATGCCGGCCGAAGGTTTTATCACCATCGCCGCCTTCTACCTGCTGCTCTATTACGGGCTGAAGGGACTGGCGGCGCTCTCCGGGCGCTGGCTCGGCCTGGCGGGGGCACGGACATGATCTGGCAGCAGCTGCAAAGCATCGCCGGCAGCTATCCCCTCGCGCTGCGCGGCCTCGGCATGACCGTGGTGCTGTCGCTGATCAGCCTGGTGCTGGGCACGCTGCTCGGCTTCGGCCTTGGCATTCTGCGCACCCGCGGCAACCGGCTGATCAGCGGCGCGATCGGTGCCTGGGTCGACCTGATCCGCGGCACGCCGTTCCTGGTGCAGATCTTCCTGATCTTCTTCATCCTGCCGGAACTCGGCATCGAGCTCGACGCCTTCACCGCCGGCATCATCGCGCTGACCAATCTGGCCGCCTGCTTCATCTGCGAGATCGTCGTCGCCGGCATCCGCTCGGTGCCGACCGGCCAGGTAGAGGCGGCGTTGGCGTCCGGCCTGTCGCGCTGGCAGCGCATGCGCCAGGTCGTGCTGCCGCAGGCGATGCGCATCGTGCTGCCGCCGCTGGTCGGGCAATATGTGCTGCTGATCAAGGATTCCTCGGTGGTCTCGGCCATCGGGCTCACCGACCTCACGCGCGTCGGCTGGCTGGTGGTGCAGCGTGTGCCGAACGGCCTGCTCGTCTTCTTCCTCGTCGGCCTCGGTTATTTCATCGTCTGCTATCCCCTGATCATGCTGGCCCGCCGGCTGGAACAGCGCATGGGTGCGGCGCATGACGAGGTGCAGTTGTGACATCGAACCCCAAGGGTCCGGCAATATGACCAAAACCGGCATGATCGAATTTCGCGGCGTCAACAAATGGTTTGGCCAGCTCAATGTGCTCAGGGATATCACGTTGAGCGTCGAGCCGCGCGAAGTGGTCGTCGTCTGCGGGCCGAGCGGCTCGGGCAAGAGCACCTTGATCCGCTGCATCAATGGGCTGGAGACGATCCGCGACGGCGACCTTACGGTCGACGGCCAGCGCCTCGGCGACCCCGCCACCAACATGACGCGGCTGCGCACCGAGATCGGCTTCGTCTTCCAGTCGTTCAACCTCTACCCGCACAAGACGGCGCTCGAGAACGTCACGCTGGCGCCAATCCACGTGCGCAAGATCCCGCGCACCGAAGCCGAGAAGGCCGGGCGCGAGCTGCTCGCCAAGGTCGGCCTCGCCGACAAGGTGAATGCCTATCCCGCGCAGCTGTCAGGTGGCCAGCAGCAGCGCGTGGCGATCGCGCGCTGCCTCGGCATGCGCCCCAAGATCATGCTGTTCGACGAGCCGACCTCGGCGCTCGATCCAGAGATGATCTCGGAAGTGCTCGACGTCATGGTCGCGGTCGCCGAGGAAGGCATGACCATGATGGTGGTGACGCACGAGATGGGCTTTGCCCGCAAGGTCGCCCAGCGCGTCGTGTTCATGGACGCCGGCGCCATTGTCGAGAGCGGCACGCCGGACGAGTTCTTCTCGCACCCGAAGACGGACCGCAGCCGCGCCTTCCTGAGCAAGATCCTGCGGCATTAGGGTTCAAACTCAACTCAGCTGGCTGTCGTCGATGGCCAAGATGGATGGAAAGCGGTCCTTCGCTGGACGTTCCCTAATACGACAGATGCGCGCCGGGCTTCCTCTTAGGGCGGCCATTGCCGCACTTCCACCAGCCGCTTCCCTTATGCTGGCATCAAATCGATGACCCGCATGATCGCGACCGCACTGCTCGTGTTCTGGGTGCCTTCTGTCGTAGCGCCATTAGCGCAGGCCCAAACATCGCCCTTCTTGACTGTGAACTTTTGTTTGTTGTGAACGACCGAAAGTTCTCCCTCAGTCATGTGGCAGAGCATGTCGTTCTTCATCATGTTGTCAGTCGTCTTCGCTCCGGGCTGAATGACAACATCGCGCAGCTTCACCGTTGCATAGGCTGGTATGACCGACTTGCGCTCACCAAGCGCTACAACTCTGACGCCGGGTGAGACCTCCTTGCCCTCATCGGGGCCGTAAGTCTGGGCGGCTGCTGGTGTCCCCCAAGCGATCAGAGGCGTTGCGGCCAGTGTAAGACCGAGTGCAATTGTGGATCTACGATTGACGGCTTCCATGGTTTCCTCCCTGTTCAAAAGTTGGTCGGAAAGGTAGGCCAACAATCAACGATGGGCCGTTGCGGCGAAGAGTCAACTGACCTTCCGAGTTAGTTCAGTCTCGCTCGCGGCTAGCGAGTTTCACAAACCACTCGGGTCGCCGAGACGGAGAGGGGGAATTGCGCTGACCATGTCATTGCGTGCGACCTTGTCCCGACATCAAAGACATTTCATTCTTGCGAAGGCCCTCGCTGCCAAAGACCCCTCTCCGGCCGCTTTTGCGGCCACCTCTCCCACCGCTTGGCGGGGGCGAGGAACCCAAGCCTATTGCGCATCCGCGTGGGTGCTCAATTCGGCCCGCTTCTCATCCGAGACGACGGCGAGATCGAGGACCTTCTGCAATTCGGCCGCATGCAGGAATGACGGTTCGGCCTGGACGCCGTTGCGGACTGCATCGACGAAGCGCTGGTAGTTGGTCGCCACCGTTCCGGCGTCCAGAACCTGCCATTTGGCGTTCTCGACATCTTCGCCGAGGAAGGCATGACCATGACGGTGGTGACGCACGAGATGGGCTTTGCCCGCAAGGTCGCCCAGCGCGTCGTGTTCATGGACGCGGCGCCATCGTCGAGAGCGGCACGCCGGACGAGTTCTTCTCCAACCCGAAGACCGACCGCGGCCGCGCTTTTCTGAGCAAGATCCTGCGGCATTAGGGGGCATTAGGAGAAAGCGGACCTCAGACGATGCCGTGCTTTCTCAACAGCGCCTGCTCGTCGCCCGATATCCAGCCGAAAACCTTCGGCTCCCCGTCCAACTTCTGCACGAGGTAGTGGACGTCAAAATCTATCGCCACCTTCGATTGATCCTTGCGGGCATAGGTTGCCGTCCAGGCGACATGAGCCACGCAATGATGTTCGTCTATCGGCGAGAGCCGGACGTTGCGTATCCGCGTTTCCTTCGTCCCTATCGCGCGATAGTGCGCATAGCCTTGCGCCATGACCTGCTTGAGTTGCTCATCGTTCTTTCCGGTCATGACCCCGGCGGGCGAAGCCGCTATGAAGTCCGAGGCATACAGCGATGCGACCTCATCCATGTCCATGTCGCCGCCGAGGGACTGGTTGAAAAAGCGCTCATATCGCTCGAATAGCTTCCTTACGCTGGTCTCCATGATTTCATCTCCAGGTGCGGCTATGTTGGGTGGGACCAGGAAACGCTCCGCCGATCTCCGACATCCGCAATTGACCCTCAGCCATCATGACTTCGTCCCAGGGCGGAGCAAGAGCGAAGCGAGGCGGCAGGCGGCGGGAACGCTGCGTAAATCTCCGACATCCGTAATTTGCCTTCAGCCATCATGACTTCGTCATCCCAGGGTCTGCGCCGCGTCGCACCGCTCCTTGCTCCGTCCTGGGATGACGAAGGCGTGGTGCGACCCTGATTGTGCACGACTTCGACGCCACCCTTGTCGCCGATGCAACAGGCGAAGCCCTGTTGCTCGCCCCTCGTGATGGCGATCGCGCGGCTGTCGCAGGCGCGCTCGACCCATTTCAATTTGGGCGATCGGAGCTACAGCCGCGCACCTAGTCAAGCACGACAACGGCCTCCACCTCGAAGAGCATCGGGTCGATTGCAAGCTTGGGAACGGGAACCAGAGTCTGCGCCGGCAGTGCCTCGACGAACATCTCCTTGACGTTCTTGGTCAACACCTCGAGCTTAGACATATTGTGATCGACCACGAAGACCGTGAGCTTGGCGACCTGATCCGGCCTCGCACCGAGCGCATCGAGGGCGGTGCGCAAATTTGCATAGGCCTGCGCAACCTGGACAGCGAAGTCGGGCGACAAGGCTCCCGTGCTGTCCTGGCCGCCCTGGCCGGAGATGTAGGCCACCCGGGCTCCGCGGGGCGTGATCACTGCCGTGCTGTAGCCATTCGGTGACGGGTCGTAGAGGGTTTGTGGATTGACGATGGTCAATTTGAGATCTTTCTCATTCGCCGTCGCAGCAGTGGAAACTCCCATGGTCATAACAATTAACCCTCCGATAAGCAGGCGCTTGGCGCGTGGCATGATTTTCTCTTGGCTCTGCGGACCGCGAGCAACGTAACCCTCGCGGCCGCCATGATTGAACATTAACCGGTATCGGCGATCGGCTCGTACACCGCACGAGCCAGTCGCATGGTACGATGTACGAGTCAATCGTTCAGGATCGACATTCATCGCGTTGCCGGTCAAAATCGATGGCCTGAACAGCGGGGAAGACGGATGGCAGCCAAACGCAGCGGCGCCCGGAGCACGCGGTCTCAACGGACAAGCGGGCGGCTCCAGCCCGTGCAGGAGTCGCGCAGTGAACCGCCTTTGTCGCGGGAACGTATCGTGGCGACCGCGGTGGAGCTGCTGGACGCTCAAGGGGTCGACGGATTGACGATGCGTCGGCTGGCCGATCGCCTCGGCTCGGGCGTGATGAGCCTATATTGGCACGTCGACAACAAGGAGGATGTCTTTGATCTGGCGCTCGATTCGGTGCTCGAATATCGTGGACCGCAAATGGTTGAGTCTCGAGACTGGCGCGGGCAAGTCGTCCATATGCTCGAAGACTGGCGCGCCAGCATGCTGCGCCATCCTTGGTCGGCATCGCTGTTGCCGCGCCGGGCGCTCGGCCCGAACATCCTCGGTCGCCTGGAACTGCTGAGCAAGACCTTGTCCAGGGCCGGTGTGGCGGACGCAGATCTGAACGTCGCGATATGGTCGCTGTGGAACTATGTGATGGGCGCCACCATCAGCCGGGCGAACTTCGACCTCTCGGACGACGGCAGGGCCGCCACGCAGCAGCGCCATACGCGTCTCAGCGAACGCTACCCGACAATTGAGCGCTCCCGTCTGCTGTTGGATAACGATTGGGATGGTGCTTTCCGGAAAGGCCTCGGCTTCCTGCTCGATGGCCTCTCTTCAAGAGGATGAACTCTTCCTTCACAGGCGTCGCTTCCTGCCGTGAACGGCCGAGATTCGAACTCGGTCGTTCAAAGGGATCAGTTTGTTTCGACCCTGACTGCCCCGTCCGACGGCGAGGGAACCCAAGCCTATTGCGCATCCGCGTGCGTGCTCAATTCGGCCCTCTTCCCATCCGAGACGACTGCGAGGTCGAGGACCTTCTGCAATTCGGCAGCATGCCGGAACGACGGTTCGGCCTGGACGCCGTTGCGGACTGCATCGACGAAGCGCTGGTAGTTGGTCGCCACCGTTCCGGCGTCGAGAACCTGCCATTTGGCGTTTTCGACATCTTCACCGATGCAGGCTTTCAGCTCCGAGCCGGTCAGATTGTGCACGACTTCGATGCCACCCTTGTCGCCGTAGATGCGCAGCCGGAGTTCGTTCAAATGGCCGGTTGCCCAGCGGCTGGCATGGACGACGCCGAAGGCGCCGTTGCTGAAATCCAGCGCCATGGTGAAGCTGTCATTGGCGTCGAGCCCGTACTCGCCGATGCGGTTGCCGGGCGCCTTGTCGAAGGATCTCAGCCGGCAGAACACATGGTCGATGTCGAGCGCCGCGCCATAGCTGGCGAAATCGAGAATGTGGATGCCGACGTCGCCCAGCACGCCATTGGAGCCGTGGCCGCGCGACAGCCGCCACAGCCATTTCGGATCGGTGCGCCAGTCGCCCCAGAACTTGGACACCAGCCAGCTCTGCAGATAGGACGCCTCGACATGCCTGACCGTGCCGATCTCGCCGGCCAGCACCATGGCGCGCGCCCTCTGCAGCGGCGCGACATTGCGATAGGTCAGGTTGACCATGTTGATGATGCCGGCCCGCTCGGCGCCATCGGCCATTTCACTGGCCCGCTGGTAATTTTCGGCCAGCGGTTTCTCGCACAGCACCGGCTTGCCCGCCGCGATCAGCATCATGGTGGTCGGATGGTGGACGCGATCGGGCGTCACGTTCGCCACCGCGTCGAACTTGCCCCATGCCAGCGCCTCGTCCAGCGACGCGAAGCGGTTGCGGATGCCGTAGATGTCCGAAAACTTGTCGACGCGCGTACGGTCGAGATCGACGGCGCCGATCAGTTCGACGCCCTCGATCTTGCCGAACTGCCTGGCGTGCTCCTCCGCCATCCAGCCGGTACCGAGTATCAACAGACGCATGATTCTTATCCTTAGGACAGGGCTTTATCTTCTTGTTCGATCATGGATTTCCCGAACCAACGGTTCGAGATCGTAGCCTAGCGGAAGCCGGCTTCGCCCGCGGAATGCAGCTTTCCGCCACGCTCGACGATCGGCTCGAGCGCCTTTTCCACCGGCACGTTCGGCGCATCGAGGATGGCCGGATTGGCGCCTTGCGGGTTGTGCGCCCATTTCACCGCATTGCGCAGCACCTTCTGGACATTGGCGTCGTGATAGGTCGGATAGGTCTCGTGGCCGGGCCTGAAATAGAAGATGTTGCCGGCGCCGCGGCGATAGGTCAGCCCCGACCGGAACACTTCGCCGCCCTGGAACCACGAGATGAACACGGTTTCCAGCGGCTCCGGCACGGCGAACTGCTCGCCATACATCTCCTCGTTCTCGAGCTCGAAATACTCGCCGATCCCGGCAGCGATCGGGTGATTGGCGCTGGTCACCCAAAGCCGCTCGCGCTCGCCCGCCTCGCGCCATTTCAGCGTGCACGGCGTGCCCATCAGCTTCTTGAATATCTTCGAGAAATGGCCGGAATGGAGAACGATCAGCCCCATGCCTTCCCAGACGCGGCGCGCCACGCGCTCGACCACTTCGTCGGCGACGCCGCCATGGTCCTTGTGTCCCCACCACAGCAAGACATCGGTCTCGGCCAGACGGTCGGCCGGCAGCCCATGCTCCTTCTGCTCCAGCGTTGCCCACGATACCGAAATCTCCGGGTCGAGCTTCAGCGCATTGGCAATAGTCGCATGCATGCCCTCGGGATAGATGCCCGCGACCACCTCATTGGTCCGCTCATGGATATTCTCGCCCCAGACGACAGCGCGTATTGTCATGATGTCCTCGTGATTGTTTGAAGCTGGAGCCGCCCCGGCCGGTCAGTCATAATATCCTCGGCCGGGAATGAAAACCGTTTCGCGGCCAGCTACTGACAATCTGTTGGAAAGCGGGCGGGAACGTCCGGGCGGCAAAACCAGCGATGCCGGGGGGCGAAGGATCGCGACAAAACGGCTTTCGTATTGCGTCGCTGCCGCTACCGTCTACGCGCCGCGGCCCTCTTGGGCGACGCGTGTCAACGGCTTCGACAGGCGCGGCACCACGACGAGGCGCTTGATCTTGCCCTTCTTGTAGGCGGCGAGGAAGCGGGCATAGTCCTTGAAGACGACGCAACCATTGGATTCGGCGCGGCCGCCGCGCAGCATGTAGGTGTGGGCGAGCAGGCCGTCGCGGCCATATTTGTTGCTGCCGCTGGCAGGGGTGAGACGCAGGGCCTCGACGCCGTGGAAGCGTGATTCCCGCAGCGTCAGATTGTAGGTGTCGGGCGGCGTCGGACCGACATTCTTTTTGTGAACATAGCGCGGCTGGTCGACCATCGCGCCCAGTCCCGAATGCGCCTCCAGCCGCGAGCCGTCGGGCATATAGACGGTCTTGGCCGAGATGTCGTAGACGGCGACGCCGCTGCCCATGCCGGGCGTGGTGAACAGGTTCCTGAAGGCCCCGCCGAGACCACCGGAAGGCATGTCGGGCTTGGCGTAGGCCAGCATGTCGCCGCCCTGCGTCTTCGACCGTTTGCCCGGCTTGCCCGACACGGCCGGCACTGCCGCTTGTGACGAATTGCGCGGCGACAGGCTGCCGGGTTGCGTCTCGACCGGCGGAGCGTCGGCCGTCTGGACCTTGCTCGCCCTGGATGTCTGGGTCTTGGATGCCTGGGCCTTGGATGCCTGGGGCGGCTCCGTTTTTGCTGCCTGATCCTTTAGCGCCCGGTCTTTCGGCGCCCGGTCTTTCGAGGCTTGAGCCTGAGGCGCTGCCTCATCGATGTCCGCCCGCGGACGCAGCGTCGGCAGCGGAATGCTGTCGGGCATGTCGTCTTGCGGCGGCAGCGAGGCCAGCTGGATCTCGGGTTCTTGCGGCTCTTGCGAAGCCGCGGGCTCGCTTGCCGCGACGGCTGCCGGAAGCATGTCGATCATCTGCTCCGGCAATGTATTCGCCAGCGCTAGCGCCAGTCGCGACGAGCGTTCGATCTCCGCCACCTCCGGCCCGAAGCGCACCGATGCCGGGCCGTTCGGGTCGGGTATGCGTACCGGCTCGGCGAACCGGGCGTCGGCCGGCAGGCTTGCGAGCATGACGG
The DNA here is from genome assembly GCF_040318035.1 of Mesorhizobium sp. M1329. Lineage (NCBI taxonomy): Bacteria > Pseudomonadati > Pseudomonadota > Alphaproteobacteria > Hyphomicrobiales > Phyllobacteriaceae > Mesorhizobium > Mesorhizobium sp. M1329. The sequence continues at coordinate 33,077 of NZ_JAMYLN010000028.1, read as the reverse complement.
GTGAGCCGGAGGAGGCACGGGCAAAGGCGGCGGCAAGCTTTTGCGGCGACAGCGCGGCTTTGGCCACCACGTCGTCGAAGCTTGGATGCCGCGATGCGTCGGCGACAGGCGGCACGGTATTGCGCTTGAGACGCGCCGATTTTCCCCGGTGAACGAAGTTCGATGCCGACCGCAGGCAGTTGGCATCGCATCCATGCTGCAGCAGCTGGGCCGACAGCGCTGCGTTTGCCGCGGCCCATGTCGGGGCCTGCGCCTTTGCAAGGCTGCGGCGAGGATCGGCGAGCGCGATGGTGCGCGGCGCGAGCAGGCTTTGCGGAAGACCGTTGGAAGCGGCGGTGAGCGAGGTTGCCATCGAATTGAGGCCGGCCAAGGTCGCTACCGACCATAAAGCAATGGCTGCGCCGACGGCCGGAACCGCGACCCAGCGCAGGCCGGGCCTCATCGAAGTCAATCCAGTTGCAGGACTGTCACCCCGGATTTTCGCACTTACAAACGCCATTCAACCACTCTCAATCGGCCGATGCCGGCTAGCGGATTTCGCAGCCGTGACATTCACAGTTCGCCTGGTGCCCCCAGCACACTTCGCGTCTGTTGCCGATTGATTCAAAAGATGGACAAAGTTGGTTAACCAATCCCTCTACCGACCGCCGATTGGGCGACGGTCACACCGAAAAACGCCCTCCAAAACCTGCATAGTTGGCAAAACTGCCCTCCAATGATGACTTTGCTGCCCGTTTTTGTCGGCCGAGTCAAGAAAGCGAAATGACTAGACCTTGCTGGGCGGAGTTGGCCATGGCTGCCAAAATGAAGTCGGGCCTTCCAGAATCGCGCGGCCGGCAGCCGCCGCCATCAAGCCCCGGCTATCGGTCAACGGCCACTTGTCGAACTGCCACTTGTCGACTGCCACGCGGGCGAATGAACGGTTAACGTCTGAGAATTTGGGATAGCGGCAAGATGTTTGCTGCATAGCAGCTGAATGTCGCGAAGGCTGGAACGGGATATTCAAACACCTAGGCTACAGCCATGATTATGTGAGCCTGAATTTTGGCAGCAACCTCGCCGCTGCCATGCCTGTCTGCAATCGCGGCTGCGGCATAATCGGTTGCAGCGTCCAGCTTTCCCGCCTCTCTGGCCTCGATTTCGTTGCGAAGCAGAGTACCCTGGCAATAAGCAACGGCCGGAAGGCGCGGCGAGGAGGCACGGCTTTGTTCGGCCCTCGTCTCGATCACCACACCGGAAAAACCTGCGTCCTCCAGCTCGCTGCGGATCAGTGCCGTATCGTGGTAGCCATGCGGCGTGCGTGCCAGAAAGCGCGGCGGATCGTTCGGAAAAATCCTCGCCAGAGCATTCGTCACATCGTCGGCAAATACATTCTCTTCGATGCGATCCCATACGCTGAATAGAAAATGTCCTCCGGGTTTCAGGACTCGCCGGGCCTCGCGGTAGGCAGATGAGCGGTTGGGAAAGAACATCGCACCGAACTGACAACAAACGAGATCAAAGGTCGCATTTTCAAACGGCAGCGCCAGAGCATCAGCTTGACGCCATTTGATGCGATCGTCGGGAGCTTGCCGCGAAGCGGCATAGTCGAGCATCGGCTGGTTGAGGTCGGTTACGACATAGCTTGCACCGGTGGACAGTTTTGGCGCCAATGCGCGGGTGACAACCCCGGTGCCTGCGGCGGTTTCCAAAACGGCGCTTGGCGACAACGACGCTGCTCGTCGTGCAAGATCTGCGGCGAACGGCTCGAAAATCAAAGGCACCATATAGCGGTCGTAGTTTTCCGGAATTGAGCCAGCGAACACCTTGTCCGTTTCCAACATTGCTATCCCCGTCGCCCGTTTGATGGCTCGCCAGCATAGCATGGAATTGTTTGCTATTCGGTCGCATTCGACCGCGAGGCGTTTCGCTCCCGGAAGCTCCGGAACGCCGTGCTGCAATTACCTGCATATGTGTTAATATATTGCGGCCATGCGCATTGGTGCATGGCCAATACAATGGGAGGATGCGATGAAAACCATAAATCGCAGGTCTGCAATCGCGCTCGGCGTGACGGCGGCCGCGGTAATGCCTTTGTTCACGCTGGCGGCTGCTGCAAAGGTCAAGAAATACGGCCCGAAGGAAGGCAAGGAGATAGCCCCTGGCGTCAGGCTCGTTGAGGTCGGCACGGGCAATTCCGATATCCCCGCCTACAAGAGCATCTCAATTGTCGATATCGTCTTTCAGCCGGGAGCAGCCGCTCCTGCAATGGTAATGGACAACGACATGGTGTGCACCATTACCGCCGGTGAATTCACCATCAAGAAAGCCGACAAGCAATTCAAGCTCAAGGAAGGTGACGTCTATACCTGCTCCAAGGGCAAGACCGACGAGGCAGCCAACACCAGCAAGGTGGTCGGCATCCACCGTATCGCCGTCTTGATACCTGCCTAGCGCATGCCAACGAAAACCGGCCCGCGCCCCTCTTCGGAGACGCGGGCCTTTTGATGATCTGCCTGGCCTAAGCGGCGCGCAAATTCTCCAGGGGACGCAAATTCTGGTTCATGCGGAACAGGTTCAGCGGATCATAGCGCTGCTTGATCTCCAGAAGCCGCTGATGGTTTCCGCCATAGGCGGCTGCGACCCGGTCGACTTCGTCGTCCGGCATGAAGTTGACGTAGACCGTGCCAGCGGCGAAGGGCCTCGTGCCTTCATAGATGCCGCGCGCCCAGTCGATGCAGGCGCGGTCCATTGCCGGTTCGCGCCAGCGCGCGTGAACATTCATGACGTAGTGCGCGCTGCGTTGCGGAAACGCCGTTGCATCCGCTGTCACACGGCCCGCGGCACCGCCGAGATGGGCGAAGAATATCTCGCATTCCGGCCCCGGAAGCCGGGGTATCGCGGCCGTGACGACCTCGATCGCGCTGTCGGACAGCTCGGTGAAGTCATGGCTCTTCCAGTAGTTTCGAGCGCCTGGCGCCAGCAGCGGATCGAATGCCTGCTCCCAGCCGGTGAACGGGTTAGGACCGACAACATCGGCAATCGGTGTGCCGATGGCGCGAAGCCTTTGCGTCGCCTTCTCGCCCTCCTGGAGGTCGCCGCAATAGCACATAGCCAGGACCAGCACCTCCTTGCCATGCCATTGCGCCGGCAGGAACGGCAGCGGCGGCGCCTGCCGCATGACCACCCAGCAGGTCAACTCATTGGGCGCCGCTTCAAGCGCCGCCCGGTACTCACGCAGCACGTTTTCTGCATCGGCAAAAGGATGAACGACAAGTCCCGACAGGACCTGTGGACCGACCTGATGGAGCTTAAACTCGAAGGCCGTGACGACGCCGAAATTGCCGCCGCCACCGCGCAGCGCCCAGAACAGGTCCGGATTTTCCGTCTGGCTGGCGCGCAAAAGCTTGCCGTCTGCGGTGACCACGTCGGCGGAGAGAAGACTGTCGATGGTCATGCCGAATTTCCGCGTGATCCAGCCGAAGCCGCCGCCCAGCGTCAGGCCTGAGATGCCGGTCGTCGAGTTGATCCCGGTCGGCACTGCCAGTTCAAACGCCTGTGTTTCCCTGTCCACATCGGCGAGCGTCGCTCCAGGTTCCACCCATGCCCGCCGCGTCGCCGGATCGACCCGCACCGACTTCATCGGCGACAGATCGATCACCAGGCCGCCATCGCACACGGCGTTGCCGGCAATGTTGTGGCCGCCGCCGCGGACCGCAAGCAGAAGCCGGTTTTCCCTGGCAAAATTCACAGCGGCGATAACATCGGCGGCGCCGGCGCAGCGCACGATCAGTCCCGGCCGCCGATCGATCATGGCATTCCAGATCGTCCGTGCTTCGTCATAGGCGGCATCGCCTTCCCTAAGCATGGTGCCACGCAACTGCGCCGAAAACGCCTCCAGGGCTGCGGCGTCGACGGTCGTCGTGCCGCGCTCAAGTGTGGTGAGGCTCATGCTGTCCATGGCTTTCCTCCCGATTTACTTATGAGCCGTTTCTCCCTCCGCCCGCTTTGCAAGTGTGCGCTTATATTAGAAATCACGCAAGTTTATGGATGACCGCAGACCGGTCTGCGGGCCTGCATTGGCGCCCCTGCATCGGCGCATTCGCAAGCCGGCGCCGCGCTGGACATTTGGCTTCACGAAACGGCTCGGTGTTCTTCCCGAGCGGCCTCCCAGACCTCGCGCGCGGCGTCTGCATTCAGTGCCGCGATTCCCAGGCCGACGATCAGATCCGGCCATGCCGATCGCCATAGGAAAGCCGTCACCAACCCGGCCAGTATGATCGCGATGTTGGCGACGGCGTCGTTGCGGGCCGAGAGGAATGCCGCTCTGGTAAGACTGCCGCTGTAACGGCGGTAGCGCGCCAGCATGTAGGCGCATGACAGGTTGACCGCCAAGGCGCCTAGCCCTGCCAGCGTCAGCGCCGTTGGCTGCGGCGGCACCGGCATGTTGAACTTTTCCCACGCGGTCCACAGCGTCGCCAGGCCGGGCACCAGCAGGATAAGCGCCAGCGCCATGCCGACCCGCGAGCGGGCACGCAGCGACCATCCCATGGCGAGCAGTATGAGGAGATTGACCGAGGCATCTTCCAGGAAATCGACGCTATCGGCGAACAGCGACACCGAGCCGATCGCCAGCGCCACGGCGAATTCAATGCCGAAATAGCCGAGGTTCAACAGCGCGACGACAAGCACCACCCGGCGAAGGCCGTCCGACGTAATGGCTTGCTGCATGGTCTGTCCCGATGTGATGCCGTTGGTGCTCTTACCAGTTGTTTTTCCAACGCAACAGCCGCACGGCATTCGCTGTCACCAGCACCGTCGCCCCGGTGTCGGCGAGGATGGCGGGCCAAAGGCCGGTAATGCCGGCGATCGTCGTCACCAGGAACACCGCCTTCAGCCCCAATGCCATTGTAATGTTCTGTTTGATGTTGGCCATGGTTGCTTGGGACAGCCTGATCATGGCGGCGACGTCACCGACGCGTCCATGCAGCACCGCTGCGTCAGCCGTTTCAAGAGCGACATCGGTGCCGCCACCCATGGCGATGCCGACATCGGCCGCCGCAAGTGCCGGCGCATCGTTGATGCCATCTCCGACCTTGGCGACCCTGAGCCCCTGCCCCTTCAACTCGACAACGATGCGCTGCTTGTCCTCCGGCATCAATCCGGCGAGCACCTCAATGCCGAGTTGTTTGCCGATGGCAGCGGCGGTGCGCTTGTTGTCACCGGTCAACATGACTGTTTTGATACCAGCGTCAGTCAGCGCCTTCAGCCCGGCGAACGCGTCCGGCCGGGGTTCGTCGCGCATGGCGATGAAGCCGGCAAGAGCGTCGTCGATTAGCAGCACCGACACCGATTTTCCTTCATCGTTGAAGGCCGCGATGCGTGCAACCTGGTCGGCCGGCAGCGGGCTTATCTCGCCGGCAGCGACCGTCGAGCCCAGAAACAGGCTTTTGCCGCCGACACGACCGATTACCCCTTTGCCGCCGAGCGCCTTGGCATCAGCCGCAGGCGGCACGGGAACCTTGTCGAAACCAGCCCTTTGGAGGATGGCCAAAGCGAGGGGATGGCTTGAGCCGGTCTCAAGCGCTGCCGCGAGGGAAAGGACCTGACGTTCACTGGCGCCCACTGCAACGACATCGGTGACCTGTGGCTTGCCGAGCGTCAGCGTGCCGGTCTTGTCGAGCGCCACGGCAGTGATAGTGCCGAGCCCTTCCAGCACCGCGCCGCCCTTCATCAGCAGGCCGCGCCGGGCGCCCGCCGAAAGCGACGCGGCAATTGCCGCCGGCACAGAAATGACCAACGCGCACGGACAGCCGATGAGCAGCAGCGCCAGACCTTTGTAAATCCATTCGTTCCAATCGCCGCCAAGGAGCAGCGGTGGCATGATCGCGACGAGCAACGCGACGGCGACCACGCCGGGCATGTACCAGCGTGAGAAACGGTCGATGAACCGCTCGGTGGGCGCCTTGCTTTCCTGCGCCTCCTCGACGAGCTTGACGACCCGCGCAATCGTGTTGTCGGCGGCGGCCGCCGTCACCTTGATGCGCAGCACGCCGTCGCCGTTGATAGTGCCGGCAAAAACCGTGTCGCCAACCTTCTTGCCCCCCGGGACGCTTTCACCCGAAACAGGAGATTCATCAATGGCGCTCCCCCCTTCGGTGATCTCGCCATCAGCCGGAATCCGGTCGCCCGGCCGCACCAGGATGATAGCGCCCACGGCCAGGCTTTCGGCCCGCACCTCGCGGCTCCTCCCATCCTCTTCGACCAGCGCGGTCTTGGGAACCAGTGTGGTGAGCGCTTGGATGCCGGAACGCGCCTTCCCGGCAGCCACCCCTTCCAGAAGCTCGCCGATTAGGAACAGGAGGACCACCGTCGCCGCTTCCTCGCCGGCGCCGATGATCACGGCACCGGCGGCCGCGATGGTCATCAGCATTTCGATTGTGAACGGAATGCCGGCGAGTGCGGCCATGACGGCCCGGCGCGCGATCGGCACCAGCCCAATCAGCATAGCGGCGATGAAAGCCCAGGAGTCAGTGGCCGGCCACATGTAATAAACCGCAAAAGCCACCGCTAAGGCGACACCATTGGCGATGGTCAAGCCGCCCTTGGCGCTGTTCCACCATGGCCCCGACATTGGCGCATCATCGTTGCCATGCAATCCCGCTAATTTCTTGTCGTGACTGTGCGTTCTGTGGTCATGGTCGGCCAATTGATCGGAGGCCGGCGCTCCAGACTTGGCGGTCACCGGTGCAACAGCGTAGCCGAGGCCGGTGACTTTCCTCTCGATCGCGTCAAGATTGCTTTCGGGAGTATGAAGGACCGTCAGAATGCCTACCGAAACGGATACGCTAACATCCTGCACACCAGGCATCCACCGCACGGCGGTATCGATTTTGCTGGCACAGCTGGCGCAATCCATGCCTTCCACCCGGAATTTTGTCTCTTGTCCGATCGCAGCCATCTCGCACCCCTTGTAACTTTCAACGCGACGCTACATCCTCTAGTGACTAGAGGAGCAAGCGAAAAAATGTCAGCAGGTGTGACCATCGGTGAAGCAGCCCGACGCAGCGGCGTGAAGGTTCCAACCATCCGCTACTATGAGCAGATCGATTTGCTTCCAGCCCCTGCCCGCAGCGAAGCTAATCGCCGGCATTATGAAGCGGCCGATTTGCGCCGGCTCGCCTTCATCAGGCACGCGCGCGAGCTTGGGTTCGACATCGAGGCCATCAGGACGCTGCTGACGTTGCAGGATGATCCCCACCAGCCCTGTGGAACCGCCGACGCCATCGCCCAAGCCCGTCTGGCCGAGGTCGTCCAGCGAATACGCAGCCTTACCGCATTGAAGATCGAGCTGGAGCTGATGGTTGAGGGCTGCCGCCGGGGGAAAGTCTGCGAATGCCGTGTGATCGAGGTGCTTTCAGATCACGATCAATGTGAGCATCCTCGTCATTGATTTGCCAGACCAGAGCTCGCAGCAGCGCCGATGTCGCAGCATGCGGAGCTTGCAAAAGCCGCGCTTTGCAGTCAACCTGAGCGGATGATGGCAGGTCTGTCGCCAAAACGCCTCCTGGTCATGCTGCTTGCGGTTCTCGTGACCGCCGGGTTCAGCCTGTCCGCCGCCCAGGCTGCCGTCATGTCGGCGAGGATGGCGATCGACAGCCGCATGATGATGGTCGCAGATGCCGGCACCACCGACATGGCCAAGATGGCCGATGCCAAGGGCGGCGACTGCAGCGCTTGCCTCAAGAGCTCAGCCGACAACGACAAACCGATGCAATGTGCGCCGACCTGCGTCGCACCGGTTCTGGCGGTGCTGCCGGAAGCTCTCCCTGTAACGGGACTGCCGCAGGCCGAGCTGCCGCCGGCGCTTCCCGCCGCGTTCCTGCATGGGCGAAGTCTGCTGCCCGAGCCATTCCCTCCAAGACCCAGCGCTCTCGTCTGACGCCGTTCTGCCGTTTCCGCGGTTGATTGACGGCGTCTGATCGCCCGCTTGCGTGTACCGCGCAGCGGGCGCGGCAGCAATTCAATCGATGTCGCGACGTTCGCCGTCGGTTACCGCAAGGGTCACAAGAGTGAATTCCGTTTCAAGTCCGCCCATAACGCGCCGCAAATTCCTGTTTGCGGCAGCGAGCATTGCCGCCTCCGCAGCGATCCGCCCTGCACTGGCTACCGACGAACACCGGATCAGGGTGGCGCCGGGCCAGGCACGGCTCACCGGCCCCGATGGTCCGCGCACTCCGGTATGGGCCTATGATGGCACGGTCCCGGGCCCGACACTGCGCTTGCGCCAGGGGCGGCCCGCTCGCATCGTCGTCGAGAACGGACTGGGCGAAGACACCACGGTTCACTGGCACGGCATCCGGCTGCCGAACGCGATGGACGGAGTACCCGGCCTGACGCAGAAGCCGATCAGGCCAGATGAAAACTTTACTTATGAATTCACCCCGCCCGATGCCGGCACCTTCTGGTATCACCCGCACGCCAACAGCCTGGTTCAGCTCGGTCGTGGCCTTGCCGGCGCGCTGATCGTCGAGGAGGCCGAGCCGATCGCCGTCGACCGCGACATTCTGTGGCTGCTGCAAGACTGGCGGCTTGCGGCCGATGGACAGATCGCCGCCGGCTTCGGCAGCGCGATGGATGCCGCCATGTCCGGCCGCGTCGGCGGTCTCGTGACCCTCAACGGCGCGCGCCCGGCGGACCAGAAGGTGCGGACCGGCGAGCGCCTCCGGCTGCGGCTGGCCAATGCATCGCTCGCCCGCATCATGGCCCTGAGCTTCGAAGGCCACCGGCCGGTTGTCATCGCCATCGACGGCCAGCCCTGCGATCCGCACGAGCCTGAAAGCGGCCGCCTGGTGCTGGCGCCTGCGATGCGCGTCGATGTCCAGCTCGACCTGCAGGGCGACCCCGGCAGCCGGCACGCGGTGATCGACGATTACTACGATGGCCTCGCCTACACCCTGACCACGCTCGCCTACGACGCCGGAGCGCCGCTGCGCGACCATCCTCTCGATGCGCCGCTTCGCTTGCCGGCCAATCCGCTGCCGGCCCCCGACCTGGCCAGGGCCGAACGGCATGAAATCGTCCTGCAGGGCGGCATGATGGGCGGCGGCAAGCTGGCCGGCGTCGGCGGCATGATGGGCATGGCGATGCCCGGCATGAACAGCGCCGCCTGGGCAATCAACGGCATGTCGATGACCGGCGATGGCCACGCCGGCATGGCGCCGCAGTTCACACTGTCGCGCGGCGCCACCTGCCGTCTCACCATGCGCAACGAAACCGCCTGGTGGCACCCCATGCACGTCCATGGCTTCAGCCTGTCGGTGCTTTCGCGCAATGGTTCGCCAGTGCCGCACCGGCAATGGCAGGACACGGTGCTGCTCGCCCCCAAGGACACGATCGAATGCGCCTTCGTTGCCGACAATCCCGGTGACTGGATGCTGCACTGCCATGTCGCCGATCACCAGATGGCCGGCTTGATGACAGTGTTCCGCGTGACCTGAAAGCTTTATCCAACCAAGGAGAACTGCAATGAAACTGACCTACCGCCTAACCGCACTGTCCCTGCTGATCGCAACGCCGCTGCCGGCCTTCGCCGCCACCATCAACGCTGTCATGTACAAGAACCCGCAATGCAGCTGCTGCGAATCCTACGCCAACTATCTCGAGCACAACGGCTTCAAGATCGACATCAAGCCGGTCGACAATCTCTCTCAGATCAGCAGCGATGCCGGCGTGCCGGCTGACCTCGAAGGCTGCCACACGCTGATGGTCGACGGCTATGTCGTCGATGGCCTGGTGCCGGTCGAGATCGTCAAGAAGCTTTTGACCGAACGCCCGGCGATCACCGGCATAACGCTGGCCGGCATGCCGACGGGCGCTCCGGGCATGGGTGGTGAGAAGCAAGGCCCCTTCGTCGTCTACGCCTTCACCAAGGACGGCAAGGCACCCACCGTCTACGCGACCGAGTGAGGCTGTTGTGAGCAAACTGGCCATGGTCCTGATTGGCATGCTGCTGGCATTTTTGCTGCCGGCATCAGCCGCCGAGCCACCGCAGAACTTTGTCGTTCACGAGGCGCCCGTCGCGGTGCCGGAAATCAGCTTCGAGGACGGCAACGGCAAGCCGAAAACGCTTGCGGATTTCCACGGCAAGGTCGTGCTGCTCAACATCTGGGCGACATGGTGCGCGCCCTGCCGCAAGGAGATGCCGACGCTCGATCGTCTGCAGGCCAAACTCGGCGGTCCGGATTTCGAGGTCGTCGCGCTGTCCATGGACCGTGCCGGTCCTGAGATTGTGAAGAAGTTCTTTGCCGAGATCGGCATCAAGCTCCTCGCCCTCAACATCGATGTCTCGGGCAAGGCAATGTTTGCCATCGGCACCGTCGGCCTTCCGGCAACCCTGCTGATCAATCGCGATGGCAAGGAGATTGGCCGGCTGATTGGGCCGGCCGAATGGGACGCGCCCGACATGGTCGACTTCATCCGCAGCCGCATCGCCTCCGAGTGAGAAAGGAACAGATATGTCCGGGTTGAAGGCTCGCTGCGTCGCATCGGCTTTGAACGAGTGGAGGTGTTTGCTGCTGGGCGTTATTGCCATTGCGCCGCTGGCCGTGGGCTTTTCGTATCAGGCCCAAGCCCACTCGCTCGACGAAATCGACGCCATGCTTGAGGGCGACGAGAAATATTTCCAGACGATCGACAAGCCGGCGCCTGAATTCACGCTGCGCACCGCCGATGGGCGTGTCGTGCGAACGGCAGACCTGCGCGGCAAGGTGGTCGTCCTCCACTTCATCTACACATCGTGCCCGGATGTGTGCCCCCTGCATGCCGAGAAGATCGCCGAAGTCCAGAAAATGGTGAACGGCACGCCGATGAAAGGTCAGGTCAGCTTTGTGACCATCACCACCGACCCGACTAGGGACACGCCGGATGTGCTCGGCAAATACGGGCAGGCGCACGGGCTCGATCCCATCAATTGGCTGTTCCTGACCACGACCCCAGATCAGCCGGAGGATGCGACCCGGAAGCTGGCGGAAGCCTTCGGCCACAAGTTCACGCTAACGGATGATGGTTATCAGATGCACGGCACCGTCACCCATGTGATCGACAAGGAGGGCCGCTGGCGGGCGAATTTCCATGGCCTGAATTTCGCCGCGGTCAATCTTGTCACCTTCGTCAATGCACTCACCAACAATGTCGAGCGCCCGCACCATGAGCCGGAAACGGGATGGTGGGCGAAGATCAAGGGCATGTTCTGAGGCACCATTCACATGCCGGCGGTCCGGCGAAACAGAGGGAAGGAGAACCCTGTGATCCACAAGTCCAACCCATTGCGCGGAGCCATCGGCAAAATGGCCCGTGCCTTCGTCCTGGCCGGCGCGACGGTCTGGCTGGCGCTCGGTCTTCACGGTCAGGCGATCGCCGCGGGCGAGATGTCCCAGGACCAGTTCGACCAGCGCATCCACGACTATATCCTCGCGCATCCCGAAGTCGTCATGGAGGCGCTGCAGAGCCTCGATGCCCGCCAGCGCGAGGCCGCGGCAAAAGAGGCGAAAGCCGCCCTGGCGGCCAGGGCCGACGAGATTTTCCGGGACCCGGCGAGCCCGGTCGGCGGCAACGCCGAAGGCGACGTCACAATGGTCGAGTTCTTTGACTATGACTGCCCCTATTGCCGGCAAGTTGCGCCGATCATGGCGCAAGCCATGGCCGACGATCCGCAGCTCAGGATTCGTCTACAAGGAATTCCCGATCCTCAGCACGGATTCCGTATTTGCTTCCAAGGCGGCTCTCGCCGCAGTGCGCCAGGGCAAGTACATGGCATTCCACAAGGCCTTGTATGCGGTGAAGACGCGGGTGACCGAAGCGGTCGTGCTGAAGGTCGCTGCCGACGTCGGGCTCGACGTGGCTAAAATGAAGGCCGACATGCAGCGGCCCGATATCCAGGCGTCGATCGACCGGAATACGCAACTCGCCCAGGCGCTGAAGATCAGCGGAACGCCAAGCTTCGTCATTGGCGAGCAGATTTTCCCCGGCGCGACCGACCTCGCAACAATGAAGAAACTGATCGAGCAAGCGAGGAACAGCAAATGAGCCGGATATGCTACCTAACCCGACGGACGGTTGTTCTGGGCAGCGCCTTTGGCATCGCTGCGGTCGTTGGCTTGCTCAAGAGGCCGGATTTGGCGATCGCCGCGGAGGATTCCGATCTGGTGCGCCGTTTCAAATATCTCAGCCAGAACGGCAACAGCACGTGTTCGGCCAAGTTCACTGAGTCGATCGCGACCATGCCGGCGATGTCGCGGATCACGGGCTCGTGCTGCAGCCCTATGGAGACGAAGCGCTATGCCGAGCAGGTGAGCGGCCTGGCCGAGTACCGCGAGATCGCAATGATCCCCAGCGATCCGTACGACATTCCGGCCGGCATCGCACAGAAGATGCTGCCCTACTACGATGTGAAACTCTCCGGCGACGAGCAGCAGGCCTATGACTATGCAATGGCCAATTCCAACGAGAAAGGCCCATGCTGCTGCGCATGCTGGCGCTGGAAAGTGTATGGCGGATTGGCGAAGTTCCTGATCCACGAGCATGGTTTCACCGGCAAGCAGGTCGTCGACGTCTGGGATCTCTCGGACGGCTGCGGCGGAGGTATGTGAGACGGCAAGGACAGGACACTTCCGGTTGGCAGGACACGGCGGCAGGGTGGCCGATCGGGGTTTCCTCGTCGTCTTGACCGAATTCCCCGGCGAGCTAATTGCCTTCGCAGTCGCCGATGCTTACCGACGAAGGCGGGCCTTCACTGACCGTAAAGGTGATTGCAATGATGAATGGTCCAATGGGTACATGGATGATGGGCGGCATGGCGCTCGTCTGGGTCCTGGTGTTCGTCGCGCTCTTGCTCGCGATTGCAGCGCTGGTCAAATACCTGCGAACCTGAAGTCGTAGATACCTTCAGGTATACGACTATGTGATGGCAAATTCCGGGGAGAAGGGGCAACCGCTGCCGTCTGTGGCGGTGGCATGTAAGGCAACCAGCGCAGCACGACGCCCCACCCTCGTCAGGCAAAGCCTGGAACCGGCTTGGTCTTGCCGCTCAGTTGCGCGCCCAATGTCAGTGCCTGCGGGAAATTCCGGACGATCGCCGCCATCAAGGTGGCGCTACCGGGGCGAAGGGCAATTCCGGCAAGAGCCGCGGCGGCGTAGACCCGCGTCGAAAACAGTTTTTTCCAGGCCGCCTCATAGCGTCTGGCGGCGGCCTCGCGCCCTGCCCGGCCACTTGGCGCGGATGCGAGTTCGCAAGCCAGCAACCAGCCGGACTGAAGCGCCATCGAGATGCCCTCGGCGATGACTGGGTGAGACTCTCCGGCCGCATTGCCGACGCGGAAGATGTCCCCTTCGTAGCAGGAGCGAATTCCCGGCCGGATCGGACCTGCGGCAAGCCACGGACCGTCGAGAAGCGCCGGTTCCAGGGCGTCTCTCACGCCCCGGCATGAGTCCACGAGATGGCGGAAGACCGCATCGGCGGCCGGCACATGGCTCCGGCGTTTGGGGCCATGTTGCTTGCGCAACCGCGCGAGCATATCGCGGCGAATGCAGCACGACACCGACAGCCGGCCGTGATCCGCCGAGACCATGCCGCCATAGCCGCCGGGAAAAGCCAGCAGAGGCATCAAATCCGGCGCCAGCGACGACCCGGTGAAATGCGCCTTGAAGCCGAGCAGGTCAGAGGGGCGATTTGCCTTTCCGAGCTGGCTGGACAGCGGCCCTGGTTCCCACGAGCCGTGTGCGGCGACAATCACCGGCGCACGCAACATGGTCGTTTCCTCCCCGGCCTGAATTCGCACCCGTTGCATCTGGCCATCCCGCTCGATGGCGACAGCGCGGCAGGGCTGAAAGATTTCGACACCCGCCGAGCGTGCCGCCTGCAAAAGCAGGGAATCGAGAATGTCCCGGCCGAGCGCCCGGCCGAAGCTATCTTTCGCACGAAGCCCAGCTCCTGCACGTGGCATTGCCGCCTCGACGTAGGTCTCGCCGGAAAACAGGCCGACGCGACGGATTTCGGGGCCGGCATTGGCATACCAGGCATCGCCGATCTCCAGCCGGTCCAGAAGCGCAAGATTGCTTGCCGAGATATATTCGCCGCAGACCTTGCGGCGCGGAAATGCGGTCTTTTCCACAATGGCCACGGCCCATCCGCGCCGGGCCAGCGAGAGCGCGACGGATGTGCCCGCCGGGCCGGCGCCGATGACGATGGCGTCATGGGTCGACAATCCGGTCATGGCTCGACACTGGCGCTGGCGCCGACGAAGATGTGGGAAAACAGACCGGCGCGTCGTTCCTCGACTGGCTTGCCGTTGGCCGCAAGCCAGAGGCCGGAAAGCTCGCTGCCGCGAAAGCCGGCACGCACGCTTTGCGCCGCGTCGTTTTGTGTGACGTCATTGGCGCCGATTGCCGGCAGAAGACGGGTCGCGGCCAGCGCCAGTTTGGCCCGCAGCGGCTCGGTCGCGATGAGCAACGGGGCTTTCGGCCTGATCAGCGAAAACAGGCGCACGAGCTGGGCATCGTCGAGATGGTGCAGAAACAGATTGACGGTGACGGCGTCGAACCGTGCGCCCTCGAACTTTCCTGTCCAGTCGAAGACATCGGCGGTGATCCCTTCAGCCTTCCATCCCAGCCTGTCAAAATCATCGCGCAATTGCGCGGTGACGAGGTCGACGCGGTCGAGCATTGCCAGTTCGACCCCAGGCCAATGCCTGGCCATGCGCCGAGCCACCGCAAGCATGAAGGAGCCATCGCCGGCGCCGATCTCCAGGATGCGGCGTGGCGGCTTTGGCACAAACCTCTTGAGCAACGACGTCATGATCGGCACCTGAAACATCAGCATGTTGATGCGCCGAAGGTCGCGGCGCGCGGTCAGCGCTCGCGGATCGTCGGCCGCAAGTCCGTCGAGGATTTCCGGCGCAAGCTGCCGATGCTCCAGGCCGCTCATGACACCGTTCGAAAGAGCATGGTTTCGGCAGTCAGCCCGGGCCCGAACGACATGCCGCAGCCGAGCAGGCCGGGTGGCGCCTTCAACATCTCTTTCATCACGAACATGACGGTCGCGGACGACATGTTCCCGTATTGGCGCAACACCGCGCGCGATGGTTCCAGCGCAGTGGGCTCCAGTTCCAGCGCCCTTTCGACAGCGTCGAGCACCGAACGTCCACCCGGGTGCACGGCCCAAAGGTCGATGTCTTCCGCCGATCGACCGCCGAGGATGGCGGCCTGGCTGTTCCGCAACGCTTCATGAATCGCTGCCGGCACCTGGCCGGAAAGAACCATTTCGAAGCCGTGGTCGCGAATGTTCCAGCGCATCAGATCCCGCCGTTCCCTCGCCACCAGACAGTGAAAGCTATCGAGCTCGATGCCGGCCGGCTCGGCAGTAATGAGCGCAGCCGCGCAGCCGTCGCCCCAAAGGCAGAACGACAGCAGTTTTTCCAGCTCGGTGGTTTCGCGCAGATGCATCGTGCAGAGTTCGATATTGACCAGCAGGACCTTGGCCTGCGGGTCGGAGCGGACGATGTGGCGGGCCAATTTGAGGCCGTTGATCGCGGCATAGCAACCCATGAACCCGATCATTGTGCGTTCGACGCTGTCCGGCAGCCCGCAGCGCGCAACCAGCTCGAGATCGATGCCCGGCGCCGAAAAGCCGGTGCAGGTGGTGACGATAAGATGGGTGATGCGGGAAGCGTCGTCGCCAAGCTGCAATCCGTCGATGCCCTTTTGCGCCAGAACAGGTGCGGCATCGTCGAACATCGCCATCCTCATGGCCGTTCCGGGAAACGCGCCGCGGATGAAGGTCCCGGCCAGGTCGGCGGACGGTCCTTCGGGGTTGGACGCCGGCGCAAAGCAGGAATAGCGGTGCTCGATGCCGGCAAGATCGGCCATGCGTTCGAAGAGCCTCCGGCGATCGGCCGCGAGCATGGAGGCCGCGAAACGCAGGTAGAATTGATGAACCTCGTGCTCCGGCACCGCTGTCGCGATCCGGTTGATATAGGCGTTGACGGGCATGTTCTGTCTCCTCGACGTCTGCACGGTGTAGCGTGCCGCCGGAGGGTCCTTGCTCATCGGCACCCGGAGTGGGCTCCGAGTTTGAGCGCTGTTCGATAAACGTTTCCGAAAACTGATTTCTTCCCGAAGGTCCAGTATGTGCTGTTGGCAGCAAACGGTTGGAGCCGGCGGGCGGTTGCGTCGGGCGTCCAAAATCGCCACATCATGTTGACCTTCCATCTACTGGAAGGTCTATTTCCTCCGACAAAGGAGATTTCCGCCATGAACATCGGCGTCGCATCCGAAAAATCCGGCCTGCCGGCCAAGACGATCCGTTACTACGAGGATATCGGGCTCTTGCACCCGGCCCGGACCGACAATGGCTATCGCGATTACTCGACGGCCGATATTCACCGGCTGCGCTTCCTGCAGCGCTCGCGCAGCCTGGGGTTTTCGGTCGACGAATGCCGCCAGCTGCTGTCGCTGTACCAAGATAGGGAACGTGACAGCGCCGACGTGAAGGCGATCGCGAAAGCCAAGCTGGTGGAGATCGACAGGAAGATCGCCGAACTGGTCGGATTGCGCGGCTTGCTCCACCATCTGGTCAGTCACTGCCACGGCGACGAGCGGCCGGATTGCCCGATCATCGACGAGCTGGCGGGACAAGGTGTGGCCCAGTGAGGCTCGCAGCCGCTGGAACGGTGCTGTCGCTTGCCTGCGTCTCTGTCGTGCTCGCTGCCGCCCATTCGAGCCGTGATGCGGTCATCGCGGCTCGCCAGGCCTCGATGAAGGAAATGGCCGCGGCGGCAAAGGCGATCGCCGGGATGTTCGACGGCAAGCGGGCGTACGACGCCGCGGCTTTCAAGGCGGCGGCCGAGACCATCCGCGCCCGCACCGGCCCTGCCCTGATTGCCGAATTCCCCAGCGCGACATTGGGTGCGCCTTCAGGCGCCAAGCCGGATATCGACCCCGCCCGCGCGGAGTTCGAAGCGCTGGCCCGTCACATAGGGACGCTGGCGAGCGCCCTGGCCTCCGACGCCGCGCGGGCGCCGCCGCGCATCACTGACGACATGAGAATGGGTTCCGGCCTGGCAATGGGCGGCGGCAGCCTGCTTGGCAAGCGACCGTCACTCGCGGAAGCCGATCCCACTAAATTGCCGGCGGAGCACCTCCTGCATCTCATCTTGCAGGATTGCTCGAGCTGCCATTCGAAATTCCGGCAAAAGGTCGAGTGATAGCGTCAGCTCCGCAGTTGCTGAGCCGAAATAAAATTGCGCCAGCCGCCGAAATGCGAAATCTCTTGCGCATCAGTAAGGCCGGCACTTTCGACGAGGAAGCCTTTCGGCGAAGTTCCATCATCGAGCAGAAGCGTGCCGATGCCGAGCGGCGGCGGGATCGCGCCGACGAAGCGGCCGAAGGCTTGCGGCGACAGCCGCCAGACTTCGACCTCGATCGCTGTGCCCTTGCCGTTGCAGCTGCGCTCGAGCCCCGGTCGCGGCACCGACTGGCCGGTGAGCGCGTAAAGCCGGTAGAGCGGCGCCGTTCTCGCAGCCCGGGCGAAAATCGCACCGAGCTGCTGCAACTGGCCGTTCAGCGCCATCCCCGACAGATGCGCGCCGACCACGGCCAGCTCGATCGTGCCTTCATCCACGTCCACGCAAACATCGCCACGCGGCGGCTGCGGCCAGCCGGTGGCGCCCAGCGACAGGCGGCTTGCCGCATGGATGTCGTGGGCAAGCGACGCCGTCAAATGGTCCTTGCCGGCCGCGGCAAGCAAGGTGACGCTCATCGGCAGACCGTCACTGCGTGTTCCGCTCGGTACCGAAATGCCGCACATGTCGAGCAGATTGACGAAGTTGGTATAGGTTCCGAGCCGGCTGTTGGTGACGATGGGGTCAGCCAACACCGCTTCGACTGTGTAATGCGTCGGCGCGGTCGGCACACAGAATAGGTCGACCGAGGTGATAACCGGCGCAAGCTTGGCCTTGTAGGCCTGCAAGGCATAGAGCCCGTTGAAGGCGTCCGCGGCTGAAAGTTTTCGCGCGCCGCCGATGATCGTTCGCGTCACCGGATGCATGGCCGCCTCGTTGGCGTCCATGAAGTCCTTGATCGCGGCGTAACGCTCGGCCACCCAGGCGCCTTCGTAGAGCAGGTTGGCCGTGGCGTAGAAATCACCGAACGGGATTTCGACCAGCCTGCAGCCCAGCGTCTCCAGCGAGGCAAGGGCGGCCTCGAAGCCCGCCTGCATCGCCTCGTCGCCGAAGAAGGTCCAGTCGGCTCTGGCCGGCACGCCAACCGTCAGCACGGGTGGGCGCGCAAGGCCCTGGACGCCGAGGTCACGCGAATAGGGATCGGCGTCGTCCTTTGCCGCCGCCGCCTCGAACACGTGGTAGGCGTCGTCGACGGTGAGCGCGAAGACCGAGACGCAGTCGAGCGTGCGGCAGGCCGGCACGACGCCGGTGGCCGACAGCGCGCCGACGCTCGGCTTCAGCCCGACGATGTTGTTGAGGCCGGCGGGGATGCGCCCCGAACCGGCGGTGTCGGTGCCGAGCGCGAACGAGACGATGCCACGCGCCGTCGCGACGGCCGAGCCGCATGAAGAGCCGCCCGGCACAAGTTTCGGGTCGATCGCATTCCTCGGGATCGGATAAGGCGTGCGCACACCGACCAGGCCGGTGGCGAACTGGTCGAGATTGGTCTTGCCGACGACCAGTGCGCCGGCGGCCTTGAGCCGCGCGACGACTGTGGCGTCTTTCGCCGGCAGGTAGGCATATTCGGCGCAGCCGGCCGTGGTCGGCATGCCGGCAACATCGATGTTGTCCTTGACCGCGAACGGTACGCCCCACAGCGGCTTTGCCACGGGGTCGAACGGGCCGAGCTTTTCTGCTTCGGCCAGCATCTCCGCCCTGCTCGCCAGATGGATGAAGATGCCGGGGTCATCGGCCGCTGCGAGCCGCGCATCGACCGCATCGATCACCTCGCCGATGCCGACGCCGGCCTGATAGGCGGCGTGCAGGCTCGCTATGTCGAAGCGGATGTCGCTCATTTGGCCTCGCCCAGAATGACTACCGGCAGGTTCCACTGGATGAGTACGACGCAGCCGTCTTTTGTCCACACCGAATGCTCGGTTCCGACCGGATTCAGGATCACGCTGCCCGCGGCATGATCGCCGTTCTCGTCGCTCTGGGTGCCTTCCAGCACGATGATCGTTTCCAGCCCGGCATGGCGATGGCGCGGCACGCTGGCGCCCGGCCGGTAGTTCAGGATCGCGACCGACGGTTCCGTCGGTCCGCCCTTGAGCAGCCAGTGCGCCGTAATGCCATCGCGGAAATGCCCGAACGCCAGATCGCGCCAGCCACCATTAAGGAGGCCGGCAAAGGCAAGGTTAGGCATTGGCAATCCCCTCGAGCACCTGGTCGGTTGTCGCCGTCCAGCCGACGATGGCACCCTGCGCCCTGATCATGGCCAGGGCGGCCGCCTTGAACTCGGCAAAATAACTCTCGGTGGCATCCTCCGCCAGCAGGCATTCATAGCCGCGGTCGTTGGCCTCGCGCATCGTCGTCTGCACGCAAACCTCCGTCGTCACTCCGGCAAAGACCAGTTGCTGTGCGCCGAGCCGCTTCAGGTCGTCGCCGAAGCTAGTGGCATAGAACGCGCCCTTGCCCGGCTTTTCGATGACGATTTCGCCGGGCAAAGGGGCAAGTTCATCGAGGATCGCCGTTCCCGGCTCGCCGACGATCAGCACGCGACCCATCGGCCCGACATCGCCGATCCGGATCGACGGATTGCCGCGGTTTCGCTTGGCCGGCGGCAGATCCGAAAGATCTGCTTTGTGGCACTCCATCGTGTGGATCACCGGCAGGCCAGCGGTGCGGAACCCCTCGATCAATCTCTTCACCGTCGGCACAATCGCCACCACCCGGCTGACGTCGTTGCCGAGGCTGGCGCCGAAGCCGCCGGGTTCAGCGAAATCTCGCTGCATGTCGATGACGACCAGCGCCATCGCCTCAGGCTTGAAGGCGAACGGAAACGGCAGCGCCTCGATCTCGGCCATCAGTGATGTCCCGCCATGTGCTCGCCGATCGTCTGTACGCTCGCCTGCGCGATCGGCGTCTCATAGACCAGCGCGCCGTCCGACATGACGAAGATGCGGTCCGAAAGCTCAAGCAGCTCGTCAAGGTCTTCCGACATAAGGAGCACCGCGGCGCCGGCGTTGCGCGCCTTCATGATGCGGGCGCGTATTTCGGCGACGGCGGAGAAGTCGAGGCCGAAGCAGGGATTCGACACGATGAGCAAATCGACCTCGCCGGTCAGCTCCCGCGCCAGCACCGCGCGCTGCACATTGCCGCCCGACAGCGACGAAATCGGCGAAGCGAGCGAGGCCGTCTTGACCTTGAACTGTTCGACCAGACGGGCCGCGTATTCCCTGATCGCACTCATCCTGATCCAGCTGACCGGCTTGCCGGCCTCGTTGAGGTCGAAGGTGCGGAAGGCCATGTTTTCCGCCACCGTCATCTTCGGTGCGCAGGCATTGCGCAACGGCTCCTCCGGAATGAAGCGGACATTGAGCGTGCGCGCCTCGCTGCGGCTGGCGCCATAGGGCGAGCCTTTCACCAGAACGTCGCCGCCATTGCGCGCCCGCTGTCCGGCAAGGACTTCGAGAAACTCCTTCTGGCCGTTGCCGGAGATGCCGGCGACGCCGACGATCTCACCGGACTTCACATCGAGCTCGCCGATGTCGATGGTTTTCAAGCCGGTGCGGTCGGGCGCCTTCAGCGACTTTACCGTCAGCACCTGCCTGGCGCCGGCCGGCACCGGAGCGCGGCTGTCGAGTGCTGCAATCGGCTGGTCACCGATCATCATCGCCGCCATCTGCTTGTGCGAAAGCTCCGAGACTTTGCCGGTTCCGGTCAGCCTGCCCTTCCGCAGCACAGTGATGTCGTCAGCAAAGGCCGTCACCTCGTGGAATTTATGCGAGATCATCAGCACGGTAAGGTCGCCGGTCCTGGTCATGTCGCGCACCAGGCCAAGCACTTCCTGCGCCTCGCCGGGAGTGAGCACCGAAGTCGGCTCGTCGAGCACCAGGAAACTGCGGCCGAGGTAGAGCTGCTTGATGATTTCGAGCTTCTGCTTCTCGCCCGCGGCAAGCTCGGCAACCTTGACGTCGAGCGGCAGCTTGAACGGCATGCGCTGCATGAATTGCGCAAGTGCGGCGCGCTCCTTGCGCCAGTCGATGACGCCGGGCACCTTCTCGCGCGAAATGACCAGGTTTTCCGCACCGGTCAGCGACGGGACGAGCGTGAAATGCTGGTAGACCATGCCGAGCGCGAGCGCCGACGCATCCTTGGGGCTGGCGATCGCGACCTCGCGGCCTTCGACCAGCATGTCGCCCGAGGTCGGGTGGTAAAAACCCATCATGCATTTGACCAGCGTCGACTTGCCGGCGCCGTTTTCGCCGAGCAGCGCGTGGAACGATCCCGCCGGCACCTTGATCGACACATCGTCCAGCGCGGTGAAGGCGCCGAAGCGCATGGTCATGCCGATGGTCTCGACGCCGACGGCTTTCTTGCCGATGCTTCCGCTCAAGGTCGTGTCCTCACGGCAGTTGCGCGACGAAGGATGCCGAGTTCGATACCGCGCCGAACACCCCGCCCTGCATCTTGATCATCTTGATTGCAGCGAGATGGTTGCCGTAGTCGGTCGCGCCGCAGCAATCCTCCAGCATGACGCATTCGAAGCCGCGATCATTGGCCTCGCGCATCGTCGTGTGGACGCAGACATCGGTGGTGATCCCGGTCAGCACGATGTTTTCGATGCCGCGCTGGTGCAGGATCAGCTCCAGGTCGGTGGCGCAGAACGAGCCCTTGCCCGGCTTGTCGATGATCGGTTCGCCCGCCGCCGGATAGAGGTCGGGGATGATGTCCCAGCCGGCTTCGCCGCGCACCAGGATGCGACCGCAAGGTCCGGGGTCGCCGATGCCGGCATTAATGCGGCGCGAGCGCCAGCGCTTGTTGGCCGGCAGGTCGGCGAGATCGGGCCGGTGGCCCTCGCGCGTGTGGATGATGGTGTAGCCCTTGGTCCGCATGGCTGAGAGCACCGACTTGATCGGCTCGATCGGCGCCCGCACCAGCGAAAGATCGTAGCCCATATGATCGACATAGCCGCCCGGCCCGCAGAAATCAGTCTGCATGTCGATGATGATCAGCGCCGTATTGTCGGGCCGCAGCTCGCCATTGTAGGGCCATGGATAGGGATCGGCATCGATGTAGCGCTGGGTGATCTCGGCTCTGGCGTTCATCGGGAAAACTCCAGTCATTTGGTGATCGACAACTCGCCCGGCGCGCCGGCAAGCGTGCGGCTCGGCGACGAGGTGGCGATCATGATGATGAGCGTGAGGATGTAAGGTGCGGCGTAGAAGAGATAATAGCCCTGCGTCACACCGACCGATTGCAACGCCGGGCCTAGCGCGCCCGCGCCGCCGAACAATAGTGCCGCGGCAAAGCAGCCGAGCGGATTCCAGCGCGCGAAGATGACCAGCGCCACCGCCATCAGGCCCTGCCCCGACGAGATGCGTTCGGTCCAGCTGCCGGGGTAATAGAGCGACAGATAGGCGCCGCCGATGCCGGCGAGCGCGCCGCCGACGCCTGTCGCAAGCAGGCGCACGGTGTTGGGATTGAGGCCCATGGCGCGCGCCGCATCGGAGCTGTCGCCGACGACGCGCACGATCAGGCCGGCACGGGTGTTGCGGAAGGCCCACCGCAGGAACACGGCAAGTGCCGCACCAATCAGGAACAGCACGTTGACGTTGAGCGCCGCTTGCACCTGCGGAATGTTCGACCAGCCACCGAAGGCGATGGCCGGCAGGTCTGGCGCCGAGGGCTGGATGAACGGCTTGCCGAAGAAGAAGGCGAGACCCGAGCCGAACAGCATCAGCGCGATACCGATGGCGATGTCGTTCACCCCGCGGAATTTGCAGATCCAGCCGTGGAACAGACCGAAGCAAAGACCGGCACCTGCGGCGGCCAGCAGGCCGAGCCATGGCGAGCCGGTCATCACCGCTACGGCATAAGCGGTCATGGCGCCGAAGACCAGCGTGCCTTCGAGGCCAAGATTGATGCGGCCGGAGCGCTCTGTGATCGCTTCGCCCAGCGAGACGAAGATGAAGGGCGTCGAGACGCGGATGGCGCCGCCGAGAATGGCGAGCGGCACGCCCCACAGGCCGATCTCGGTCGCGTCCATCAGGAGCCCCTCTTCCACAGATCTGGATTGAAGACCTTGAAGCGCCCGTAAAAGGTTTCGCTGAACAGGATGACGACGAAGAGCATGCCTTGCAGCACCAGCACGGTGGCGTCGGGTAGGTCCATGCGGCGCTGGATCAGCCCGCCGGATGCGCCGATGCCGCCGAGCAGGAAAGCGACCGGAATGATGGCGAGCGGATTGTGGCGGGCGAGGAAGGCGACGAGGATGCCGGTATAGCCATAGCCGGCGGCAAGCGAGGCGTTGGCGCTGCCTTGCACGGCGCCGACCTCCAGCATGCCGGCCAGCCCGGCGAAGCCGCCGGCCAACCCGGTGAAGCCGACGATCAGCGGCCCGACGGCAAGCCCTTGCACCTGGGCCGCCCTGACATTGCCGCCGGCGATGCGGGCGGCAAAGCCCCAGCGCGTCTTTTCGATCAGCAGCCAGGACAGGACGCAGGCGAGAATGCCGACGACCAGGCCCCAGTGCACGTCCATGCCTGGAATGTTGCCGATGCGGTAGGCATCCACCAGCGGCTCGGTCGAGGGTTTGTTGAGCGAGGCCGGATCGCGCAGCGGCCCTTCGACAAGATGGTTCATCAACGCGATGGCGATATAGGCCATCAGCAGGCTGGAGATGGTTTCGTTGACGGCGCGGTAGTGGCGGAGTGCGCCGACGGCACCGATCCAGATGCCGCCGGCGACCACGCCCGCCACGCCCATCAGCAGGATGACCAGAAAAGCCGGCGCGCCATTCGCCGCGACGCCGATGGCGGCGGCGGCAACGCCGCCCAGCACGATCGCGCCTTCGCCGCCGATGACGGCCAGGCCGAGCCGTGCCGGCAGTGCCACGCAGAGCGCTGCCAGTAAAAGCGGTGCTGCTCGCGACAGCGAGTTCTGGATCGAGAACCACGAGCCGAAGCCGCCGCGCCACATCGTCTCGTAGAGTTGCACCGGCGATTTGCCGACCAGCGCGATGAACACGCTGAACAGCGCCATGCCGACGATCAGCGCCGCGAGCGGTATGACGAAGGCTTCCGCCCGCCGCGCCGCCCATTCGAGCGCCGCCGGATAACTCCTGGCGCCAAACAGCGCCGGTGCGCCCGCAGTGCTGACCGTGTCTGCCATTGCCCCGTCTCCGATCCGGTTCAGGCGGTCGAACCGACGACGCCCTCGACCAGGTAGTCCATGCTTTCGAGTTCAAGCGCGGTCTCGACGAAGGCCTGGCCCTCGGTCGCGACGACGACGCCCTTGTTACTCTTCAGCGGACCCTTGATGACCGAAAATCCGCCTTTCATCATTTCGGCCAGCGTGCCGTCGAACTGCTTGCGGGCGGCGTCGCCAACAGCGGGGCCGAGCGGGCTCATCTTGACGAAGCCGTCGGCCAGGCCGCCGCGCGTGAAATTGGGCAGCGGCGTGCCGCCCACCAGATCGTCGACGAACATCTTGTAGACCTTGGCCCAGTTCCATTCCGCGCCGGTCAGGTATTTTTCCGGTGCCAGCGGGCTCTGGTTGGCATGATAGCCGCAGACGAAGGCGCCACGCCCGGCCGCCGTCTCGACCACCACCTTGGGGCTGTCGACATGACAGGTGATGACGTCGGCACCCTGGTCGACCAGCGCGTTGGTGGCCTCGGCCTCCTTGACCGCCAGCGACCACTCGCCGGTGAAGATCACCTGGCAGGTGATTGTCGGGTCGACCGAGCGCGCGCCGAGCAGGAAGGAATTGATGTTGAGCAGCACCTGCGGGATCGGCTTTGCCGCGACGAAGCCAAGCTTCTTGGTCTTGCTGGTGTGGCCGGCGACGACGCCGTTCAGATACTGGCCCATGCCGATATAACCGAAATAGGAACCGGCATTCATCGGATGCTTGTCCTTGTTCCACATGCCACCGCAATGGCGGAACTGCACGTCGGGGAATTTCGCGCACATGGCGAGCATGTGCGGATCGAAATAGCCGAACGAGGTCGGGAAGATCAGCGACGCACCGTCGAGATTGATCATCGATTCCATCGTCTTCTGGACGTCGACCGTCTCCGGCACGTTCTCCTCCTCGACGACGGAAATGCCTTCGATCCCCTTCAGCGTGGCGGCGCCTTCGGCATGCGCCTGGTTGTAGCCGTAATCGTCCTTTGGCCCGACATAGATAAAGCCAACGGTGGCCGTCGCGGCGAAGGCCCTGCTGATCGGAAACGATGCGGACGCAAGGCCGAGCGCCGCTCCGGCGGCGGAGGTCTTGAGCAGGTCGCGGCGGCTAAGCATGAATCTCTCGGACATTGAATGCTCCCTCTGTGGGGCCTTTGGGGCCGGTTAACACCTCAATGAAAGAAGTGTATGCAATCAGCGTGCCAGTTTCAGAATCAGGATTTATTCAGCAATATCAATGAGTGTGCCGATGTGGGCTGCACAAAGCCGGAGCAATTGCATACACTTTTTGCCTTCAAAATCGTCAATTTGACATGAAGGCTAAAACATAGGCATACAGAGCTGCGGAGGAATCGAGGCCGGTGAGTGGCTCTCGGCTCTAGCGAGAGGACTGGACGGAGGAGACGTGTCGGGAAAGCGCAATTTGATCAGGTCGGGCACGACCGTCGATCAGATGGTGAGGGCGATCAGCGACCGGATCGTCACCGGTTTCCTGCGCCCAGGCGAAAAGCTCGACGAGGCCTCGCTCGCCGCCCGCTTCGATGTCTCACGTACGCCGATCAGGGAAGCGCTCAGCCGGCTCAGCGCCATGGGACTGGTCGAAAGACGGCCGAACCGTGGCGCCACCGTCGCCGTGGTGACGCAGGAGCACCTCGCCTCGATGTTCGAGAGCATGGCCGAGCTTGAAGCGATCTGCGCGCGCTTCTCGGCCGAGCGCATGACGGCCGGCGAGCGCCGCACGCTGGAGGCCGAGCATCAGGCATCGGCGCGCTTGGTGCAGCTCGGGGTCGAAGAAGAGTATGAGCTTTTCAACACCGAGTTCCACACCCGGCTCTATCGCGGCGCCCACAGCAAGCACATTTATGAGTTGACCGTCATGACCCGCGGCCGCCTCGCGCCGTTCCGGCGCGCGCAATTCATGCTGCCCGGGCGGCTGGCCCAGTCCTGGCAAGAACATGACGCCATCGTCACCGCAATCATGCGCGGCGACAGTGCGGCGGCCGCAACAGCCGCCAAGGATCATGTCTCGATCGTCAGTGAGGCGAGCGCCGTCTTTGCCATCGGCGATCCCCCCAAAGGCAAGGCCGAGCCGTTCCCGACATCGGCTTCCTGACCGTCAATCGACCAACACGGCGACAACGGCAGCGCAGTCGCCGGCCTTGACCAAGCCCGGAAAATGCCGCGCCGCCAACAGACCGGACATTTTGGCCCTGATCTCCTGAGGAGCGCCGCCGGTGCGGCCTATGGAATGGATGCGTGCCAGCACCTGGTTTTCTGCCACCGGCTCGCCGAGATCGATCATCGTTTCGATCATCCCGTCGTCCTCGGCGAACGAGAAGCAATCGCCCGACGGCATGTCGAGCCAGCGGGTCGGCTGCATCTCGACCGCGCCGGCGACGATGCCGGCATGGCGCAGCACGTTGAGCACGCCGCGACGCGCGATCCGCACCGTTTCCGCGCGCGAAGTCCCGCCACCGCCAAGCTCGGTGGTGATGAACAGCTTGCCCATCTCCTCGGCGGCAGTGTCGAACATGCCGACCGCGTCGATCTCCAGCATCTTCATCGACCATGGTGCGGAGAACGCTTCGACCGCAGCAAACCCTTTCTCCTCCAACACCTTGTCGGGCCGGATGTGGGCGGCGCAGAACGGCACGAAGTCGAGCGTCTTGCCGCCGGAATGGAAATCGAGCGCGATGTCTGTACGGGGCAGAAGTTCGCGCTGGAAATAATCGGCGATCTTCTCGGTCACCGTGCCGTCGGGCCGGCCGGGAAAGCTGCGGTTCAGATTGCCCTTGTCGATGGGAGAGGTGCGCGTGCCGGCGCGGAACGCCGGATAGTTCATCGCCGGCACGATGATGACCGTGCCGCTGACTTGCTTCGGGTCGAGCGTACGGGCGAGATCGTAGAGCGCCAGCGGCCCCTCATACTCGTCGCCGTGATTGCCACCGGTGAGCAACGCGCTCGGCCCGTTGCCGTTGCGGATGACGCAGATCGGGATCATCACCGATCCCCAGGCGGAATCGTCGCGGCTGTAAGGCAGGCGCAAGAAACCGTGCTGCACGCCGTCGCGCTCGAAATCGACGCTCGGCGTGATCGGTGATGGACGAAGGCTGGACATCGGGCTCAATTCTTCACCACCAGCTTGCGCGGCACATTGGCCAGGCACTCGACGCCCGTCTCGGTGATCAGGATGGATTCGGTGATTTCCAAGCCCATCGTCTCCAGCCACAGGCCGGTCATGAAATGGAAGGTCATACCGGGCTTGAGCTCGGTGCGGTCGCCGGGACGCAGGCTCATGGTGCGTTCGCCCCAGTCCGGCGGATAGCTAAGCCCGATCGGGTAGCCGGTGCGGTTGTCCTTGACGATGCCGTACCTCTTCAGCACCGCGAAGAAGGCGTTGGCGATGTCCTCGCATGTGTTGCCGGGCTTGGCGGCGGCAAGTCCCGCCTCCATGCCTTCCAGCGTCGCCTTTTCGGCATCGAGGAATTCCTGCGTCGGTTTGCCGAGGAAGACGGTGCGCGACAGCGGGCAGTGATAGCGGTTGTAGCAGCCGGCAATCTCGAAGAAGGTGCCCTCGCCCGATTTCATCGGCCGGTCGTCCCAGGTCAGATGCGGCGCCGACGCGTCGGCCCCCGACGGCAGCAGCGGCACGATCGCCGGATAGTCGCCGCCGATGCCGTCGACGCCGCGCGTGCCGGCATCGTAGATCTCGGCGACCAGGTCGCATTTGCGCATGCCGACCTCGATCTTGTCGACGATGCGCTGGTGCATCGCTTCGACGATCCGCGCGGCTTTGCGCATGTAATCGATTTCGGTCGGGCTCTTCACCGCGCGCTGCCAGTTGACCAGTGCAGTGGCATCGACGAAGCGGGCATTGGGCAAGTGCTTCTGCAGCGATGCGAACGCAGCGGCCGAGAACCAGTAATTGTCCATCTCGACACCGATGCTGAGCTTCCCCCAGCCGCGATCGGAGAGCACGCTGGACAGAAAATCCATCGGATGGCGCTCGGTCGACTGCACGTAGTTGTCGGCATAGCCGACGATGTTGTCGTGCGCGAGATAGGCGGTGCGCTTTGCGCCGTTGGCGTCCTGGCCGCGGCCGTACCACACCGGCTCGCCCGACGGCGGCACGATGACGGCCTGGTGCACATAGAATGACCAGCCGTCATAGCCGGTCAGCCAGGCCATGTTGGACGGATCGCTGACGATCAACAGATCGACGCCCTTGGCCTCCATCGACTTCCGCGTCTTGGCGAGGCGCTCCGCATATTCGCCGCGCGAGAATTTCAAATTGGGCTGCATTGTTCTTGGTCCTCGTTTGTTGGGCCTTGCGGCCAGCATCAGCTTTCGAAAATCGTACCGGTCTTGGCCGCACGCGCACGGTCGCGGGCGAGCGTGGCGATCGCCGTGTCCTGCACGCCGGTGCCGGTCAGGTCGGCAATGGTGATGTCGCTGTCCGAGCGCCGGCCATGCCTTTCGCCGGCGATGATGTGGCCAAGCTCGGTGATCTCGGCGTCGGCCGCCATCACGCCCGCCGCGATGGCATGGTGCAGTTCGCCCAAGCGCCGCGTCTGCTTGGCGCTATCGGCGACGTAGAGATCGGCCATGCGCAGGATCGCCGGCGCGATCTCGTTCTTGTGCTCGGCGTCCGAGCCCATCGCGGTGATGTGCTGGCCGGCGGAGACGAAACCGGCCTTGATCAGCGGCTCGGTCGACGGTGTCGTGGTGACGATGATGTCGGCATCGGCGGCTGCCTTTGCCGCGTCGGGCTCGGCGTGAACGGCGATGCCCAGTCTTTCGGACAATGCGTCCGCCGCGGCTTCGGCCTTGGCGGCATCCCTTGCCCAGATGCGAGCCTCGGTGATCGGCCGCACCAGCATCAGCGCCTCGAGCTGCAGTCCGGCCTGAACACCGGCGCCGAAGATCGCGGCAATGGAAGAGTCCGCCCGCGACAGATGTTTGGCGGCGACCACGCCGGCGGCGGCCGTGCGGATGTCGGTGAGATAGCCATTGTCGAGCAGCAGCGCCTCGACCAGCCCGGTTTTCGCCGACAGCAACACCATCATGCCATTGACGCTGGGCAGGCCGAGCTTGGGATTATCGAAAAAGCCGGGGCTGATCTTGATCGCAAAACCATCGATGCCCGGCACATAGGCGGTCTTGACGTCGACCTCGCCGCGATGCTCTGGAATGTCCAGCCGCAGGATCGGCGGCATCGCCACCGGCAAGGTAGCGAGCGCCCGGAACGCGTTCTCGACGCAGGCGACGGCATCGAGATCGAGCTTCACGATCTTGCGCAATTCGGCTTCGGTGAGAATCGTCATACGGCTCATGCTGCGCTCTCCGCAATTGCTTCGCCGCAGATGATCTTGCGGTGCAGTGTCATATCGATGTTGCGGCCGGACAGAACGAGCACCGTCGGGCCATTCGCCTTGGCCTTGCCGGCAAGCACGGCCGCGATGCCGACCGCGCCGGCGCCTTCGACGATCTCGCGCTCCTGCTCATAGGCGTGGCGGATGCCGGTGGCGATCTCGTCCTCGCCGAGCAGGATCACATCGTCGAGCAGGTCGTGGCACATGGAAAAGGTCAGCCGGTTGTCGAGGCCGATGCCGCCGCCGAGCGAATCGGCCAGCGTTGGCAGTTCCTCAACCAGCACCGGATGCCCGGCATCGAGGCTTGCCTTCATCGCCGCACCGCGCGCCATTGAAACGCCCACCACCTTCGTCGCCGGGCTGACGCCCTTCACGGCAGCAGCGACGCCCGCCGCCAGCCCACCGCCGGAAAGCGGCACCAGCACCAAGGCGGCGTCCGGAACCTGTTCGATTATCTCCAGCCCGAGTGTGCCTTGCCCGGCGACAATGGCGGGATGGTCGAAAGGCGGCAGCATGATCAGCCCCTCTTCCGCGACCAGCCGTTCGACCTCCCGCTGCGCATCGTCCTGGCTGTTACCGACGATGCGGATCTCGGCGCCGAGCCGGCCGATTTCGTCGAGCTTGTTCTCAGGCACCAGCCGCGACATGCAGATCGTTGCGCGAATACCTTGCAGTTGAGCGGCATAGGCAAGCGCCCGGCCGTGGTTGCCGGTAGAGGCAGCGACGACGCCACGCGCCCTCTCCTCTCCTGTCAGCGAGGCGATAGCGTTCGAGGCACCACGCAGCTTGAAGGCGCCGGTGGTCTGCCGATGTTCGAGCTTGAGATAAACAGCAGTGCCCAAGTGCTGGGAAAGACTCCGGGAAGTGACGGTCGGCGTACGCTCGACCTTGCCTGCGATGCGCTCGCGCGCGGCGCGGATATCGGAGAGGCTTATCCTGGACGTGGTCATGGCTCTGCAATCAGTTCAACGGCAGCGTCATCAGACGGCCGAATTCAGGGCGCGACATCTCATCTCCGCAGAGCCGCAGGCAATTCCAGGCCGTCGCCTGGTTGCTGGTGACCACCGGGCGACCGATAGCCTCTTCCATGCCGACAACTGCCGCCGCCGACCGCAGCGCCGTGCAGGACACGAACAGCGCGTCGGCCTGCGGGGCCGTCATCTCGCGGGCCAGATCGACCAAGGATTTCGGTGCAATCCGCGCCATCTCGCGGTCGTCCTCGAAGCCGAGGCAAGTGAAGCTGACGATTTCGAATCCATACTCGGTGAAATAGTCCGCCATCGGCCGGCTGGTCTCGACCGTATAGGGAGTGAGGATGCTGATCGTCCTGGCGCCCAGCGCCTTCAGGCCGCGCACCCCAGCCATCGGCGGCGTTACCACCGGCACGCCGGGCTTGGCGGCCCGCACCGCCGCCTCGATTTCGGCATCGCCGATCACGACGGAAGCCGAGGTGCAGGAATAGCAGATCGCATCGAGCGGCTCGTCGGGCAGGATCAGGCCCGCGGCCGCCGTCAGTGACGGCTGCATCTTGCGCAAATTCTCCGGCGTCGTCGGATTGGCGTACGGAATACGCGCGACATAGACGCCGACACGGTCGCTTGCCACCATACGCTGAAAATCCGGCTCGCTCGTGTGGTCGGTTGCGAGGATGATCAAGCCGACCCGCTGTTCCAGCGGACGCGCGTCGAGCGCCGGCCGGGCCGAATGCAGGCGGATTTCGGGTGCAGCGCTCATCGTTCGATCCGCCCATAACGGTGTTCCAGCCAGCGCAGCAGCACCACCGAGAACAGGCTGATGGCGAGGAAGAAGGCGCCGACCAAGGTGATCGGTTCGATATACCGGTAATAGGTATTGGCGACGCTCTTGGCCTGGTTCATCAGTTCCAGCACGGTGATCGCCGACAGCAGCGGCGTCTCTTTGAACATGGCGATGAAATAGTTGGCAAGCGCCGGGATCATCGGCGGAATTGCCTGCGGAATGATGATGTGCGTCCAAGTCTGCGTGGCGTTCAGATTGCAGGCCTTGGCCGCTTCCCACTGGCCGCGCGGCACATTGTCGATGCCGGCGCGGTAGACCTCGGCCGTGTAAGTGCCGTAATGCAGCCCGAGACCGATGACGCCCGCCACCAGCGGCGGCAACAGGACGCCGAAATCCGGCAGCACGTAGAAGATGAAATAGAGCTGCACCAACAGCGGCGTGCCACGGATGAACTCTGCAAGAAAGCCGATCGTGCGCGACAACGCCCTGTTCGGTGACCGGCGCGCCAACGCGATGCCCAGCCCAACGATGGCCGCCAGCACCGAGCCGAGCAGCGTCGCCAGGATGGTGATCTTCACCCCCTCGATCAGCGTCGGCAGGATCTGCCGGACAAAATCCCAATCCCATTCCATTATCAGGCCCGATCCATCATACGCGCACCCCGTCGAGGCCGCGCGCCATGCGGCGTTCCAGCGACCGCACGCCCCATGAGATGAGCAGCGCCAGCACGAAATAGATGACGAGGATGGTGCTGAACGGCACCAGTGTATTGCCGGTCTGCGAGCGCACCACCTGCGCCTGGAAGGTCAGGTCGGCGAGCGAGATCAGCGAAACGACGGCGGTGGCCTTGAGCAGCTCGATGGCGTTGTTGCCGAAGGTAGGCAGCATCACCAGAAGCGCCTGCGGTAGGATGATATGGCGCATGGCTTGCCAGCGGCCGAGATTGAGCGCGGTGCAGGCCTCATATTGTTCGCGGCCGATAGACTTGATGGCGCCACGCACCACTTCCGCTGCATAGGCCCCGACATTGAGGCCCAGCGCCAGCACCCCGGCCTGCAGCGGCGTCAGCGAAATGCCGGCAAAAGGCAGCACGAAATAAGCCCAGAACAGCTGCACGAAGATCGAGGTGCCGCGGAAGAACTCGATATAGGCCGTGGCCAGCGCCCGTAGCACGAAAAATCGCGACAGCCGCCCCAGCCCGGCAAGAAAGGCCATGACCAAGGCAAGCGCCGACCCCATCAACGTCAATTCGATGGTGACAAGGGCTCCTTGCAAAATCAGGCCGAAATAGCCAGACCATTGGGTCATGAAATTCGAAAGTTCCTAACGCTTGCGGTTGTGCGAGGCAGGTGGCCTTGGATCCTTCTCCCCGTTGACGGGGAGAAGATGCCGGCAGGCAGATGAGGGGCAGCGCGAACTCACGAAAGTATGGCGCTGCCCTTCATCCGTCACTTCGTGACACCTTCTCCCCGTGAACGGCAGGGGAATCGCATGTGGCGATTTTGGGGTTGAGTTTAGGCTGAGAAAGGATTCTTTGGAGAGGCAGTTGAGCGAAGGAGCGA
>NZ_JAMYLN010000027.1:0-93286 GCF_040318035.1 Mesorhizobium sp. M1329 | reverse complement strand
TCATTCAACCCTCCTTCGGCTTTTCCGGCCGAAATAGAATCGAGCTTCGCCGCAAAGCGCAACCCAGATGTGTGAATGCGATAGCTTCCCCTTGTGGGAGAGGGGAAGAGCAGCTCACTCCGCCGGCCGATCCGCCGGATAGGGCGTGCCGATCAGGATCGCCATGCCGGCGCCGAGGAACAGCACGATCGCCGCCATGCCGAGCCGCGCCGAGCCGCTGGCCAGGGTGATCGTGGCCACCATGAAGGGTGCGGCAAAACTCGTTGCCCGGCCGGCCAGCGCATAGATGCCGAAATAGCGCCCCGATTCGGCTGCTGTGACGCTGCGCGCCATATAGGAGCGCGACGAT
Organism: Mesorhizobium sp. M1329; assembly: GCF_040318035.1. Taxonomy (NCBI): domain Bacteria; kingdom Pseudomonadati; phylum Pseudomonadota; class Alphaproteobacteria; order Hyphomicrobiales; family Phyllobacteriaceae; genus Mesorhizobium; species Mesorhizobium sp. M1329. The sequence continues at coordinate 92,937 of NZ_JAMYLN010000027.1, read as the reverse complement.
GCCTGGACCGGCCCGAAGGCAAGCCCGATCAGCAGGCCGTAGAAAATATAGGCCTTTTCCGCCGCCGTGCCGAACAATCCGCCGCCATCCAGTCCGGGCATCACCCAGGCGCCGAAGAGCGTATAGCCAGGTCCGGTCGAGACGATGCCGATCGTGGCAACGCTCAGCATGACAAGCGAAATCATCACTATGGTCTTGGAACCCAGTGCTGTGTCGAGGCGTGCGGCAACCAGGCAGCCGATGATGGCAACGACGTTGAGGATGATGCCGAACAGGCCGATCTCGGTAATCGACCAATGGAACATCGCCGCCGCAAACGTTCCGCCTAGCGCCAGCAGCGCGTTGACGCCGTCCTGATAGATCATGCGGGCGACGAGAAAGCGAAAAATGCCGCTGCGCTTGCGCACTTCGGCCAGCGTCGACTTCAGTTCCGACAGGCCCTCGCGTACCGCCGGCCCGATTGGAATGCCTTTGATCGCATCAGGCGTGAAGAAGAACATCGGCAGAATGAACAGGAAATACCAGGCCGCCGACAACGGTCCGGTGGCGCGTGCGTCCTCGCCTAGCCTGGGGTCGAGGCCGAAGATCGGGTCGAGCCCAACGACGGTCTTGCCGGTTTCAGGCGAGCCGGCCATGACGGTAACGACGAAGATCAGTGCGATCATGCCGCCGAGATAGCCGAGCCCCCAGGCCATGTTCGAGATCCTGCCGATGTCGCTCTTCGGCACCAGGCGCGGCATCATCGAATCATTGAACACGGTCGAGAATTCCGCCGCGACCGACGCCAGCGAGAACAAGGCCACGACCAGAAAAAGATTAGAGCCGGGCGCGGCGAACCACAGCAGGGTGAGGCAGGTGATCTTGACCGCGGCGAAGAAGGCTATCCACGGTTTGCGTGGTCCGGTCTGATCGGCGATCGACCCGAGCACCGGCGACAAAACGGCAATGACAACGCCGGCGGCGGCAATGCCGTAGCCCCAGGCCGCTTGCCCGGTCTCCGGATTGCTGGCCATGCGCGAGACGAAATAAGGACCGAAGATGAAGGTGGTGACGACCGTAAAAAACGGCTGTGCCGCCCAGTCGAACAGCATCCATCCCCAGATGCCGCGTCCCGATGCTCGCTGCACTGCCATCTCAGCCATGTCCCCTCCGCTGGAGCTTGCTCAATGCCGATCGAATCGGAATGGCGCTCCGTCTTCTTGTTGAGCACGATCTTGTCCAAAAGCCGATCGTCACTTTTTGGGATCATGCTCCGGCGCTCCCCAAAGCAGCGCGCCATTTGCTCTATAGCGCAGTCCTTCCGGGCAATCCCGTGTGGTGTGAAGACGTCTCACAGCCCTGTCAGGTCGCTCATCAGGCCGGACGCCACCGACAGCCGCGACACGGTGATGTCACCGCCCTCGGTCAGCGCCTGCAGCCGCTCGCGGATGCGTCCGACCCGTTCGCCGCCGGCCTCCAGCCATGCTGTCACCGGATCCGCCGTCTCGGCATGACTGGTGAGTGCCGCCACGGCGATGCCGCGCCTGGCCGCGCCGATCGTGTCGGTGGCGCGGGAAAGCGCCAGCTGATCGTAATAATCCGAGGGCATGATCGAGCGCGCCGCATCTTCGACGCGTGGGATGCGGAAGACATCGCTGACTGCAAAAAACGCCTTGGCGGCAGCGACGATGCCGGCATTTGCCGTCCGCGCCGTCAGCGCAATGTCGGGGATGAGTTCCGCCACATCGGTCAACGCCAGTTGCTCGGCAAGGCTCTCGGGCGCGCCGCCCTTCGACAGGCTGTGCCGCCGCTCCTCGATCCGCTCGCGCGAGAAGGCCGGCAGCAGCGAAATGAGCTTCGGCTCCAGCGCCTTGCGCGCATCCTGCAACTCGGCGATCCGCTGCCCGAGCGGTGCGGTGCCGGCATCGTTCTTCAGGTACCAGCCGCTGGTCACATAGATCAGCCGGCTGACCGCCTGATAGAGGTCGAGCTGGATCTGTCCGTCGATCTGATTGTCGAGCGCGTCGATCTGCCGGTAGAGCGCCGGCAGCGCAAAGCCATCCCGCACCACGGCGAAGGTGCGCACGACATCGGCGGCACTGCGCCCGGTCGCTTCCTGCAGCCTGTTGACGAAGGACGGACCGCCGCGATTGACCAGATCATTGGCGACGACACGGGCGATGATCTCGCGGCGCAGCTGATGGCCGTGGATTTCTCCCGCATATTTCTTCGCCATGCGGTCGGGAAAGTAACCCATCAGGTCGCGGTCGAAATGCGGATCGTCCGGCACGTCGCTGGCGACGATATCGGAAAACAGCACGATCTTGGCATAGGCAAGCAGCACGCCGAGCTCGGCCCGGGTCAGCGGCTCGCCGCGCGCTGCGCGCTCGGCAAGCGCCGCCGGCGACGGCAGCGTCTCGACGGCACGGTCGAGCAGCCCGCGCGCCTCGAGCGCCGCCATGAAGCGGCTCTGATGGGCGATGTCGGCGAGGCCGCGTTTACGGGCAAGGGACAGCGCCAATGTCTGCTGGTAATTGTTGGACAGCACCAGGGCGCTGACCTCATCGGTCATCTCGGCCAGCAATTTGTTGCGCGCCGGCCGGGTCAAAGATCCCTTGCGCATGGCGGAAGCCAGCGCGATCTTGATGTTGACCTCGACGTCGGAGCAATTCACGCCGCCCGAATTGTCGATCGCATCTGAATTGCAGCGGCCGCCATTCAATCCGAATTCGATGCGCGCCCGCTGCGTGACGCCGAGATTGGCCCCCTCACCGATGACCTTGGCACTCAGGTCGAGCGCGGTGATGCGGATCGCGTCATTGGCACGGTCGCCGACGTCCTGGTTGGTCTCGCCCGATGCCCTGACATAGGTGCCGATGCCGCCAAACCACAAAAGGTCTGCCGGCGCCTTGAGAATGGCACTCATGATCTCGACCGGCGTGGCCGTTGTCTTGCCGAGGCCGATCGCTGCAGCCGCGGCCGCCGGCAAGGTGATCGACTTCTGGCTGCGCGAGACGATTATGCCACCTTCGGACAGCTTCGTCTTGTCGTAATCCTGCCAGCTTGAACGGGCGAGAGCGAACATACGCCGGCGCTCGGCCATCGAAGCCGCCATGTCGGGATCGGGATCGATGAAGATGTCGCGATGATCGAAGGCGGCTATCAGCCGGGTCTGCTCCGACAGCAGCATGCCGTTGCCGAACACGTCGCCCGACATGTCGCCGACGCCGACGACAGTGAACGGCGTGGTTTGGATGTCGCGGTTCATCTCGCGGAAATGCCGCTTGACTGCTTCCCAGGCGCCCTTCGCGGTGATGCCCATCTTCTTGTGGTCGTATCCGGCCGAACCGCCGCTGGCGAAAGCGTCGTCGAGCCAGAAGCCGTGCCTTTCGCTGATGGCGTTGGCGGTGTCCGAGAAGGTCGCCGTACCCTTGTCGGCGGCGACGACGAAATACGGATCATCCTGGTCGCGCCTAACCACGCCGGCCGGCGGTATGACGCCGTCCAGCCCGATATTGTCGGTGATCGACAACAGGCTGGAGACGTAGTTCTTGTAGGCGGCCGTGCCGGCCTCGAAAATGGCGTCGCGCCCGGCGCTCATCGGCAGTTTTTTCGGATAGAAGCCACCCTTGGCGCCAACCGGCACGATCACCGCATTCTTGACCTGCTGTGCCTTGACCAGGCCGAGCACCTCGGTGCGATAGTCCTGGGCACGGTCCGACCAGCGCAGGCCGCCACGCGCAACCGGGCCGAAGCGCAGATGCACGCCCTCGACCTCGGAGCCGTAGACGAAGATCTCCCGCCATGGCCGCGGCGCCGGTAGCCCGTCGACCGATTGCGAATCGAGCTTGATCGCCAGTGATTGGCCTTTCTCTTTCGTATCGGCAACGAAATGATTGGTGCGCAGCGAGGCTTCGATCAGGTTCAGATAACGGCGGATGATGGTGTCGTCGTCGATGTTGGGAACGTCTTCCAGCGCATCCGTGATCTTGGCCTTCAGATGTTTGGCTTGAACGACGCCTTCCGTTTCAGCCGTCGGGCCGAGGCGGGCGACGAACAGCGCATGCAGGCCGCGGGCGATCTCGGGATAACGGTTGAGCGCGGCGGCGATGAAATCCTGGCTCTGCGGGATACCGGCCTGCTGCAGATAGCGGCCATAGGCGCGCAGGACGGTGATCTCGCCCGACCACAGGCCGGCAGTCTGGGCAAGGCCGTTATAGCCGTCATTGTCGACATCGCCGCGCCAGACGGAAAGGAACGCATCCTCGAACAGCGCGCCGCCATTGCCGAGGTCGATCGGCGTGCCGTAGCTGTTCTCGAGTTCCATGTCGTGGATGAAGACCATGCCGGATTGATTGTCGCCGACCTCGAAAGTGCGCTCGCTGATGACGCGGAAACCGATGTTTTCCAGCACGGGCACGCGCCGCGACAGCGCCACCGGGCTGCCATGGTGATAGATCTTCAGCGCCGCCTGATGCGGCTTCTGGGCGGCGTGACGGTAATAGTCGATGGCGATCGGATTTGACGCATCGAGCTTGGCGATGCGCCCGGCGTCGGCCAGCGCCACGCCCGGCGGAAAACTGTCGCGATAACTTTCCGAAAAACGCGAGGCGATGGCCGTGAGTCTCGCATCGGCGCCGGTCTCGGTCGCGGTCTCGCGCAATGCATCGTCCCAGGTCCGTACGATGTCGCGGATCGCCGCCTCGATCGTCGCCTGCTCGACCTTCGGCGTCTTGCCGCCGGAGCGGCCGATGATGAAATGGACGCGCGCGAGCCCGCCTTCCGGGAAGGCCGGATAATAGGCCGACAGCCGGCCTTCGAAGACGGTCTTCAGATAGGTGCCGATCTTCTCGCGCACGACGCTGTCGTAGCGGTCGCGCGGCACGAAGACGAGCACGGAGACGAAGCGGTCGAACTGGTCGACACGCACCAATGCCCTGACGCGCGGCCGCTCGATCAAGCCTAGGATGGCTTCGGCATGCTTGCGCAGGATCGGCACCGGAACCTGGAACAGCTCGTCGCGCGGATAGCTCTCCAGCACGTTGATCAATGCCTTGCCGGAGTGGTCGCCTGGATTGAAGCCGGATTTGGCAATGACGGTTTCCGCCTTCGAGCGAAGATAGGGGATTTTCATCACCGAGCGCGTATAGGCAGTCGAGGTGAACAGGCCGACGATGCGGAGCTCGCCTGAAAGCACGCCTTTGCCGGTGTAGGTCTTGACGCCGATGTAGTCGAGGTAGATGCGGCGGTGCACCGATGACTTGGCGTTGGCCTTGGTGACGATCAGCGGTTCCGGCCCATGCAGGAAGGCGCGGATCTCCGGCGTCGTGCTCACCGCTTCGGTGCCGCGCCTGAGCACCAGCACGTCGGGATCGGAAAGGATGCCGAGGCCGGGCTTTTCGGCGCGCTCGAGCATGCCGCTCTTCTCGCCGCCAGTGTAATTGAACTCGCGCATGCCGAGGAAGGTGAAATTGTCGTCGCGCAGCCATTCGAGGAAGGCGATCGCCTCGGTGACATGGGCCTTGTCCAGCGGCACCGGCGAGTAGCGGAATTCCGAGATCGCCTGGTCGAGGCGGGCAAGCATCGGCTTCCAGTCGATGACGGCGGCGCGCACTTGGCCGAGCAGCTTGGTCAGGCGTGCGGCCAGGCCTTCGGCCTGCTCGGCTGAAAGGCGGCCGATATGGACATGGATGACGCTCAGCCGGTCATGGCTGTGGTCGCCCTTGGCATAACCGCCATCGCCGAGGATTTCCTCGACGCCGTTCTTGCCGTGCCTGACGACTATGACCGGGTGGGTAACCAGCAGCGGCTCGCCGGCGCCCTCGGTGATCTCGCCGAGGACGGAATCGAACAGGAACGGCATGTTGTCGTTGACGACGGTGATCACCGTCATCGGCCGACCCTGGCGGACGACACCGGAATCGACGTCTATGGCAACGACGCAGTCATCCTTCTTGTGCCTGGCGACGGCGCGGCCGGCGAGTTCGGCAGCGCGTTCGAGATCGATGACGTCGTAGGCGGCGACATCTTCGGCCGGAGCTCGGGCCAGCAGGTAGTCGGCAAGCCTGCCGGGCTTTTCGCTACCCTTGGCCGCACGCATCTTTTTCAACTGGCTTGCGGATTTCAGGCCGGCCATGAGCTAATTCCCTCCCGTCATGTTTTTACAACTATCGTAGCAGATGACGGATATTTGGCGACAAAGGTTTGACCGCTTGCGACGAAATGTCGGAATTCACAGGCAGGCTGGCGAAAAACGAGGAGAAATCCGCCATGATGATGGACAAAATTACCGCGCTTGACCTCGCACCGGCGGAGCTGAGCGAAGCGACCAAGGCCTATTTCGCCAAATGCCAGGAGAAACTCGGCCTCGTCCCCAATGTGCTACTCGCCTACGCGTTCGACGAGAAGAAGTTGCGGGCTTTCACCGACATGTACAATGATTTGATGCTGGGTGAATCCGGCCTGTCGAAGCTGGAGCGAGAGATGATCGCGGTGGCCGTCTCGTCGGTCAACCATTGCTATTATTGCCTGGTTGCACATGGCGCGGCGGTGCGCCAGCTTTCCGGCGACCCGGCCTTCGGCGAGATGATGGTGATGAATTTTCGCGCCGCCAAGCTGTCGGACAGACAGCGCGCCATGCTCGAATTCGCGGTGAAGCTGACCGGACAGCCGGCAAAGATCGTCGAAGCGGACCGAGCGGCGCTGCGGCAAGTTGGCTTTTCCGACCGCGACATCTGGGACGTCGCCTCGACCGCGGCGTTCTTCAACATGTCGAACCGGCTGGCATCGGCGATCGATATGCGGCCGAACGATGAATACCACGCGATGGCGCGATAGGGCGCCGCTGGTGGGATCCAACCGCACATTATATTAGCTACTTCGCATTCTCGTTGCTTGTTTGCCGGTTTGGTCCGATGATCGGCATGCGGCATGACCGCGTGCCGGTTCGATGCCGCCGATCAAAGGAGGAGAACATGGCGAAATTTCTCTACGTCTATCACGGCTCGGGCAAGATGCCGACCGAGGAGGCCGAACGGAAGGCAGCGATGGATGCCTGGAACGGCTGGTACGGCAAGCTTGGCTCAGCCGTGGTCGACGGTGGCAATCCAGTCGGCATGTCGAAGACCCTGCTGCCCGGCGGCAAGGTCGAGAACAATGGCGGCAGCAATCCGACCGCCGGTTACACCATCATCGAAGCAAAAGACATCGACGATGCCGTAGGCAAAGCCAAGGATTGTCCTATCTTGAAGGACCCGGGTTTCAGCGTCGAGATCGCACCGATAATCGAAATGGGTTGACGCCGGCTCAAGACCGCGCGGCGATCGCCGCCGCAGCGCCGGCCATGGTGCCGGCGCTGATGCGGTTGGCGATCTTCATCGCCCGCTTGCTCCTCAAGAGCTTGCGCGCCTGCGATGCGGCGAGCACCCATGTCAAATCGATGGCGACCAGGACCACGGCCATGGTCGCCGTCAGCTCGACCCAGCCGACCATGCTGACCGAACCGAGGTCGATGATGGTCGGCAGCAGCGCCAGATAGAACATCATGATCTTGGGGTTGCCGAGCGTCACCGCCATGCCGGCAAAGAACAGCTTAGCGGGCGGATCTTCGCGCGGCAGCGTGCCTTCCTTGGCCTCGACCGGTGCCGTCCACATCTTCCAGGCAAGCCAGGCGAGATAGACGACGCCAACCCATTTCACGACGACAAAGGCGAAGTGGAACGTCTGCGCCACCACGGCGAGGCCGAACACCGCCAGTGACAGCCAGATCGCTTCGCCGATCCACATGGCAACCAGGAACGGAAACACGTCGCGAAACCCCTTTGCGATGACCCGCGCCACAAGAGCGGCGATCGATGGGCCGGGCGAGCCGGCGGCAACAAGCAGGGCGCCGGCAAAAATCAGCAGCGATGTGAAATGCATGACGCGGATCTCGTTTGAAATTTTTGGGTCGTTCAACATAACCCAACTGTTCCGGCGACGGTAGCGTCCACCGAAACAAGCCTTGTCGGCCAGGCGCCTCGCGGCTAGAAATATCGTCCCGACATCATTTCGAGCTTCATTTTGCCTACGTAACCGCCGGTCTCGTCAACTCCCCCAGCACAGAGCAGGGCGTCGCAGTCGCGGTGCCTGTTTTCACATCATGTGTTCCTCAGGGTGGCGGTTCGAGACCGGTTTGGCACTGCTGAACCGCTGTCGCGCATAACCACCCGCGACACCTGATTTCAACTGCCGCAGTCTCTCGCCACGCCGTGCCCGCATGGGCATCTCGACATCGCCGATCTGACGAACTTCCCGACGGGAAGGGCTTTTCGGCATGCCTTCGATACTGCGTATCCGCTGGGCGATCGCGCCCAAAACCGCACCTCGACCTCACCTCAACTGCAATCGCTGCGGCGGCCTGAAAGCCTATCGCTGCAGCGGCAAATTCCGCGTCAACGCCAATGGCAAACGCATTGACGCCTGGTTGATCTACCGCTGCATCGACTGCGACAATTCCTGGAATTTCGGCATTCTGGAGCGCTGCAGCCGCCGCGACATCGAACCGGCAATATTGCAGGCGCTCGAAAGCAACGATCCGGTCCTGGCGCGGCGCCATGCTTTCGATGTTGCCGCACTGCGAAGCAGGATCGGGCGCGTTGAGGAGTTTCCTGAAGCCATCGTTCATAAGCAGTTGCTCGGGGATAGGCCGGAAAACATCAGCGCTCTCGAACTTCAGCTCTGGCTCGAAATGTCGACAGCCTTGCGGCTCGACCGGTTGCTGGCCAGCGAACTCGGTGTCTCGCGATCGCGGCTTCAGGCTTGGGAAGAGAAGCGATTGCTGGTGGTTGGTCCGGACGGGGCCAAAGCCTTGCGCAGGCCAGCCCGGGCGGAAACGGCGATCCGCATCCACCTGTCTGGCGAACCAGACCGGGACAGCATTATCGCGGCTGCCGGCGGATAAGATAAAGGGAGGAAGCACGCACGTGCTCCCTCCCTCATAATTGCTGAGAAAAGTGGCTTATGCCGCACCGACCACTTTCGCCGACTTCTCAAAACGCTTGCGCTCGTTCGGGTCGAGATAGAGCTTGCGCAGGCGGATGGTCTTCGGCGTCACTTCGACCAGCTCGTCGTCCTGGATCCAGGCCAGCGCGCGTTCCAGCGTCATGCGGATCGGCGGCGTCAGCTTCACCGCCTCGTCCTTGCCGGCGGCGCGGATGTTGGTCAGCTTCTTGCCCTTCAGCACGTTGACTTCGAGGTCGTTGTCCCTGGAATGGATGCCGATGATCATGCCCTGATAGACCTTGACGCCGGGGTCGATGACCATCGGGCCGCGGTCTTCCAGGTTCCACATGGCGTAAGCCACCGATTCACCCTGTTCGTTGGAGATCAGCACGCCGTTGGTGCGGCCCGGCAATTCGCCCTTGTAGGGTTCATAGGCATGGAACAGCCGGTTCATGACAGCGGTACCGCGCGTGTCGGTCAGCAGCTCCGACTGGTAGCCGATCAGGCCGCGCGTCGGCGCGTGGAAGACGATGCGCTGGCGATTGCCGCCCGACGGGCGCAGTTCGACCATCTCGGCCTTGCGCTCCGACATCTTCTGCACGACGACGCCGGCATGCTCCTCGTCGACGTCGATGACGACTTCCTCGACCGGCTCCAGCAATTCGCCGTTCTCGCCCTTCTGCATGACGACGCGCGGCCGCGACACGGCGATCTCAAAACCTTCGCGGCGCATCGTCTCGATCAGCACGGCCAGCTGCAATTCGCCGCGGCCGGAGACGAAAAACGAATCCTTGTCCGACGATTCCTCGATCTTCAGCGCGACATTGCCTTCGGCCTCGCGCAGCAGGCGGTCGCGGATGACGCGGCTGGTCACCTTGTCGCCCTCGGTGCCGGCCAGCGGTGAATCGTTGACCAGGAACGACATCGTCACTGTCGGCGGATCGATCGGCTGCGCGTGCAGCGGCTCGGTCACCGACAGGTCGCAGAACGTGTCGGCGACAGTGCCTTTCGACAAGCCGGCGATGGCGACGATGTCGCCCGCCTGCGCTTCGTCGATCGGCTGGCGCTCCAGCCCGCGGAAAGCGAGGATCTTCGAGATGCGGCCGGTTTCGACCTGGGTGCCGTCATGGTGCAGCACCTTGACCGCCTGGTTGGATTTCAGCGTGCCGGATTCGATACGGCCGGTGATGATGCGGCCGAGGAACGGATTGGCTTCCAGAATGGTGCCGATCATGCGGAACGGGCCGGGATGCACGGTCGGCGCCGGTACGTGCTTGATGACGAGGTCGAACAGCGGCGCCAGAGCCTGGTCCTTCGGACCTTCGGGGTTTTCCGAGACCCAGCCGTCGCGGCCTGAACCGTAAAGGATCGGGAAGTCGAGCTGCTCGTCGGTCGCGTCAAGCGCCGCAAACAGGTCGAACACCTCGTTGACCACTTCGACGTGGCGGGCATCCGGCCGGTCGATCTTGTTGATGACGACGATAGGCTTCAGTCCGACCTTGAGCGCCTTGCCAACGACGAATTTGGTCTGCGGCATCGGCCCCTCGGCGGCGTCGACCAGCACGATGGCCGAATCCACCATCGACAGGATGCGCTCGACCTCGCCGCCGAAGTCGGCGTGGCCGGGCGTGTCGACGATGTTGATGCGGGTATCCTTCCAGTCGACAGAGGTCGCCTTGGCCAGGATGGTGATGCCGCGTTCCTTTTCGAGATCGTTCGAATCCATGGCGCGCTCGGCGACGCGCTGGTTGTCGCGGAACGAGCCGGACTGTTTCAGAAGCTGGTCGACGAGGGTGGTTTTTCCATGGTCGACGTGCGCGATGATCGCGATATTGCGGATTTTCATGTTTTGGTCTCGGGAGCGTTGCAGGCAGCAGGCCAAAAGGCGCTGCCTCTTTCGGTTGGGCGGCTCATACAGGGTTTTTCGCAATTGCGAAAGAGGAGGCGAGCCACCAAATAAAGTCACCAAATCTTAAATGTCTTGGTGTGAAGTGGAATTATTAACCAAGGCGGAACCTTTCATGGTCCGGGCAGTTCGAATTTCATGATCGACGCAGGCATCAGACTCCGGCCGATTTTGGCATGTACCGCACTCGCCGTCCTCCTCGCGGCAGGCGCGGCGCAGTCGGCGGCGTCGTTCAAGGAGACGCGGACTGCTTTGCCGTCCGACAAGCGGTCGGCGGAGCAGCTTTTTGCCGATGCTCCCGATGGCGTCGATTCGGTGGTGACCGGGCCGGTCAGCGCCGCCTTCAAGCAGCGGCAGCAAAATGCCGGATGCGACAGCGCCGTCTGGCCCAACATTCCCGTCGTCTGCTATCCCGATTGATACACGTCCTACCCTCGGGCTAGCCCGAGGGTAGTGGCGCAGTCGCTCACGCCGACCGCACTGGATCGAGCGTGACCTTGTAGAGTTCGCTGTCGTCGCGATCCATCAGCCGCACCGTCAACTGCTCGGTGGCGCCATCGATGTCGACGAGCCCGAAGAACTGCAGGCCGGCCGACGGCGGCAGGTTTTGACCCTGTTCGGCCGTCGGTGCCTTTATGAACTTCAACTCCGGGCCGAACGTCATGTCGAAACCATTAGGCCCGAACGTGCCGGAATGGATCGGACCCGAAACGAATTCCCAAAACGGGTTGAAGTCCTGGAACTGCGCCTTGTCCGGATTGTAGTAATGCGCGGCTGTGTAATGCACGTCTGCGGTGAGCCAGACGGTGTTACTGATGCCCGCATTCTTTATATAGCGAAGAAGGTCGGCAATTTCCAGCTCGCGCCCCTTGGCCGGGCCATTGTCGCCATTGCTGACTGCCTCGGCCCCGACCTTCTTGGTACCGTCATTCCAGACCACGAGGCCGAGCGGCATATCGGCGGCGATGATTTTCCACGTCGCGTTGGAATTTGCCAGCTCGCGCTTCAACCATTTGATCTGCTGTTCGCCGAGGATGCGCGATTCAGGCGTCATCGTCTCCTGCATGTCCGAACCGTTGGGGCCGCGGTAGGAACGCATGTCGAGGAAGAACACGTCGAGCAGCGGACCATAGGCGATCTTGCGGTAGACGCGGCCGGGCTCCGACGGTTCGTAGCGGATGGTCGTCATCTCGTGGAAGGCGCGCGCCGCACGTGCCGCAAGCACATGGATTGACTTTTCGGTGTAGCGGTCGTCGGCCGACAGGTCCTTCGAGTCCGACCAGTTGTTCAGCACCTCATGGTCGTCCCACTGATAGAAAGTCGGGCAGATGGCGCTGAGCGCAAGAACGTTCTTGTCCATCATGTTGTATTTCCACTGCGCCCGGTATTCGTCCAGCGTCTCGGCAACCTTGCGCTTCTCGTCGATCAGCACTGTGTTTTTCCACTTGCCGCCATTGGGCAGGTCGACCTCGTCCTTCATCGCGCCATCGGCATAGATCGTATCGCCCGAATGCAGGAAGAAGTCGGGCGTGTGCTTGGCAATGGTGGCGTAGGTCTTCATGCCGGTGTCGTCGATGCCCCAGCCTTGGCCGGCGGTGTCGCCGGACCAGGCGAAACGAATGTCGCGCTTCGAGGCAGGTGCCGTGCGGAAGCGGCCGACGATCGGCTCGGAAACGGCGTTGATGTCGGAAAGATCGGCCGCGACCATGCGGTAGAAGATGTCCTGGTCGGAGGCGAGATCGGTGAGCAGCCGCTTCACCGTATAATCGCTGGCCGGCGAGGTATCGAGCGGCGCCAGGCGGACGGCATTGGCGAAGCTTTCCGTCGACGACACTTCGAACATGACGCGCGATGGCCGGTCGGTGCGCGTCCAGACCATGCCGCTGGTAGCGTCGATGTCGCCGGACTGGATGCCATGGGTAAAAGCCGGGCGCTGATTGGCGCGCGAGTAATAGGGAAGGGCGAGGCCCGACGCGCCGACCAGGCCAACGGCGCTGGCCGACGTGACGAAAGCGCGCCGCGTCATCGAAATCTTGTTCATGGCTGTCTCCTGGATGGCGTTGAACGTCGCCGCCAAGCTCCAGCTTCAATGTTTCAGGCACATTTCGAAACGATGAAGGTTTGATAACAGTGAACAGGCTGGCGAATCTCCCTCTTGAGGGGGAGATCTCGCCGAAGGCGACAGAGGGGGGTCATCTCGCGTGAAGCGCCGACCTTCTGCATCTGCTATACGGGGCCGGGCCCGGTCGGACCGACCCCCTCTGGCCGCTTCGCGGCCATCTCCTCCCTCAAGGGGGAGATTAGCGCTCAGCCGTCGCAGCTCAAGCCGCCTGCGGTTCCAGATCAAACGCTGGGCGGCTGGTGTTGATCAGCAGCGAGATGCAGGCGGCGGCTATCGCCGTCATGCCGGCGATCAGGAAGGCAAGCTCGTAGTTGCCTTGCAGCTCGCGCATGGTGCCGCCGAAAAAGGCCGCCGTCGCCGCACCGACCTGATGGCCGGCGACGATCCAGCCGAAGACGATCGGCCCGCTGCGGTCGCCGAACGCCTCGTTGGAAAGCCGCAGCGTCGGCGGCACGGTGGCGATCCAGTCCAGTCCGTAAAACACGGCGAAGATGATCAGGCTGGTCGCCGAGAAGCCGGAATAGGGCAGATAGATCAGCGACAGGCCGCGAATGCCGTAATAGACGCCGAGCAGCTTGCGCGGGTCGAAACGGTCGGTGAGCCAGCCCGACAGCGTCGTGCCGATAAGATCGAAGATGCCCATCATCGACAGCAGGCCTGCGGCCTGCACTTCGCCGATGCCCATGTCGCCGCAAAAGGCGATCAGATGCGTGCCGACCAACCCGTTGGTGGTGAAGCCGCAAACAAAGAAGGTGGCGAACAGGTACCAGAACACGCGCGTACCGGCAGCTCGGCGCAACGTGCTCAGTGTATGCGCGAGGAAATTGCCTTGCGCGGCCGGCGGCGCCGGCGGCACGTCGTCGAGCTCGGCACCATAGCGGACCATGCCGATCGAGCCCGGGCGCTCCGGCACCAGCATGTAAACCAGCGGCACCAAGGCGGCGGTGGCCACGGCAATGGCAATGGCGACCGGCTTCCAGCCGCCCGACTGGGCGAGCGAGGCGAGCAGCGGCAGGAAGACCAGCAGCCCGGTGGCGCTGGAGGCCGACATCAGTCCCATCACCAGGCCGCGATTGGTCTTGAACCAGCGGTTGACGATGGTCGCGCCGAGCACGGTGGCGACAGCGCCCGAACTGATGCCGGAAAACACGCCCCAGGTGAGGAGCAGATGCCATGGCTTGGTCATCAGCAGGCTGAGCGCGGTCGATCCGGACATCAAAAGCAGCGCGGCAAGCAATGTGCGGCGCAGCCCGATCCGCTCCATCAGCGCTGCGGCAAAGGGCCCGGTCAGGCCATAGAGGAAGATGCCGGTGGCCGCCGCCAGCGAGACGACGTCGCGCCGCCAGCCGAAACTGTTCTCCAGCGGCAGCATCATGACTGCCGGCGCCGAACGCAGGCCCGCCGCGATGAGCAGGCAGAGGAAGATGACGGCGACCACGACGAAAGCGTAGCGCTGGCCAAACGGGCGGGATTGAGCTATCATGTTACTGACCGGTACGTTGCAGGAGCGCGAAACATACGTACCGACCGGTAACATTGTCAACCAGGCAATCGGCAGACCAGGCATGAAAAGCATTGAACCAACGATCAAGGCGAATGACGCACCGCCGCCTCGCGCCGCCGAACGGATCCTCCAGGTGGCGCGCGACCTGTTCTATAGGCAAGGGATCAGGGCGATCGGCGTCGATGAGATCGTGCGGCGTGCCGGCGTCACCAAGCCCAGCCTCTACCGCAGCTTCCCGTCCAAGGATGAGCTGGCCGCATCCTATCTCCGGCACTATGACCTCGAATTCTGGGAGCGTTTCGACGAGGCGGTGGATGCCCATCCCGGCGATCCGCGCGCGCAGATCGTCGCCTTCCTGACGCGTGTCGGCAAGCGCACGCAAAGGCCCGACTATCGCGGCTGCGGCATGACCAATGCCGCGGTCGAATATCCCGAACATGGCCATCCGGCCCGCGTCGTGAGCGAGGCCAACAAGCAGGAATTGCGCCGGCGCCTGCGTGCCATGGCGGCGGCGATGGGCGCCGGCGATGCCGAGACGCTGGGTGACGGGCTGCTGCTGCTGATCGAGGGCGCCTATATCAGCGGCCAGTTGTTCGGTGTCGGCGGACCAGCGCAGTCGGTGGCCCGCAACGCCGACCTTCTGATCGAGGCAAGCCTGAAGAAATAGCGTTCCATTTACCGGATCACTGTGAGCAGCCTGACTTCGTCTAGGCTGCCGCTAAATTTGACGGTACGCTGCGGCAGCCCGAACGGAGTTGTCCGCCATGCGCGCTCTTTTGATCCCATTTGCCTTCGCTGGCTTCTGCAATGCCGCCCGGGCTGGCGACATATCCAGCGTCTATACCGATCTCGTCTGGGAGAAGGACTGCGTGACCTATGCCCAGGCGGAGGAAGGCGACGGCGACTGGGCCGACCTCGCCTGTTCCGGCTATGGCGGCTACCCGGTGATGGTTTCCTACGACGATGCGCGGGAATCGCTGTTCTACGGCTTTCCACCTGGCGATATGACCACGGTCTGGGAAAGCTTTTCCGGTCTCAATTCGGCTGGACCCAAAGTTGAGTGGCGTATCGAAACCAACGGCAAAACTGTCGTCCCTTTCGCGGTCATCCATCGTCGCTCGATCAGCGATAGCGAGGGCGAGAACAAGTCGACGGAAGTGCTGATCGTCGCCAAGGTTGCCCAGCCTGACGCCCACGAAGGCTGCACGATCGCCCTTGTGCTCGCCACCGGCAATCCCGCCGCCAACGATCAGGCGCGCAAGCTTGCCGACGAGAAGGCACGCACCTTCGCCTGCGGCAAGGACAAGCGTGTGGTGATCGGCAACACACCCGATTTCGGCCGCGTCGATAACTGATTATTTGCGCCCGTTAATTACTTGCGCTTGGCCCGCTCGATTGCCTCGACGATCATCTTCTTGGCATAGGCGGCGTCGTACCAGCCCTCGATCTTGACCCATTTGCCGGGTTCGAGATCCTTGTAGTGCTCGAAGAAGTGCTGCACTTGCTGGCGGGTAATGTCGGGCAATTGCGTGTATTCGTGAACGTCCTCATAGCGCAAGGTCAGCTTGGGCGAAGGCACCGCGATGACTTTCTCGTCCTGGCCGGCATTGTCCTCCATCACCAGGACGCCGATCGGCCGCACATTGATGACGCAGCCCGGCACCAGCGCGCGCGTGTTGCAGACCAGCACGTCGATCGGATCGCCGTCGCCCGACAGCGTATGCGGTACGAAACCGTAATTGCCGGGATAGCGCATCGACGTGTGCAGGAAGCGATCGACGAACAGCGTGCCGGCTTCCTTGTCCATCTCGTACTTGATCGGCTCGCCGCCGATCGGCACCTCGATAATGACGTTGATGTCCTCGGGTGGGTTCTTTCCGCTGGCAATCGCTTCGATACGCATTCGCTTCTATCCCTCTCTCGATTTGAGATCGATAGCGGGCGGCGGCGAATGGTGCAATGCGGCGAATGGTACAGGGGAGATCGTCCGAACCGAAACCGGCCGGATCATGCGCTGGCCGTCATTCCCAGACGAAAGCGACCTTCTTCAGCGCTTTCTGCTCGAAGATCTCGACGCCCTCGGCAACATCGCGGCCACCGGCGCCGGCATAGAAGGCAAGTGCGTTCTGATTGTCTTCCAGCGCCCACACCACCATGCCCTTCAGGCCATGGTCGGCGAGCCGTGCCCGTGCGGCCGAGAACAGCCGGCTGCCGAGCCCGATGCCTTGATATTCCGGCCGCAGGTAAAGTTCGTAGATCTCGCCCTGCTGCCTGAGTTCGCGGGCGCGGTTCTTGCCGATCGTCGCGTAGCCGGCAATTTTGCCGCCGATTTCGACGACCAGGACGGTGGCGGCGCGGCGAATGGCATTCGCCCACCAGTCGGCGCCACGGCGGTTGATCATCGATGTCAGCGTGCGGTGCGGGATGATGCCCGAATAGGCGCCGCGCCAGGCCTCGAGATGCACGTCGGCGATGGCGGCTGCATCGCGCGGTTCGGCTTTCCTGATGTCGATGCTCAGCGTATTCATGATTGGTTAACCATAAACCCGCTGCGCCCGATTGCAAGAGTCCGGTCAGCCGCCGCGATGCTTTCACACAGCCGGACGGTGCGTCCTTGAGACGCTGCGAAACCGCTTTTGGCGAGATCAAATCTCGACCAGATGGTCGTCCAGTTCGTTGCTGTCGCCGGTCGAGACCGGAAAATGCTCGGCCAGTACCGCGCCGACCGCTTCGATCGCCTTGACGAAGCCCTCGGCAAGCCGATCGTCGCCGGCATGCGCCGTAAGGTCGCGGACGACACTGTCCCAGACTTGCTGGCCGACACGAGAATCGATGCCGCTGTCGGCGACCACCTCGGCGTAGCGCTCGGCGATGGAGACGAACACCAGCACGCCGGTGCGCGCCGTGGTGCGGTGGACGTTGCGGGCGAGGAACTGCTTCATCGCATTGGCGTGGGCGGCCTGGTAGCGCAGCCGCCTCGGCACCAAATGGATGCGCAATGCGGGCAATGCCCACAACAGGATGAGCACACTGGCAAGCGCCAGAAACTCGGCGATGACGAAATGCGGCAAGCGGATCGACAGCCACCAGGCTTCCAGCCCGTAACCAACGCCGAGACTGACGACGAGCATGCCGAGCATCGCCATGAAAGCGGCCGGGAAGAAATAGCCGTCGCTGGCGTGCGCCACGACGCAGTAGATCTCGCCGTCGGTCTTTGATTCGGCAGCGCGGATCGCATCGGCGATGCGCTCATGATCCTCGGGGCTGATCGGTCGTGTTGCCATGATTGATGTCTCACCAGCTTCCTGAAGAACCGCCGCCGCCGGACGAACCGCCGCCGCCTGAAAACCCGCCGCCGGAACTTCCGGACGACCAACCGCTGCCGGAACTTCCAGACGACCAGCCACTGCCGGACGAGGTCCCCGACGTCCAGCCACCGCCACCGGAGGGTGACGAACCTGGCCCACGGCCGTAGCGGAACGTCATGCCCAGCCATTTGTACACGCCCGGCGAGAGTTTCGTGCCGAAGATCGGCGGCAGGAACGCCATCGCCAAGCCGCCGAAGAACATCGTCGCCCAGAGGACGACGAACAGCATCAAGATGGGATCGACAGGATTGTCATTCGCCGGATTGCGCTTGCCGCGCGCCTCCAGTTCTTCGGGATTGCCTTCCAGCACCATGATCATGTCATCGACGGCCTTGCTGATGCCGCCGGAGAAATCGCCGGCACGGAAGGCCGGCACCATGTCGTTTTCGATAATCAGCTTGGTGTGCAGGTCCGTCAGCGTGCCTTCCAGCCCATAGCCGACCTCGATGCGCATCTTGCGGTCGTTCGGCGCCACCAGAAGCAGGACGCCGTTGTTCTCCTTGGCCTGGCCGAGTTTCCAGGCGCGGAACAGCCGGTTGGCGTAAGGCTCGATTTCCTCGCCGTCGAGGCTGGGGATGGTCGCGACGACGATCTGGTCGGAACCCTTGGTCTCGAACTCGGCAAGCTTCTGCGTCAGCGCCGCCTCGGTCGCGGCATCGATGATGCCGGCATTGTCGACAACCCGTCCGGTCAGCGCCGGCAGCTCGGCCGCGAAAGCCGCGAAGCCGACCAGCAGCACAGCCATGGCCATAAGCGCGGTGCCGATCATTTTGATGAAACGGCCGGATTCCACCGGGCTGATGGCGTGTCTTGTCATCTCGTCACCAACTTCCCGAAGAGCCGCCGCCGCCGGACGAACCGCCGCCGCCGGAAAACCCGCCACCGCTTGAACCCGACGACCATCCCCCGCCGGAACCTCCCGACCAGCCGCTGGACGACCGCCGGTTTGGCTCGAAGGTCATGCCCAGCCAGCGATAGCGGCCGGGACCGATCTTCTGGCCGAAGATCGGCGGCAGGATGGAGGCTGCGAGGCCGCCGAAAAAGATGATTGCCCAGATGGCTATGAAGATCGTGAAGAACAGATCGTCGCTGTTGAACGGCGGCTGCTGGTTGCGCTCGCCGCGCGCCTCCAGTTCTTCGGGATTGCCTTCCAGCACCATGATCATGTCGTCGACGGCCTTGCTGATGCCGCCTGAGAAATCGCCGGCACGGAAGGCCGGCACCATGTCGTTTTCGATGATCAGCTTGGTGTGCAGGTCGGTCAGCGTGCCTTCCAGCCCATAGCCGACCTCGATGCGCATCTTGCGGTCGTTCGGCGCCACCAGAAGCAGGACGCCGTTGTTCTCCTTCGCCTGGCCGAGTTTCCAGGCGCGGAACAGCCGGTTGGCGTAAGGCTCGATCTCTTCACCGTCGAGGCTGGGAATGGTCGCGACGACGATCTGGTCGGAACCCTTGGTCTCGAAATCGGCAAGCTTCTGCGTCAGCGCCGCCTCGGTCGCGGCATCGATGATGCCGGCACCATCGACAACCCGTCCGGTCAGCGCCGGCAGCTCGGCGGCAAGGGCGGTGAGCGGGAGGAGGAGAAAGGTTAGAACGAAGCCAAAAAAAATCAGGCCGGCGTTTCTTCCCATCCCCCTCTGTGGGGAGATGGCCGGCAGGACAGAGGGGGGCGCGACGGAATACAAGGCCAACAGGCCCAGGCTCAACAGGCGCCGTTCACCCGCCTTGCGTGGTGTTGGTGCCGAAATCGACCTTCGGCGGCTGCATCTTATCCTCCTCGATGGTGAAATTCGCAAACGGCTGGTTGCCGCGGAACCACAAGGTCGCCCAGATCACCGACGGGAAGGTCCTTAGCGTCAGATTGTACTCTCTCACTGCCTGGATATAGTCGCGGCGGGCGACCGTGATGCGGTTCTCGGTGCCTTCGAGTTGTGCTTGCAGCGCCAAAAAGTTCTGGTTGGCCTTGAGATCGGGATAGTTCTCCACCACTGCCAGCAGGCGCGACAGCGCGCTGGTCAGGCCGGCCTGGCTGTCCTGAAATTTCTTGAAGGCTTCCGGATTGTTCAGCGTTTCCGGCGTCACGGTCACCTGCGTCGCCTTGGCGCGCGCTTCGACCACAGCATCGAGCGTATCCTTCTCGTGCGCGGCGTAGCCCTTGACCGTGTTGACCAGATTGGGGATGAGATCGGCGCGGCGCTGGTATTGATTCAACACCTCGCTCCATGCTGCCTTGGCGTTTTCCTCAGCCGTCGGGATGGTGTTGTAGCCGCAGCCGGCAAGCAGCGGCAGCATGACGGCCATGACCAGGAATGCAGCTAAATTACGGAAGATTGGCGGTGAAGAAAGGCGCTGGGCAAGCATGATAAGGTCCCCTCGATAGCATTGGCAGGCGAAGCATTAGCACAATCCTTGCGTAAGAAAACGACTTCGGCCGAGAAGTGTTACTGGTTTCTGCCATTCACCGTCGGGCCCTGTGACAGACGAGGCGAAAGGGTTAAGCTCGGCATGAAACGGGACATCACCATGGCGAAACGCCACGACAGCGACGCGGAATCGCGCCGCATCATCGAACGGGTGGCGCGCGAGACCGACCCGGGCGGCACCTCGTTCTTCGCACGAACAGCCAGAGGTGCGCGCGACCACGTCACCGCGGCCGATGCCGACCGGTCGGATCCGATCGAATACTGGGGCACCCGCATCGGTCGGGCAGCGGGCTTGCTTATTGCCATCGGCCTGTTGATCTGGCTCGTGCTTTTCGTCACCAGGGGCGGTTAGGAAAAATCAATGAGTGCCGAAAAAGCCGACGCGCCGCGCGCGGTCATCGTCGTCTCCAGCCATGTCGCACGTGGCTCGGTCGGCAACCGTGCCGCCGTCTTTGCGCTGGAGACGCTCGGCTTTCCGGTTTGGGCGGTGCCGACCGTCATTCTGCCCTGGCATCCGGGCCATGGCCGGGCCACCCGCATCGTGCCGCCGCTGGACCAGTTCAAGGCGCTGATGGCCGACCTCGAGCGAGCACCGTGGCTGGGCGAGGTCGGCGCCGTGCTGTCCGGCTATCTCGGCGAGGCTGGCCAGGCCGAAGTCGTCGCTTCGCTGGTCGGCGCGGTCAAGGCGAAGACGCCGGACGCCCTATATATCTGCGACCCGGTGATGGGCGATTCGGGCGGGCTCTACGTACCTGAGCCGACCGCAATCGCCATGCGCGACCGGCTGATGCCGATCGCCGATATCGCCACGCCCAACCGCTACGAGCTGGAATGGATGGCCGGAGCGCCGCTGCCCGACCTGAAATCGGCAATGGCTGCAGCCCTGCAAGCCGGCCCACCGGCCATGCTGGTCACTTCGGCACCAGCGATGATGGCCGGCGGTACCGGCAATTTGCTGCTCGCCGGCAGAGAGGCACTGCTTGCCGAACACCGGCTCATCGACAAGCCGCCGAATGGGCTCGGCGACCTGACGGCGGCCGTCTACCTGGCGCGGATCCTGTCCGGCCAGCCGGCGGCCAAGGCGCTGCAATCGACCACCGCGGCGGTCTACGAGATCCTGGCGCGCACCGCCAAGCGCGGCGGCGACGAATTGCAGCTCGAGACCGATGCCCAGAGCCTGTCGCACCCGATGGCGATGGTGCAGCTTCGCCATCTCCTGCATCCGGAACGGGACCGCCGAGCGTGACGCAGGCCGAAGACGCCGCGCGCCAGGATGTTGCGCCCGACGATGTTGTGCCCGCGGATGTTACCCTTGTCGGCGTCGACGGTTGCAAGGCCGGCTGGATTGCCGTCCGCCGCGATCCCGGTGCGGCACCGTCGACAGCTGTTTTCCCAAGCTTTGCGGCGTTGCTCGACCAACTGCCCGCCGATGCGATAGTAGCGGTCGATATGCCAATCGGCCTGCCCGATTTCTCCCAAAAAGGCGGTCGCGGCCCGGAGGCGCTGGTGCGGCCGCTGCTTGGAGCCCGGCAGTCCAGTGTCTTTGCCATCCCCTCCCGCGCCGCGCTCTACGCGGAGGTCGAAGCCTACACCACGGTCGACGCCTGGTACGCCGCACATCGCAAGGCAAGTGAGGTAGCCAAGACGACCTCAGATCCGCCGCGCGGTGTCTCGATCCAGGCCTTCGGCATCTTCGCCAAGATCCGCGAGATCGATTCGCTGCTGATCGCGCGCCCCGGACTGCGCAGCCGCGTCTTCGAATCGCATCCGGAAGTTGCCTTCTGTAAACTGAACGGCGACCGGGCGATGCGCCTGCCAAAGAAGATCAGGGGCAACATCAATCCGGCCGGCATGGCCGAACGCAAGGCGCTGCTTGCCCGGCATGGTTATAGCCAGGATTTTCTCGACCAGGCGCCGCCGCGCGGCGCGGCCGCCGACGATTTCCTCGATGCCGCGGCGATTATGCTGGTTGCCGGACGCATTGCCAGAGGCGAGGCAATGCCGTTTCCGGATCCGCCGCTCGCCGATCGTTTCGGCATTCCCGTCGCCATTTGGGCCTGAGGACCAGGGCGTCAGGAGCGTGATCTGAGCGCCTCGTTGAGTGCCCACATATCCTTCTCCTCGGGCGCGGTCTCCAATCCGAGCACGGGAATTTGCTTGCGCAAATGGTCGTGGTGGGTGCGCACGCCATATTCGAGATCGGAGAAGTAAAAACCTCCGAAGGCTTCGGACAGCATGGATTCGTTGGACCATATCGAAAGCTGCACATCTTCGGCCAGCGTGTCGCGGTCGATCCGGTAGGATAGGTAGCGGGCAGCCGCCTGCTCCCTGGTCTCGTCGCGATAGCGGTAGATGGCGCCGCGCAGCAGCGTCTCACCCGTCGACAGCGGGAATTCCTGATAGAACTGCACCGATTCCGGCATGATCGACAGCGCGTTGTTCGGGAAGATGCCGTAGTAGATCCAGGCCTTGCGCAGGTGCTTCGGCAGGTGCTTTGCCTCGGGTGCGAGCTTGATATATTGCGCGACGCTCCAGCGCCGTCCGGCATGCGGGTTGTACGTGGCGAACGAGCGCGACACGCCGTTGACGAACGGCTCGTCGAAATAGGTCGCGCCGTAAAGATCCTGCAGCGCCGGATGCGCCATGGCGACGTGGTAGCCTTCATTGTCGACGTCGCGCACGGACTTCCAGTTGACCGGCGTCTTTTGGGTCCAGATGCCCCAGGACGGCACCATCTCGGCGACGCCGTAATGGGCAATCTCGGCTTCGATCGGCTTCAACAGCTCGGCCACCGATGGCTGAGGGCCGCCCTTGCGGAAGCGGATGAAGATGAAGCCCATCCAGATTTCGAGCTCGAGCGGCATCAGGCCGAATTCGGTCTTGTCGAGGTCGGGGAAGGAACGCGGACGGGCAGCGCCGCGCAGCGTGCCGTCGAGATTGTAGACCCAGCCATGAAAGGGGCAGACCAGCGCATTCTTGCAAGTGCCCTGGCTGTCGGCAACGACGCGACTGCCGCGGTGGCGGCACATATTGTTGAAAGCGCGCACAACGCCATCCTTGCCGCGCACGACGAGCGCCCGCTCGCCAACCACATCCATCGTCAGATAGTCGCCGGCGTTGGGCACGTCGCAGACATGGCCGGCGATCTGCCAATGGTTGCGGAAGACGTGCTCTTTCTCGAGCTCGAGCAAGGCGTCGGAATGATAGCTCCAGCCCGGCAGGCCCCGCCGATCCCAATCGTTGGGGATTGCCACGTCACGCAGATGCGGGTTCATAAAAGCTCTTTAGTTATTGAATGCTCGTTCAATAAAAGCATATTTTCCATTGAAATGCAATGGCTTGCGAAAATGGAGCGAATTCTTGACGAGAAATCGAGCGAGATTTGAGAGCCGCGTCCGAACGATCGAAGCCGGGAAAATCCCGGGAATTCCAGACGTTAATCCCCTTACGCTTGTTGAGCGCCCGACGCTCCGTGGGCCTGGAAAGGCGACGTGGATCTGGTGCCGTGGGTAGCGGAAAACGACCACGGAATGCCACCGGTGCTGCCAGCTACGCCTGATCGGTTTGCCCGGGAATGGCCGCGGGCTTGGTTTCATGCCGGTTACACAATCGTTAATCCATCATCGTTGGCCGGTTACAAGGTGCGATTAAGTTCGTTTCAACAGGGAAAAGAAGAAGACCGAAGGAAACGACGATGCCTACGAAAATCCAGATCACCGATACCGACCTTCGCCAGCAGGGTCCCCAGCGTAACGACCGGCGCCCGAAGCTGGCGCTGCGCCAGCGCGCCAGTGATCATCCAATGGCGATGTTCATGCTGTTGGCGGCTGCCGCATTTGCCGGCATGGCGTTGACGCCGACCGTCGGTCCGGCCTTCGCCTCACTAAACCCGCCGGCCAACCTCATCGATGGCGCGATAACCACCACCAAGACGGCGCGCCTGGCGATGCCGGAGATAGATTTTGCCTGCAAGGGGCAGGCCTGGGGCGCCGAGAGCCTGGATTGCCTGCGCGTCATCGCTGCCCAGTCGGGCAAGGCACGACCGGTCCGCATGATCGCCAATGCCGCCCCGCTGGCTGATACGCCGAACGTTTTTTGATTTTTTGCGAGCGCCCTCCAGCACTCCAGTCAGGCTCCCGCCGCAATGTCGGCCGGGAGCCTTTTTTCTTCCGGGGGGAGATCGCGGAGTCTAGCCGCCCAGAGCGGCCTGCTCGGCAATGGCCGAGAGCACGCCGCGCACATCCAGCGTGCTGAACGGTTTTTCGAGGATTGGCGGCCGCTGCTGCGCCGGCAGCGCCTCGATCTCGCCTTTCGCGCCGATCAGATCGCCGGTGACAAGCACGAAGCGCCGCGCCAGACCCGGCATTTCGGCGAGTAGCTCGCGATAGGCGGCTATGCCGCTGGTACCGGGCATGCGCAAATCGGAAAACACGATGTCCGGCGGCACATGGCCGCTCAGCGTCGCGGCGGCCGAGACCCAGGCCGGCACAATCCGCGACTTGATGCCCATCAGTTCCAGAATATCGGACAGCGACGCCGCGACATCCGGCTCATCGTCTATGATCAGCGCGTGACGCAAGCCGCTCGACCGCGACGGAGCTTCGCCGGCGGCGGCCGCGCCGGCAGCGATCGCCGGCAGCTGCACGACAAAACGCACACCTCTCGGCGAAACCTCCTCGAACCAGATATTGCCATTGTGCCGCTCGATGATCGATTTCGAGATCGACAGACCGATGCCGGTACCGACGCCGACCGGCTTGGTGGTGAAATAGGATTCGAATATGCGTGAGCGTATCGCTTCCGGCACGCCTGGTCCGTTGTCCTCGACCGAGAATCCGGGATTGCCGCGGTCGCTGCGAAAGGTCCGGACCTTGATCCGGCGGTCGCCGGCAACGCCGGCCAAGGCGTGCTGGCTGTTGATGAGGAAGTTGGCGGCCACCTGCGTCACGTGGTCGGCATCGGCCATGGCCAGCAGCGGACCGCTGGCGAAATCGGTGTCGATGATGATGCCGCTCGACCGTGCACCATAGGCGGTCACTTCGAGTGCGGCGCGGATCACCTGGTTGAGATCGGTTTCGGCCTGTGCCGCCGGGTGCAGGCGGACCATCGACAGGAAGCTTTTGACGATACGGCCGCAGCGCTCGGCAGCGGCGCGCACCTTTTCGGCGCGCACCTTGGTCTGCGGATCGGCGGCGAATTCGTGCAGCAGCGTCGACTGGGCGACAACCACGGCCAGCGGATTGTTGAGCTCGTGCGAAACGCCGGCAAGCAGCGAGCCCATTGCCGCCATCTTCTCGTTCTGGTGCAGTTTTTCGCGCTGGCGGTTGATTTCCTCCTCAGCCCGCAACTTGTCGCGCAGGTCGCGGATGGAGCCGAAGATCAGCTGGCGATCGGCGACGCGCATCTCGGTTGCGGTCAGCTCGATCGGAAAAACCTCACCGGCGGCATTCTGGGTGACCGTTTCAAGCCGTTGGCCGACCATCGGCGCGCCGCGGCCCGACATGTATTCGGCACCCGACGCATAGCCCTTGCGGTAATATTCCGGCACGACCGTATCGAGCAGGTCCTTGCCGAGGATATCGCTGCGCCGATAGCCGAACATCTTCTCGGCGGCCGGATTGAATTCGATGATCGAGCCGGTCTCGTCGATGACGATGATGGCGTCGAGCGAGGCCTGCAGCATGGTGCGGCGAATGACGTCGCTGGCATGCGCGTCGGAGGGCGACCGTTCGATGGCATCGCCGATGGCGAGTGCCACCATGTGCAGCGCCGCCTCTTCCTGGTCGGTCCATTCGCGTTCGTGGATGCAGTCGTTGACCGCCAGCGTGCCCCACAAATTACCATGCGAAAAGACCGACACCGACAGGAACGACTTGATGTTCTGCTTTTCGAAATCCGTCCGCAGAAAGCCTTCGAGATCGCGTGTGTGCCCGGCGAAGATCTTGCCTTGACGCTCGTCCTCCGCCAGCCGTTCCAGCAATGGGTCCGAATCGACGACCGACTGCACGATGACTGTCGGTGACGCCAGTTCGCCGCCAAACCGGGGGGCAATCCAATAAGCGGCGACCGACTGGGCGAAGCCCTGGCCTGGCAGTTCGCGCAGGCGAAACAGGATGCCGCGGTGACAATCCATGGCTTCGCACAGCGTTTGGAGAATACCCTCCATCTCGCGCTGCCAGTCGCCGGCTTCGCGTAGCCGGCGAATCACATGCACGGCCGCCATCGCCGCGCCCTGCCTGGCGCCCTGCACGTCCGCGCGTGTTGTTTCAGCTGTCATGGTCAGCCGTCATTTCCTGGCCGTGGCTTGCTCAAGCCGCCGGGCCTTAGTTGTTTTCCCCGGCTGGCAGCGAGAAGATATAGCCTTCGCCGCGCACCGTGCGCAGGAATTTCGGATTGGCTGGATCTGCCTCGATCTTCTTTCTCAGCCGCATGATGCGGATGTCGACGGCGCGGGACGATTCCGGGTCCTCGACGAAACCGATCGCCTCGGAGATCGCCGCCCGCGTCAACAGCCGGTTGGCGCGCGTCAGGAACACCTCCAGCACGTCGAACTCGCTCTTGGCCATGTCGATGACCGCGCCGTTGGCGCCGGTGACGAGCCTGCCGTCGAGATCGGCGTGAAAGGGTCCGAAGCTCACGGACCGGCGGCCGCCGGATGTTTCAGCCTTGGCCTTTTGTGGCTCGGTCGGCTCAGGAACGCGACGCAGCACGCTGCGCACCCTGGCCAGCACTTCGCGCAATTCGTAAGGCTTGACGATGTAATCGTCGGCGCCGAGCTCCAGTCCGACGATGCGGTCGAGCGCGGTACCGGCGGCCGTCGCATAGATGATTCCGATCGGCATTTTCGACCGCATCCAGCGGCCGAGCGACAGGCCGTCCTCGCCCGGCATGGCGATGTCGAGAATGGCCAGATGGAAAGACTGGGTTTCCAGGAGGTCGCGCGCCGCCGCCGCACTTTCGGCCGTAGCGACATCATAGCCGCTGGCGCCGAGATACTCGGCGACCGCGTCCCTCAGGTCGGGCTCGTCCTCGACAATGACAATTCGTGCCCGCACGATGCTTTCGCTCCCGCTTTCAGCGGAAAGTAGATTGGGTATAAACATGATGTCCAGCACTCTTCTTGGGTTGCCGCATGCGGGGTAGAAAAACATGGCTGCACGATCCGTTATCGCGCTTGTTTCCGTCGCTGAAGTAATCGCGACCGATCTCGCCGATCATCTCGAGCGGCGCGGGCATGACGTCCGCGCGGCGCGACAGCCGTGGGAAGCCGAATCGCTGCTTTCGGAAAAGGGTATCGATGTCGTGGTTGTCGGCGACAGCGTCAGCCAGGCGGAGGGGCGCGACCTGCTCAGGCGACATGGCGGCGAAGGTGGACCGGATTTCATCCTGATCTGCCGCCCGGCCGATCTGGTCGACAAGGTTCTGGCACTCGAACTCGGCGCCGCCGACGTCGTCGAAAGCCCGCTCAATGTCAGGGAGCTTGCCGCTCGCATCGGCGGCCTTCTGGCTCGGCGCGGCAGGAGCGCCGGGGAACTGATCGTGCTGGAGAACGCGACCGTCGATCTCCGATCGGCAATTGTCATGCACCGCTCGGGCACGGAAGAACAGCTGTCCCCCGGGCAGGTGGCGCTGCTCAGGCTGTTCCTGGCCAGCCCGCGCAAGGTGCTGACGCGGGACGACATCATCGCCGCCGCGCCCGCCGAAAATGCCGAAGCCTTCGATCGGTCGATCGATTCGCGCATCGTGCGGCTGCGCCGCAAGCTCGATACCGAAACCATCACCACCATACGGGGTGCGGGTTACCGGTTCGATCCGCCGACGCAATTCGCCGATTGAATGCAGGACGGCCACCCTTTTGTCTTGAGCATCGGGTTTTCGCAAAACCGGTTTTCCACTCTTGGAGTCCCGATGCTCTTTCCTCAGCGCACCACGAGAAGCGACGGGCCGGACGGCATATCACTGTTCGTGCTGACTTCGCCGGCATGGGCACGTTCCTTCAGCAGCACGGTGGCGAGGCCGGCAATGCCGAGCAGGCCCTGCACGTAGAGCAGGGCGGAAAGCACGGAAGCAGCGAATTTCGTTTTCATCCTGTTCGTTCCTCAAGATTGGAATTTGCGGGCACTTCAGGGGAACCCCCGAAGCGCCCGCGCCGCCAGCGGAGCCCCCCGTTGCGGCGCGGGCCTTCGGTCCTCTCGGCTGCAAGTTGCCGGAGGCGCCGCGCATCCTCAACGGCCCTAAGCCGCCCCCGCCAGAGGGGCTTGAGCCGGCCGACGCGCAGGCTGGAAACTGTCCAGACCAATCCAGACCGTAGCGAAAACAGTGTTGGCTTCCGATCGTTCGTTGCCGGCTGTTTTCGTTAGGTCAACTTTCTCTGTTCGCTGTATCCGGATCATGCCGCCGAAGCCGCGCTTTGTTGCAGCTGGGTTTCGGAGTCAGGTGAATTCCTCTCAAACGAAAAGAAATCGCGTATTCGTGCCGCGGTTTGGCCGATCCGCCTAGGCAAACACGCCGCCGTCATGACGACGTCGTGCAACTGCAAGCCGCTTTGCACGGACCTTTTCTGTTAACCACGGGAAACAGAATCGAAACACAAACGAGCATCTAGCGAAATCGGCTTGAAACATGACGTCCCGATAAGCCGGTCATCGAATTGAGCCGGCCCCGACCGGCAGAATAAGGGGGACATCATGTGCACTGCCATTTCCGCCAAGCTCATCAACATCGCCGCCGCCGTCATCACCGGTACTGCCTTGCTTGTCAGTGCCGGCAACGGCGCAGCCCACGCCGCCAACAAGATCGTCGCGCGTGTGTCGCTGTCACAGCAGACCATGGAAATCCTGGTCGACGGCCGGCCGACATTCGCCTGGAAGGTCTCGACCGGCGACAGGACGCACGTCACGCCGACCGGTTCGTTCAAGCCGACCCGCATGCATGAAATGTGGTATTCGAAGAAATACGACAACGCCCCGATGCCGCATTCGGTGTTCTTCAGCGGCGGCTACGCCGTACATGCGACAAGCGCCATCAAGCGCCTCGGCCAGCCGGCCTCGCATGGCTGCGTGCGTCTGCATCCAGACAACGCCGCCGATTTCTACCAGCTCGTCGAGGTCTTCGGCCCGGCCAACACCAGCATCGTCATCGTCAAATGAGCGATGCCTCTCGTCGCTCTCAAAAAAGGCCGGAGATCCGGCCTTCTTTATTAGCGGAATCTAATCTGGCATTACCGGCATCAGCTTCGGATCCGGCTTTTCGGCATGATGCGGCAGGTCCTTGCTGGCGATAAAGGTGTAGAACATCGGCACCACGAACAGCGTGAACATGGTTCCGACCAGGATGCCGGTGAAGATCACCAGGCCCATCGAATAGCGTGCCGCGGCACCAGCGCCGCTGGAGATGATCAGCGGCACCACGCCGAGCGCCATCGCCGCCGTCGTCATCAGGATCGGCCGCAGCCGCACCCTGGCGGACGCGATGATCGCATCGCGCCGCCGCATGCCGTGCATTTCACGCTGCTGGTTGGCGAACTCGACCAAAAGGATGCCGTGCTTGGTGATCAGGCCGATCAGCGTGATCAAGCCGACCTGGGTGTAGATGTTGAGCGTGCCGAGCCCGATATTAAGCGGCACGATCGCGCCGAAGATCGAGAGCGGCACCGCCATCATGATGATCAGTGGGTCGCGGAAGCTCTCGAATTGCGCCGCCAGCACCAAGTAGATGACGAGCACCGCCGCCGCGAAGGCGATGATGATCGTGTAGCCCTGTTGCTTCTCCTGCCGCGACTGGCCGGTATAGTCGATGAAGAACGTGTCGGGCAGGCTTTCCCTGGCAATGTCCTCGATGGTCTTCAGCCCGTCACCGGTGGTGACGGTGGGCAATGGCAGAGCGGAAATCGTGGCCGAGTTCAACTGGTTGAACTGCTCGATGGCGGCCGGCGACGCGTTGGTCGAGATCTTCACCACCGCCGAGAGCGGCACCATCTCGCCCGACACGCTGCGCACGAAATACTCGCCCAGCTTTTCGGGATTGTCGCGGAATTGCTGCGGTACCTGCGGGATGATGTCGTAGCTGTTGGATTCGCGGTCAAATTGCGCCACCTCGGCGCCACCGACCAACAGGGTCAGCGTCCGGCCGATGTCGGCGATCGGCAGGTTGAGCGCCGCTGCGCGGTCGCGGTCGATCGTCACCGTCACTTCCGGCGCGTCGTAGGACATCGAATTCTGCACGGCGAGGAAGCGACCGGAGGCCTGCGCCTTGTTCTTGATGTTCTCGGCCGCCTCGTAAACCTGGGAGGCCTCGCCGGTCGAGCGCACCACCATTGTGATTGGCAGGCCGCCGCCGGAGCCGGGCAGCGTCGGCGGCGCGAAGACGAAAGCCTCGACGCCTGCCACCTTGGCAAGGCGGGCAGTGATGTCTTCCTGAAGTTCCTTCGAGCTGCGCGCGCGCTCGGCCCAGTCCTTGAACGCAAAGCCGACGAAAGCGCTGTTCGTCGGGCCTTGGAACGCGACGGCGGAGAACCGCGCCCTGGTTTCGGGGATATCATTCACCAGCCCGAGAATCTGATTCACATAGGTCTCGGTGTAGTCCGACGTCCCATAGCGCGGCGCGTTCACAATAGACAGCAAGAAGCCCTGGTCTTCTTCCGGCGCCAGTTCGCTCGAGGTCTTGGTGAACATGAAACCGGTCGTGGCGACCAGCGCGAGGACGATCATCAGCGTCACCGGGCGATAGTTCAACGAACCGGTGACCAGCCGCTCATAGACGTGTTCGACGCGCCCGAACGTATTGTCGACGATGCGCTGGAAACGGCTGTGCGAGCCGGACCTCAGGATACGTGCCGACATCATCGGCGTGATGGTGAGGGCGACGACACCCGAAAGCACCACCGAGCCGGCAAGCGTCACCGCGAATTCGCGAAACAGTGCGCCTGTCAGACCGCCGGTGAAGGCCAGCGGCGCGAACACCGCGGCCAGCGTTATCGTCATGGCGACGACGGCGGACGAGATCTCCCGCATGCCATTGAAGGCCGCCTGCATCGGCGACAAACCGTCTTCCTCCATGTGGCGGTGGATGTTTTCCACCACCACGATGGCATCGTCAACAACCAGTCCGATCGCCAGCACCATGGCCAGCAAGGATAAGAGGTTGATCGAATAACCCAAAGAAAACAGCAGGAAACAGACGCCGATCAGCGACAGCGGAATGGTCACGATCGGCATCAGCACCGAGCGGAACGAGCCGAGGAAGAGCAGGATGACGACGATGACGATGGCGACCGCCTCGCCGATGGTCTTGAACACCTCCTCGATCGACGCGCTGATCTGCTCGGTCGAATCATAGACGATCTCGATCGTCATGCCGAGCGGCAGCGTCTCCTGGATGGTCGGCACGATCTTGTGGATCGCCGCCGCGGTGGTCAGCGGATTGGCGGCCGGCGTCGGAAAGATGGCGAGAAAGATGCCGGGCTTGCCGTTGAAGGTGACCCTGGTGTCGGTGCTCACCGCGGCGAGCTCGACGCGGGCCACGTCGCGCAGTCTCACCACATTGCCGTCTTTCGAGCGGAGCGGAAGGGCAGCGAAAGCCTCCGGCGTCTGCAGGGTCGAGCGAACCGTGATCGAGGAAGCCACATATTTGTTTTCGGTATCGCCGGGCGCGGAGAGGAAATTCGATTCGTTGATGGCCGTCAGCACTTCCGCCGCCGTCACGCCGCGCGCCGCCAGTTTGATCGGGTCGATCCAGACACGCATCGAATATTCGGCGGCGCCGAAAATCTGCACGTCGGCAACACCTTCGACCGTCGAGATACGCGGCCGCACGACACGCTCGATATATTCGGTGAGCTGTTCCGGCGTCATGTTCGGGTTCTGCATCGAGATGTACATCATCGCGAACTGCTGGCCGGTGCCCTTGACGATCACCGGGTCTTTGGTTTCGTCCGGCAGATCGCCGCGAACGCTCTGAACCTTCGACAAGACTTCGTTCAGCGCGACGTCGGGGTCGGAGCCGAGCTTCATCTGCACCGTCACGGTGCTGGAGGACGGCCGGCTCGACGACGTGACATAATCGATGTTTTCGGTCGAAGCGACGGCACGCGCGATCGGCGCGGAAATGAACCCCTGGATCAGGTCGGCGCTGGCGCCGGGATAGGCCGTGGTGATCGTGATGGCCGTTTCTTCAACCTCTGGATACTGGCGGATCGAAAGGTTGAAGATGCCCTGAAAACCCAGAAGCAGGATCATGCAGGCAAGCACGGTCGAAAGGACCGGGCGGCGGATGAAGAGGTCGGAAAAGCTCATTGCTGGGCTGCCTGCTGGTTCCCTGGCTTGCTCGGATCGATCGTGTTGTCGACGGCAACGGACATGCCGTTGGAGAGCCGGTTCTGGCCGGCGGTAACGACTTCGTCGCCGGGCTCGATACCCTCCAGGATCTCGACCAGGCCGGCGTTGTGGCGGCCTGGCTTGACGAACACCTGGGCGAGCACGAGCTGTGGCTTCTGTTCTTCCGCTGCCGGTTTGGCTTCCGCTGCCGGTTTGGCTGGGGTAGCGGCCGGCTTTTCTTCGGGTTTTGCCGCGGGTGCTTCGGCTGCGGGCTTGGCAGCATCTGCAGCCGACTTTTCCTCCGGCTTCGCCTCGGGAGCCGCCCCGTTGGCTTCGCCGGATTTGGCCGGGCGCACCACGAAGACGAAGTCACCGTACAGGCTGGAAGTCAGCGCCGTCTGCGGCAGCGCCAGCACGTTGTTCTCCTCGGGCAGTTCGACGCGCACCTGGACGAACTGACCGGGTGTCAGCTTGCCTTCCGGATTGCCGACCTCCGCCCTCACCGTCACCAGCCGGCTGGTCGGGTCGATCTTCGGATCGATACCGCGGATGCTGCCGGCGAACGGCATGTCGTCGCCGCCGACGCCGAGCCGTACCGTCTGTCCGATCTTCAGCTGCGGAAGCTGCTGCTCCGGCACGGTGAAATCGACACGCATCGTATCCATGTCCTGCAAGGTCACGACGGCGGTGCCGGGTGTGAGATACTGCCCAAGGTCGATTTTCGGAATACCGACGGTGCCCTTGAAGGGCGCCGTCAACTGCTTTTGGTCGAGCACCGCTTGCAGCTTGTTTACCTGCGCAGCGGAGACCGATGCCGCTGCCTGTGCCGTGTCGAGCGTAGCGTCGGTACCGACCCCACGCTTCTGCAGCTCGAGAGCGCGCATCAGCGTCGTCTGGTCGGATGTGGCTTGCGCCTTCGACGCCACGAGATCGGCTCGCTCGACTTCATCGTCGAGCTGCAGCAGCACGGCGTTGGCGGCGACTTTCTGATTGGCATGGAACAGGATGTCCTTGACGATGCCGGCGGTTTCGACCGTGAGGTCGACACCGCGCACGGCACTGACAGTGCCGATCGCCTCGATGCCGGGCGTCCAGGACATCGGTTTGACGATGACCGTCGACACGGTCGTGGCCGGCGGCTTCATGGTGGCGAAGAACTGTTTGATCGCATTGTCGCGAAACAGGTTGAAGCCGACGATGCCGCCGCACACCAGCACGAGCAGAATGAAGGCGATGATGAAGCGCTTGATCACGAACAGTTCCCTCGGCCATGGCCCAGCATAACGGTCGGACGACCGGAACACATACCTGTGACTGGTCCCAATTTCAAATGACGGCGATCTTACTGTACCGTCTGGACGGTCTTGTCAATTCCGCCTAAGCTAATGAATGGGGAACGCTTGATGAAGGCCCGCAGAGCAAATTCGCGCGAGAAAATTCTCGCCGCCGCCGCCGCCGTGGCGCGCGAGACGGGTCCTGGCAGCCTGTCGCTGGATGCGGTCGCCAGCCGTGCCGGCGTGTCGAAGGGTGGTCTTCTCTACAATTTCCCGACCAAGGCGAAATTGATGCAGGCGCTGGTGGAGGATTACCTCAGTGCGTTCCAGCAGGCGCTTGAGGCCGCCCGCACCAACGGCGTCAGCGGAGAGAGCCCGCTTGCGGCCTATATCAGGCTTTCGGCCGAGCATGCGGAGGAGTCGAAACCGTCGGCGTCCTGGATTTTTTCGGCGATTGCCGAGGATCCCGATTTCCTGACGCCGATAAAATCGTTCAGGCGGCAGCTGTTCCAGCAGCTGAAGGGGGAGACTCCTAACCTCAGGGCGCTGCTGGTCTGCTATCTCGCCATCGAAGGGCTTCGCAGCATGAACCTGTTCGGCTCGGACATTCTCTCCGCCGAAGAGCGCCGGCTGCTGATATCGACGCTGCTGGAGATAGCGGAATAGTCCAGGAATGCGCCGGCCGGGTTCAGTTGCCTCGGTCGCTTCGATCGCCCGTTTGCGTCAACCCAAAGTGCCTGCCGTCACACCGGCTTCATTGTACCGACATAGCGTCCTCCCATTCTTTGCTGCAACGCAGGAGGAGTGGGATATGGTCGATATTGTTTCAAGCGAGGCAGGAATTCCAAGGCCGGAGCATCCGCTTGACCGGCCAAACGGCACCGGCAAATGGTTTCTGCCGGCCTTTGCCACCATCATTCTGGGCAGCCTTGCCTATGTCGGCTACGCGCTCAGCCAGGACCTGACCAGCACCGTCGCGGTGCCGTGGATCCTGCTTGGGCTGGCGCTGCTGATCGCGCTCGGCTTCGAATTCGTCAACGGTTTCCACGACACCGCCAATGCGGTGGCAACCGTGATCTACACGCATTCCATGCCGGCCGAGCTTGCGGTGATGTGGTCCGGCTTCTTCAACTTCCTCGGCGTGCTTACCGCCAGCGGGGCGGTCGCCTTCGGCATCATTTCGCTGCTGCCGGTCGAGTTGATCCTTCAGGTCGGGTCGAGCGCGGGGCTAGCCATGGTCTTCGCGCTGCTGGTCGCAGCGATCATGTGGAACCTCGGAACCTGGTATCTCGGCCTGCCTGCCTCGAGCTCGCACACGCTGATCGGTTCGATCATCGGCGTCGGTCTCGCCAACCAGTTCATGGCCCCGGCCGGCTCCGTCACCAGCGGCGTCGACTGGTCACAGGCATCCAATGTCGGCCTGTCGCTTCTGATCTCGCCGCTGGTCGGATTCGGCCTGGCCGCGCTGCTGCTTCTGCTGATGAAGCTGCTGGTCAGGAACCGCGAGCTCTACGAGGCGCCCAAGTCGAGCGCGCCGCCGCCACTGTGGATCCGCGCGCTGCTTATCTTTACCTGCACCGGCGTCAGCTTTGCCCACGGCTCCAATGACGGGCAAAAGGGCATGGGCCTCATCATGCTCATCCTGATCGGCGTGGTGCCGACCGCCTTCGCGCTCAACCGCACACCGGACGTGAACTATCTCGAAGCTTACAAGTCCGCGGCGACGCAGGTCGAAACGGTACTCGGCAAATACGTCAAGCCCAGCGTCGCCGTGACCGACGCGGCGACCGTGGTCGGTGACGCCGTTCGCACCAAGACATGGAAGGACGAGACCACGCCTGCCCTGCAGAGCTTCATCCACGACACCAGCGCCATGTTGTCGCCCTATCCGTCCGTGGAAAAGCTGCCGACAACGCTGGTCAGCAACGCCCGCAACAACATCTATCTTATTGGTGAAGCGCTGAAGCTGATAGACAAGAAGAAGCTGCTGCCGATGGAGGCAGACGACCTGAAGGCGGTGACGACCTATCATAAGGCGGTCGACAACGCGACGAAGTTCATCCCGCTCTGGGTCAAGGTCGCCATCGCGCTTGCGCTCGGCCTCGGCACCATGGTCGGCTGGAAGCGCATAGTCGTCACTGTCGGCGAGAAGATCGGCAAAAGCCATCTGACCTATGGTCAGGGTGCGTCCGCCGAGCTTGTCGCGATGGCGACGATCGCATCGGCCGACTATCTCGGCCTGCCGGTCTCGACCACCCATGTGCTGTCCTCGGGCGTTGCCGGCACCATGGCGGCGAATGGTTCGGGCCTGCAATGGTCGACGGTGCGCAACATGCTGATGGCCTGGATACTGACCCTTCCGGCCTCCATCTGTCTTGCCTTCGTGTTGTTCGTCATCTTCCGCCAGGTGTTCTGAGCGGGGGCAGGGTTTTGACCAGAATGTCGCGGCGCCGGCCCCGGCGCCGCCCGGATCACCTGAACGTGCATTGTTTCGGCGGCGGCCATGAATGACGCATCGCATCTGACATTGCTTGCCGCGGACGATCAGCACCATACTCCTGGGCTGGTCTGGGCCTATCATGCCGCTCCCGGCAAAGCTCCCGAACCGCTGGCGCCCCGAGACATAGAGGCCGCGCTAGCCTCAGCGGACGGCTGGGTCTGGCTGCATGTCGACCTTGTCGACCGGCGCGCCCATTCCTGGGTCAGCCACGCCTGCGCGCTGCCGGCGTCGGCTCATGCAATCCTCGAAGGACATGAGGACAGCCTGGTGCTGGCGCATGAGAATGGCGTCGTCCACGGCATTTCGGCCGACCTGCATGGCGAGATCGCTCATCAGTCGACGACCATCGGCAGATTGCATTTTGCGGTCTCGGAGCGGCTGCTGGTCACCGGCCGCCGGCATCCGCTGGCGGCGGTGGAGGAAGTGCACACTGCCCTTGCCGCGGGGCTGCGGCCGGCCACGGCATTCGAACTGTTCGAAACGCTGGTCATGGCTTTTTGCAAGACCACCAGCCTGCGGCTCGCCGCGGCGACGAAGCGGCTGGATGCGGTCGAGGATCATCTCGTGACCGAGCGGCTTGCCGACGAAAGACGGCAGCTGAAGGATGTGCGCCGCCTTGCCGTATCCCTGCATCGGCCGATCTCGGCCCTGGCGGCCCTTTTCCAGGATGAAGACCGTTCCGTCTGGAACCTTTCCGCCGGCGCACATGAAGTTTTGCGCCGGCTTGCTGCGCGCCTTGAACGGCTCGACCGCGAGGTCGTCATGATCAACGACCGGGCAAGGCTGCTGCAGGAGGAGCTTGCGGCTGAGCTTGCCGACGAATCGAACCGCAGCCTCAAGGCGCTGGCGGTGATGAGCGCGCTGCTTTTGCCGGGAACGCTGATCGTCGGCATTTTCGGCATGAACACGGGCGGACTGCCATTTGCCGAGAGTCCTAGCGGCTTCTTCCTGGCGATGCTGCTGGCGGTTGGCGCGACCGGCCTGTTCTACTGGCTTCTGCTGCGCGCCGGCGCCAATCTGCGGTTCTGAGGCCGATTAATGGCGCCGTTCGTTCACCCGTATGCAAAGTACGGGCTGGCACGTCGAAACCACGCCATCCCGCCCTCCGAAAATCGGTTCCGATTTTCGGGCCGATGCGCTAGAGCCTTTCGGGATTGAACCGTGCCTTTAACCCGGAAAGGCTCCCATCGCTGCCCATGCCTCACCTTCCCGAGCATCTTCTCACCGGCTACCGCAACTTCATGAGCGGTCGGTATCTCACCGAAAGCGGGCGTTATCGCGCGCTGGCGCGGGAGGGCCAGGCACCGGAAACGATGATCGTCGCCTGCTGCGATTCCCGCGCCGCGCCTGAAGCGATCTTCGATGCCGGGCCAGGCGAGTTGTTCGTGCTGCGCAATGTCGGCAATCTGGTGCCGCCCTATGCGCCCGACGATCAGTTCCACTCGACATCGGCGGCGCTCGAATTTGCCGTGCAGAGCCTCAAGGTCAAGAACATCGTGGTGATGGGTCACGGCCGCTGCGGCGGCATCCGCGCGGCACTCGACACCACGGCCGCGCCGTTGTCGCCGGGTGATTTCATCGGCAAATGGATGAGCCTGATCGCGCCGGCGGCCGAGACCGTATCGTCGAGCACCTTCATGACCGCGACCGAGCGCCAGACGGCACTGGAGCGCATCTCGATCCGCTATTCCATTGCCAATCTGCGCACCTTCCCTTGTGTTTCGATCCTCGAAGGCAAGGGGCGGCTGTCACTTCACGGCGCCTGGTTCGATATTTCGACCGGGGAGCTTTGGGTGATGAACAAGGACACCGGCGATTTCGAGCGGCCCGACACGGAGTAGGAGGCTGGGCATGGTGCGACTTCGGGACGCGTTCGCGGCTGCGGCACTGCTCTGCTCGGCGGATTTCGCCCGTGCCGACGACAGCGCGATCATCGACCGCTGGTATTCGGCACTGCTCGTCGCCGACCGCAGCGAATTGTCGGACCTGCTCGCCGACAACGTCCGCATCAAGCTCGACGACCTCGGCGTCGTGCAAAGCAAGCAGGAATTCATCGCCTCGATCGCCGAGTGGCAAGGCGCCGTCGCCGGGGCCGAAATCCGCCACCGGATCGAGAAATCGGAGGGCGGCGTCACCACTGTGATCGCCTGCTATGATTTTCCCAGCAACGACATGCTGATGCAGGAGACCTTTGCGGTCGCCAACGACCAAATCACCGCCAGTTCGCAAGCCGCGATCGCCGAAAATTGCGATGGCTACTGAGGAAATCATGAACGGGGCGCGCTGTTGCGTGGAGCCGGCCGGCGCCTTACATCGGTGACGATCCGCTTCCCCCACCCACTCAGCGAAAGTTTGCCCATGCCGTCCACCGTCGACCTCGCCGCCCATCCGCTGACCGCGTGGCAAGGGCCGCTCGGCCTGCCTGATTTCACGCGCATCGGCGACGGCGATTTTTCTCCGGTCTTCGACGCGGCCCTGAAGGCGCATGAGGCCGAGATCGAGGCGATTGCCGGCAACGGCGAGACGCCGACCATCGACAATACGCTTGCCGCACTCGAACTCGCCGGCGAGGCTCTCGACCATGTTTCGTCGATCTTCTGGTGCCGCGCCGGCGCCCACACCAATGAGGCGATCCAGGCGCTGGAGCGCGACATCTCACCAAAAATGTCGCGGCATTTCTCGGCGATTTCGATGAATGAGGGCCTGTTTGCCCGCATCGACGACCTCTATCAGCGCCGCGAGGCTTTGAAGCTCGATGCCGAAACGCTGCGGGTCTTGGAAAAGACCTGGAAAAACTTCGTCCGCTCCGGCGCCAGGCTCGACGCCGAAGGCAAGAAGCGGCTGGCATCGATCAACGAGGAATTGTCGTCGCTCGGCACCAATTTCGGCCAGAACGTGCTTGCCGACGAGCGCGACTGGGCGCTATTCCTCGATGAGGCCGATCTTGCCGGCCTGCCGGAATTCCTGAAAGGCTCGATGGCGGAAGCCGCCGAGATGCGCGGCCAGAAGGGCCGCTACGCCGTCACCTTGTCGCGGTCGATCTACGAGCCGTTCTCGACCTTCTCAGAACGCCGCGACCTGCGCGAGACAGCGTTCCGCGCCTTCATCATGCGTGGTCAGAATGGCGGCGCCACCGACAACACGGAAGTGGTGCGCGACATGCTGCGCCTGCGCGCCGAGAAGGCGAAGCTGCTCGGCTATCCTTCCTACGCCGCATTGAAGCTCGACGATACCATGGCCAAGACGCCGGAGGCGGTGCACGCGCTGCTCGATCCGGTCTGGGAAAAGGCGGTGGAAAAGGCGGCAAGCGACCGGGCCGAATTGCAGCGGCTGGCGGCGAAGGCCGGCAGCAACGAGAAATTCGCCGCCTGGGACTGGCGCTTCTATCAGGAGAAGCTGCGCGCCGAGAAATTCGCCTTCGACGAGGCCGAGCTGAAGCCATATCTGCAGCTCGACCGCATCATTGACGCTTGTTTCGACGTGGCGACACGATTGTTCGGCATTTCCTTCGAGGAAAAGAAGGGCATTGCCACCTGGCATCCGGACGCACGTGTTTTCGTCGTGAAGAATGCCGACGGCAGCGAGCGCGGCCTGTTCCTCGCCGATTATTTCGCGCGACCCTCGAAGCGCTCCGGCGCCTGGATGAGCGCGCTGAAATCCGGCTACAAGCTTGGCGATGGCTCCAGGCCGGTCATCTACAACATCATGAATTTCGCCAAGCCGCCGGCCGGCGAGGCAGCCTTGCTGTCGGTCGACGAGGCCAAGACCTTGTTCCACGAATTCGGTCACGCGCTGCACGGCATGCTGACCGACGTTACCTGGCCATCGGTCGCTGGCACCTCGGTCAGCCGCGATTTCGTCGAGCTGCCTTCACAACTCTACGAACACTGGCTGACGGTGCCGGCAGTGCTGGAAAAGCATGCGCTGCATGTCAAGACCGGCAAGCCGATGCCAAAGGCGCTGGTCGACAAGATGCTGGCGGCGCGCACCTTCGGCGCCGGCTTCGCCACAGTCGAGTTCACCGCCTCGGCCTTGGTCGACATGGCCTACCATGCGCGGCCGGATGCGCCGGACCAGCCGCTTCGTTTCGAAGCCGAAACGCTCGAAAAGCTCGACATGCCTGACACCATCGCGATGCGTCACCGCACCCCGCATTTCGGCCATATCTTTGCCGACGATGGCTATTCGGCCGGCTATTACTCCTACATGTGGTCGGAAGTTCTCGACGCCGACGCTTTCGCCGCCTTCGAGGAAACAGACGATCCCTTCAACCCGGCGCTGGCCGAGCGGCTGCGGAAGAACATCTACGCCGCCGGCGGCTCGAAGGACCCGGAAGAACTCTACACCGCCTTCCGCGGCAAGATGCCTTCCCCGGAAGCAATGATGGCCAAGCGCGGGCTGGTGTGATGCATGCCCGCTCTTGTAATCGTTCTCTTTCCATCCTGATTGATGTCGGCTGTCATCGCGTCGGGTTGCGCACCGCCTGATCCGGTTTCCGCCGGTCCGGCTCGGCCTCGCTGGCTGCGGCCGCATCGTTGAGGTGACTGCACTTAATGCGGTCTCCATCGTTCCGGCCAAAGGAGCCGCGTTCATTGCGGCGCTACGGGCTGTGCGGGGGTACAACGACAGCTTGCCCGCTATGCTGATCGGCGCTGCCGCATCTGGACCGCGCCTTGCGACGACCGCTACGGAAATAAATCTCTCAGTCGAGCTGTCAGCCCCGCCAACGGAAGGCGGGGCTGGTAAGTTGATTGTCCCGGCAAGCTTTTTTGCCGGGGCGATTGGCCTAGGCAGGCACAAAGCCAAAGTAGGCTTTGTAGGAAGCCCCATCGCCGGAAATCAGGGGCGTTTCCACTTTGAACCCAATCCCGCTGAAGGTGGTATTGTTCGTGCGTGCCGCGAGCAACACCATCTGCTTTGCGGAGATGGTCACTGTCGCGCTCCCGATCCTGTCATCGCCCCAATCGAAGAGATCGCTGATGGCGCCGCCGATCGATGGCATCAAGGATCCCAGGGCCGGGCCGGCTATGGCGGCAATGATAGGTCCCGCTACCGGAATGAGGCCCAAAGCCAGCGTACCGGCCGTATGGACGCCCATGACGATCTTCTGCACCTCGTCCTTGTACTTGTTGGGATCGCCAAAATCATTTTCCATCAGCACCGTACCGATATTGATGCCGTAGGGCTTGCCTCGATAAATTTCCATAAGGTCGGGTCTTGTATCTCCGGCATCAACGTCGCCATAGACCTGGCTGCGCTTGGTGTCGGCGACCTGCGGCGTTGTCACGCTGACGATGACATAGGGTTCATCCGCACTCGACCCCTGATCCCAGTCGGTCTCGCCGAAGCAATGGAGGCCGGTATAGTGGACGACGACATCTCGAAGGTCGACCGCGCCGGTGTCGGGCCACCAGTATATGCCACCGTTTTCAAACAGATTGGCACGGCCACCATCGGCAAATTCGGTCTCGTCGGTCGTGGGATAGCCCAGATATGACTGTTCCCAGCCCAGGCTCTCCCACTTCTTGCGGATGTCACCGTACACCACGTTGGCTCCTGTGTTCGGTGTCCAGTAGATCGAGCCGGCATTGGCAAAATGGTTGTAGCGCCCGACGCCGTCGGGAGTTCCAGTTTCGTCGGTCACCGGATAGCCGAGAACCGAGCGCTCCCAGCCCATTGCTGCCCATTTGCCGCGAATGGCCCCCCAAATCGCTTGAGCACCGGTGTTCGGTGTCCAGTAGATCGAAGCGGTATTGTTGTTGAAGTGATTGTATCGGCCGACGCCGTCGGGAGTTCCGGTTTCGTCGGTGCAGGGAATGCCCCACGCGAGACCGCCAAGCGCAATCCACTTCTTGTAGATTTCGCCATGGATCTCAAAGGCGTCGTGCATGGCATCGTTGTAGCAAATGCATGAGCCGTTCTTGAGATACCAGGCTTTTCCAGTGTCCTTCCTGTCGATCTCGGCGAAGCCGGCGCCTCCAAGGGAGTTGTACTTTTGCTGTATGACAGCTTCGGGCGAGAGGAGCGACCAAGGCCCGATCCTGAGCTGGTCGGCAAATCTTGTGGCTCCAGCGCGGACGGCGCCGGCACGCACTCTCGAAGTTGCTCTGGCAGTATACGGCATGACCTTTTCCTTCCTGTGAGTGTTGGTATCGGGGGCTTCAGGCCTCCGGCGATCGGTTTTGATCGACGGGCTGAGGTTCCCAGACCGCGACTTACGGACGGCTTACAGAGTTCCGAGCTGCGCCAAAGCAATTCCCGGAAAAGTGTGAAACGGTTTTCCCGGGAAAATCGCGTAGCGCTTTCCCTAGGGAATTGCGCAAAAATAAAGAGATAGAGCGGTTCGGCGTTTCCGTGAAACGATGAACCGGTCTAGAGAAACGGGCGCACGAGCGAGCGCAGCAAAGGCGAGGGCTCGTCATCGCCGGTCGAAGCGAGCGCGCGTTCATAGCGCCGGTAATCCTCGATGGCACCGGCATGGTCGTTCCTGGAGAGGCTCTCCTGGATGAGCGTCCCATGGAGTTTGGCCGATTCCGGGTAGAAATCGAGGGCACGCCGGCACGCCTGGCGTGCCCGATCCGCGTTGCCTTGGCTCTGCCAGTGTTTGGCGATTCGCACGGCAAGCTCCACCAACCCGTCCCGCACCCGGTCGGCCGCGGCGTTCGACCAGGCGGGCGCCGGGCCATTCGAGAAAAGCGGACCGAAAAAGCTTTCCAGCAGCGCTTCCTTCTCCTCGATCGTGCTGTCTCCTTGGCCCGACAGCACACGTTTCAGCCGGTCTTCCCAATCCTGTAGATCGACCCAGACCTTGTCGGCAGCGAGTCGCAAACGGCCTTCTCTCAGCGTTACGAAATCGCCTTGCCCGAGCAATTTGCGCAGACGATGCAGCGCCTGCTCCAGAGCCGCCTTGGCCTGGTCGCCGTCGAGGTCGGGCCAGAGCCAATCCTGCAGGGTTTCCACAGAAGAGACCTGGTCCCTCGACAGGCAGATAATGCGCAATATGTCGAGCGCGCGGGTAGGTTTGGCACCGGGCGCGACCTCGGCGCCATCGATCTCGAGGCGGTAGCCTCCCATCAAGTGGATCCTGAGCGGCCAAGGCCACTGGGCGGGTCGGCCAGCGGGCGGGACCAGATATCGCGCCCGAACGACGCGGCGGCACAGATCGACGTCGATCTTTCGCTCCAGCGCATCGGCGACCAGATCGGCCAATAAGTCCGGCAGGTTGAGCAGGATTGCGGAGGGGTTGACCTGGCGCAGCGCCTC
This sequence comes from Mesorhizobium sp. M1329, assembly GCF_040318035.1. Lineage (NCBI taxonomy): Bacteria > Pseudomonadati > Pseudomonadota > Alphaproteobacteria > Hyphomicrobiales > Phyllobacteriaceae > Mesorhizobium > Mesorhizobium sp. M1329. The sequence goes on along the minus strand of NZ_JAMYLN010000027.1, from coordinate 49,302 downwards.
CATGAATTCAGCCAGACGAGCGCCATAGGACGCGCCGCCGTTCCACTTCTGCTCCAGAGCCTGGGCGGCCAGAATGCTCAGTTCGACACGCTGGCGGGGGCCGCCGCTCAGCCTTTCGACGATCTCCTGGAGTAGCGTAGTCGCCTCCGCCGGACGCCGGTCGGCAAGCAGAACCTGGTATTTGGTGACGTAATGCGGCCAGCGTTCGATCATCGGCTCATTCGCCCGCTCGATCGCATCCATGAAGACATCGCAGTCGAGATAGGCCTTGGCGAAGTCGCCATTGCGCGTGTGCATCGCCGCGTGGCAGTCGGCGACCACCGCGACCTGGGTGGTGAACCTGCTGTCCGCGATCTCGCCCAGCCGGGAGACAAGCGCATTGAATTCCGAGAACTTGTTGTGAAGCTTCATCAGCAATTGAAGCTGATAGAGGGCGCTGAACTCGACGCCCCGTAAGGCGTGCTGCTCGCCTATCGCCGTTGCGCGTCGCAACGCATCCTCGGCCGATGCATAGACAAAACCGCGCCGCGAATAGGGGAAGTAACGGCCGCTGGCCGAGCCAAAGGACACCAGCCACATGCCGAGCACCAGGGGCGGGATATCCGGATGTTCGAGATCGGCGGCAACGCTGTCCACGGCATTGGCAAAAATGTCGCGCTGCCCCGACGAGGTCGCGTAGTCGATGAGCGCTTCGCTTGCCAGCAGGCGCAACTCGACCGAATCTTCTATCGGCAGACGTGTCAGGCGCTGCTGGATATCATTCACGAGGCGCTTGGCGTCGTGGGCTTCGAATTCGCCGGGTTCGGCGAAATCGATGGCCCGCAGGATGCCGAGCCTGACCATCATGAGTTCCTCCGGATCCAACTCCGGCAATCCCTTGGCAAGAAGCTGTGAGGCTCGGCGCGTCCAGTCCGCCAGCCCCTCATGCGTACGCCAGCTGGCGGTCTTGACCACGACCGCCCGCGCGACGGTCAGGCATTGGCCGCGCATGTCGGTGTTCTCGAATGCTTGCCATGCCTTGGAGAAGTGCGGTTCGGCCTTCGCATCGGCCGATGCGAAGGCGACGCCCAGCCAATAATGAACCCACCCGTCCATCTGGTCGGGGGGCAGCCTGTTGCACCATTCGACGAAGCTGGCCCGGCGCCCTTGCGAGAGAACGCCGTTGGCGCACACCAGAATGAGCTGGCGTGCCAGCGGCCAGGCGCCCGCCTGCAACGCCAGGACGATTGCCGCGTCGGTTTTGCCTGCCTCGTGCAGGACCTTTGCAGCCTGCTCGCGCAGCCTGGAACGGTCCGCTTCCGTCACGCGCCGGTCCAGTAGGCCGGCAAGGTATTCGCGCAACAAGTCATGCAGCTGGAAGGCGGCGCCGCCCGGACCGTCGCGCGTGATCAGCAGCTGGCGATGCTGCAGCCGCACCAGCAGGCGAGCAGCCTGCGGCGAGCCCAGGAACGCATCGGCAAGCTCAGTGCTGATCTCCGGCAGAACGTTGAGCCTGATAAGCAGATCCTGGTCCTCCGGCGCGATGTCGCGCAGGAAATAACGTCCGACAATCTCCCGAAGGCCGGCGCCTCCGGCAAGGCCGGTCTGCGAAAGCGGGTAGTACATTCCGGCGTTGGCCAGCAGGAGAAGGCCCACCGCCCAGCCGCGCGCCTCCGAAATGTCGCCGACCTCGGACGGCGATTGCGAGCGGGCGGCGACGAGGTTGCGTGCCTCCGCAGGCGAAAACTCCAGCAGCGTTTGGTTGAGGACCGGCAACTGTCCCGACAGCACGAGGTCGGCGACATCGCCCTCGGGCAGCATCCGCGATGTGCAGATGCAGCGGATGGTGTTGGGGCGTTCGCGCAACAGGATCGCCAGCGTCCGGCGGAAGCCTGGCGCGTCGGCACGATGCAGATCGTCGAGGACCAGGATCGTGCCGGGATCAAGCCGCGAGAAATAAGTGCGGAAGAACAGCCGCGCGAAATCGTCGGAATTGTCGGCATATTCCGGACCGAAGACGGGCATGCCGGCATGCCCGCCGTCGAGCGACAGCGTCAGGTAGTGGAAAAGGCGCGCAACGTCCTGGTCCTCGGTGTCGACCCGATACCAGTTGTACGCCGATTCGCCTTGCTTCAGCCCGCCTCGCTTCAGCCCGCCTTGTTCCAGAAAGTCGATCACCGCGGTGGTCTTGCCGTATCCACCAGGCGCAGCCAGCCAGCATGCACCGCTGTCGAGGGCCTGCGAAAGCAGCGCCACTACGCGCGGACGGCTGACAATTCCCACTGGCCGGGGTGCCGAGAGCTTTGCTATCTCGCGCGGCGCGTCCCGGAAGGATTTATCCATTGTGAGGACTCTCGCAGCGCAGTCGCCTCGCGAAAACAGGTAATCGGTTCGCCCGCAACAACAAATCGCCGGCCGGCGTTGTGCTCGCCTGACGTGCCGTGCTCGCCGGCAAGGTCGCGGTTATCCCTTGTGTGACATGATATGCGAAACCCCGACACTCACGTCGGCGGTGTGTCTTGCCATCACTGCGTTCATTCGCATTGCAATCGTCGCATAGCCGCTTCGTTCCTGGTCGGTAACTTCCGAGGGCTTGAAGAGCCAAGGAAGGGGTGCAACCTGCGCGTCCTCGAAATTGGCCGGCAGATTCGATGGCAGGGCCTTTTTTCCCAAAGGCAGCTCTAGCCCAAGGTCACTAAATTCCTCCTCGAGGCTGGCGTGCAGATGAGAAAGCACCACATAGATCGCCAGCCTTGATCTAGTCCTTTCTGTGTTGTTTTGATTGTACTCTTGAAGAACCTCATCGAACGATGGCGATACGTCGGTTTCAGCAGCGGTAGCTCGTGTTGCAACAGCACCGGCCAGGGCAGTCGCTGCCACTCCTGTAAGACCTACAAAATCACGTCTTGTCGTGCTGGTCATAGTGAATTCCCCTCGGTTTTGAAGACGGGCCAAGTCTGGCAAGGACGAGGCGCAGTGGCAATAGGCCGCATACGCTACTGGTGTAGAGGACCTTTACGCCGCCGATGTGAATCCACCCGACGATGACAGTGCCAAGCCGGCAGAGGGCCCGCGATGCATTCGGTTGCTTCAGCTGAGGATAGCCATGAAATCCAAGCGGGTCTTCGGCATGCAACCAGGTAAGGGATTCGAAAAATCCGCTGGTGGAGCTGAGGAGGATCGAACTCCTGACCTCGTCATTGCGAACGACGCGCTCTCCCAGCTGAGCTACAGCCCCGTCCAGCGGATGGGGCTTTTATCGGCCGCTGCGGTTTCCTGTCAAGGCTGCGCTTGCTGCCGAAATGCCGTTCGGCCGTTTGTCCGGCTTCGCCATGCTGCGGAAGGCGGCTCTTGCCGCTTTCCCCTACAGTGGCTACATGTCGGCAACAATCGGAGACCGGCATGATCGCCCTCATTCAGACCATTGTCATGGCGCTTGACCTTTACTGGTGGATCATCATCGCCTCGGCGATATTTTCCTGGCTCTACGCCTTCAACGTCGTCAACTCGCGCAACCAGTTCGTCGACACCATCAGCAACATGCTCTATCGGCTGACCGAGCCGGCGCTGCGGCCGATCCGCCGCTTCATGCCCGATCTCGGCGGCATCGACATCTCGCCGATCATCCTGCTGCTGATCCTGTTCTTCATCCGGCAGTTCCTGCTCACCACCGTGCTTTCGCTGGTCGTCTGAGTTCAGGCGTCCCATGAGCGCGCCGTTCCGCACGCGCACCGACGGCATCGACCTATTCGTCCGGCTGACGCCGAAAGCGGCGATGGACAGGCTGGAGGGCATCGAAACATCGGCGGATGGGCGAAGCTATCTAAAAGCCCGCGTCCGCGCCGTGCCGGAAAACGGGGCCGCCAATCGAGCGCTGGAAAAGCTGGTCGGCAAAGCGCTTGGCGTGCCGGCATCGGGCGTCTCGATCGCCGCCGGCGGCACTGCTCGGCTGAAGACGCTGCGCGTGCTTGGCGATCCCGCGGCGCTAGCGAAACGCATCGATACGCTGGGCACGCCTGCGCCATGATCTCGGCTCGCTCACTTACCCCGCAAAAAAGGCCGGGCTGCAAAGCCCGGCCAGATGTGAAGGTCGAAAACCTTCAGAGGGGAACGCGCCGGACGAATGGGAGGAAACATCCGGCGCGGATTGCATATGGGTCGGCATTGCTGACGTTTTAATGACCGGAGACCACTATAACAGCTTCGTGAACCCAGGCTGGAGCCGTTGTCTAGGCCGCAATCACTCCTTACGCGATGTCGTCGCGGATGCAGGCCTTCAGATGGCGGTCGGCTGTCGCCCGCAGCGGCGGTACAGCCCCGGCGCAAGCCTCCAGCACAAACGGGCAACGGGTTCGGAAAACACAGCCCGACGGCGGGTTCGCCGGACTGGGAATGCCGCCTTTGAGCACCTGCCGGCCTTGCCTGGCCAGCGGATCGAGCGACGGAATGGCTGACAGCAGCGCGCGCGTGTAGGGATGCTGCGGCCGGGCATAGAGTTCGACCGCCGGCGCAACCTCCATGATGCGCCCGAGATAGAGCACGATGACCGTGTCGCAGATGTACTCGACCACGGCCAGATCGTGCGAAATGAACAGCATGGTCAGACCGAGCCGGAGCTGCAGGTCGCGCAACAAATTGATGATTTGCGCCTGGATCGAGACGTCGAGTGCCGAGACCGGCTCATCGGCGACGATGAATTCCGGCTCGAGCGTCAGCGCCCGGGCGATGCCGATGCGCTGGCGCTGCCCACCCGAGAATTCGTGGGCGTAGCGGTGATAGGCGTCGACCGGCAACTCGACCGCAGCAAGTGCCTTCTTCGCCTTCGCCCGCCGCTCGGATTTCTTGCCAATGGCTTGAATGTCCAGGCCTTCGGTGAGGATCTGCCCGATCGTCATGCGCGGCGACAGGCTGGTGAAGGGATCCTGGAAAATATACTGCATCTTGCGGCGCTGGCGGCGCAACTGGGCCGCACTCAGCCTGGTGATATCGGTGCCGTCATAGTTGATTTCGCCGGACGTCGGCTCGATCAGACGCAGCACCGAGCGGCCGATCGTGGTCTTGCCGGACCCGGATTCGCCGACCAGGCCGACCACCTGGCCACGCCTGATATCGAAGGAAATATCCTCCAGCGCCCTAACGACGGGTCCGCGCGAGAATGCAGTCGGCGCAAAATGCTTGGTCAGGTTTTTGACCGTGAGAAAGGGGGCGTCGGCCATCAGAGCTCCTCCCAGCGCAGGCAGCGGCTTTGTTGGGTCGGCGTCGCCGCAAACAACGGAGGAACCGCGGCGCGGCAGGCGGCGATGGCCATCGGGCAGCGCGGCGCGAAGGAACAGCCCTTGGGCAGCAAGGCGAGCGAGGGAACATTGCCGGCAATCGTCGGGAGCGGCGTTCCCGCCGCCTTCAGCGCCGTGGCCTCACCGAGCCGCGGCACCGAGCGCATCAACCCGGCCGTATAGGGATGACGCGGACGGGTGAACACTTCGCTCACCGGACCTGTTTCGACGATACGCCCGGCATACATCACCGCCACCCGGTCGGCGATTTCGGCGACGACGCCGAGATTGTGGGTGACAAACAGGATGCCCATGCCGCGCTGCGCCTGCAGCGCCGCCAAAAGATCGAGGATCTGGGCCTGGATAGTGACGTCCAATGCCGTTGTCGGCTCGTCGGCGATCAGCAAGCCCGGATCGCAGGACAGGGCCATGGCGATAGTGGCGCGCTGGCGCATCCCGCCCGAAAGTTCGTGTGGATACTGCCGCGCCCGCCGCTTCGGATCGGGAATGCCGACCTGCTCCAGCAGCCGCACCGCGTCTGCTTCTGCCTCGCGGTGCGATTTGCCGAGATGGATGCGGATCGGTTCGGCGATCTGCTCGCCGATCGTGTAGACCGGGTTCAGGCTGGTCATCGGCTCCTGGAACACCATGCCGATCTCGTTGCCGCGTATCTTGCGCAGCGACTCGGCGTCGAGGCTGGTCAGCTCGGTGACCGTGCCGTTCTTGCGCCGCAGCGCGATCGATCCCTCGGCAATATGTCCGACCCTTTTCGGCAACAGGCCGATGATCGACAGGCTGGTGACGGACTTGCCGGATCCGGATTCGCCGACGAGCGCCAGCGTCTCGCCGAAGCCGATCGTCAGGTCGACATCCGTTACCGCCGCGATGTCGCGCCCCGCAATGCGGAACACCGCGCGCAGGCCGGAAATCGAGAGGATCGGCGCGACACTCAGCGGAGCAGCCCCACGTCGCGAAGGATCATGTCGATCTTCGCGGTTTCCTCCCCGTTCAGGCTGCGTTGCGGCCGCGCCATGGTGTTCGAGGCGATGATGCCGAGGCTCTTCATCGCTGCCTTGAATGCGCCGAGGCCGGCCGAGCCGGCGCTTGTCCTGCCAAGCGAGATCCAGACGATCTCGAACAGTTTCAACAACCGCTCCTGCTCCAGGCGGGCTTCAGCGTACTGGCCCGCCTGGGTCAGCTTCCACAGCTTGACATAGCCATGCGGGTCGACATTGGCGAGGCCCGGCACGACGCCATGCGCACCCATGGCCAGCGCGCTGTCGACCAGGATCTCGGATCCGGTCATGCCGAAAAAACCCGGGTCGTTTGCCATGTCCTTGAGCACGTAACGCAGATTGCCGTCATCGCCGCTGGAATCCTTGATGCCCGCGATGGCGCCTTCCCTGGCGAGGCCGACCGTGGTCTTGCGCTCCAGCTTGACATGGACGCAGACCGGGATGTCGTAGGCGATGACAGGGAGATCGATCGCATCCTTGATATAGCGGAAGTGATCGGCGATCTCGGGCTGGCTGGTGCGGGTGTAGAAGGGCGCGGTGACAACGACGGCGTCGGCGCCGGCCGATCTGGCGATGCGGGCGTGGTTGATGACACGATCGGTCGTCGGATCGATGACGCCGGCGAAGATCGGAACCCGGCCGTTATTGACCTTGACCGCATGCTCGAGGATGGCCCTGCGGCCCGCTTCGTCGTGGAAGACCACCTCGCTGGTCGAGCCGAGCACAAACAGCCCGTGAACACCGCCGTCGAGCAGGTTCTCGATAGTGCGCGTGAACGACGGGAAGTCGATGCTGAAATCGGCATTGAGCGGGGTGACGACAGGTGGCACGACGCCGGTAAACAGGGGCATTTTGATGAACCTTTGAGGTCAGTTGAGATCGGAGCGAGGGTCGAATGCGTCGCGCAAGCCGTCGCCGATAAAATTGATGGCGAGCACGGTGAGCACCAGTGCGGCGCCCGGGAACAGCCATTGCCAGGGGTAATTTTCCAGCACGACGGTGGAGCGGGCGAGGTTGAGCATGTTGCCCCAGCTGGCTTCGGGCGGTGCGATGCCGAGGCCGAGGAAGGACAGGCCGGCCTCAAGCAGGATGGCGTTGGCGATCTGCAAGGTGGCGTAGACGACCAGGATATCGATGCAATTGGGCAGGCCGTGCCGGAACAGCAGATGCGGCAGCCCCGCCCCCATGCCGCGGGCGGCGACGACGAAGTCGCGCTCGCGCAGTTCGAGCAGCCGGGCACGCACCATGCGCGACAGCACCGGCCAGGAGAGCAGGGAGATCACCAGGATGGTCGGGGCGATGCCGGTGCCGGCGATTGAGGCCAGCACCAGCAGGAAGATCACCGGCGGCAGCGTCATCGCCAGGTCGACCAGGCGCATCACCGTGCCGTCGACAAGCCGCCCGCCAAAGCTGGCGACGGCGCCGACCAGGAAGCCGATGACGGTCGAAATGGCGACCGAGCTGACGGCAACCAGCAATGAGATCCGCCCGCCTTGCAGCAGCCGGGCCATGACATCACGCCCGACGCCATCACTACCCAGCCAATGAATGGCCGACGGCGCCTTGTTCATTGCTCGGAGGTCGATGGCGTTCGGGCCGAGCGGCCACCACAGAGGATAAGTCGAAACCGCCAGCAGGATCGGGATGACGATCAAAAGCCCGGCACGCGCCGCGCGGTTTTCAAAGAAGCGGTCGAGCGCGCGGCGAAGCGGCCCTTTGGTTTGCGGCGCGGCTATCGGGTCAACTGTAGGATCTGGCGCGGTGATTGCCATTAAGCCACCTGAATGCGCGGGTCGACGACGGCATAGACGACGTCAGTCAACAGGTTGACCAGGATGACGCAAACGCCGATCACCAGGGTAGCGCCCATGATCACCGGGTAGTCGCGGGTGCCGACGGCGTTGACCAGAAGCAGTCCCATGCCCGGCCAGTTGAACACGCTTTCCAGGAAGATGGCGCCGCCGATGGCGATGCCGACCGTCGAACCGATCAGGGTAATGACCGGCAAGAGCGCATTGCGGGTGGCGTGCTTGATGATCACCCAGAACTCGCGCACGCCCTTGGCGCGCGCCGTCCGCACGTAGTCCTGGTTGAGCACTTCCAGCAGCGAGGCGCGCATGTAGCGCATGATCAGCGCGGCATGGCCGATGGACAGCAGGCAGGCGGGCAGGATGAGGTGTGCAAGCACATCCGTCGCCGAGAACGGCCCACCCGCGGTCTGCATGCCGCCGGACGGCGCCCAGCGCAGCAGCACCGAGAAGAAATAGAGACCGAGCAGCGCCGTCAGGAAAGCTGGGCTGGAGATACCGATGAACGACAGCACCGACAGCGCGATGTCGGACGGTTCATTACGGCGCACGGCGCTGAAAATGCCGGCGGAAATGCCGAGCACGATGGCGATCGCCAGGCCCGTGCCCATCAGCAGCGCCGTCGGGCCGATGCGTTCCATGACCAGTGGCAGCACGGCAACGCCGCTGCGCTGGATCGAATAGCCGAAGTCACCGCTCAGCGCCGCGCGCAGCCAGGCGAGATATTGCACGGGAAGCGGCCGATCGAGCCCGAGCCGTTCGCGCAGGCCCTCGAGGTCGGAAGCCGACATGGGGACCGATGGGTTGATATAGGCGTCGATCGGATCGCCCGGCGCCAGCCGCAACAGGATGAAGATGAGGACGCTGAGCGCGACCAGCATCAGCAGTCCGGTGGCGCCGCGGCGGGCGATGAAGCTCAACATGGGCTTTCCGTGGCGGTGGCAGACGGCGCCAAAGTGGTCCCGCCTGCTCGCTTGGTTGGGTTTCTTACTGGATGTCCCAGCGCTCGGGGTGAGCTGCGTAGGGGCCGCCGCCCGGCGCAGGCGTCCAGACGAAGTCACGCAGCTTGTTGGAGGCCACACCATAGCGGTTGGCCACCCACAACGTCGCCCAGGGCAGCTCCTTGTTCATCACCTTGCAGACCTCCTGCCAGGAGGCGTCGAGCTTGGCCGGATCGGTCTGGCCGAGCGCGGCGTCCAACGCGGTGCTCAGGTCGTCGAACTCGATGCGCATGGTGTTGAAGCCTGCCGGCGGGATCTGCGACTTGTTGAGGCCGGGATTGAGGCCGGCCGGGTTGGGGCCGTTCTGCAGGCCGGCATAGACCATCGGAAAGGCGTTCCAGTCCGGCGTGCCTTGCTTGTAGACGATGCCGTTATAGGTCGGCGTATCGACAACCCGCGGCACCACATTGATGCCGACCTCGGCCAGCATCGACTGGACAGCGGCCATCACATTGGCCGCTTGCGGCGAGCCGTAATAGGTCAGCAAGGTGATCGGCTTGTCGCCGTTGATCTTGTCCCAGCCCGCCTCGCTCAGCAGCGCCTTGGCCTTTGCCGGATCGTAGGCATAGGGTTCGAGGCCTGCGGGAACGAGATGCGGCGCGACATAGCCGCAATTGGCTGGCTTGGCGGCACCCCCGTAGAGGCTGTCGATGATGGCGTTGCGATCGATCGCGTGCATGATCGCCTGGCGGACACGGATGTCCCTAAACAGGTCGACCTTCTGGTTCAGGCCGATATAGTTGACCACGTACGAGGCACCTTCGATCACCTTGAAATTGCTGTCGCTCTTGAACGATGCCGCATCGTCGGGCTCGACATAGGTGAACTGTATCTCGCCGGCACGGAGCGCGGCAACGGCCGCCGCCGGCGACTCGAAATAGCGGTTGATGAGCGCGTCTACCTTCGGCTTGCCGCCGCGATAATCGTCATCGGCTGCCAGTTCGACATATTGATCGGTCACGTACCGCTTGAACTTGAACGGGCCGGTGCCGACCGGAGCGGTCGACCACCAGGTGCTTGTCGCCAGCGATTCTGGCGGCAGAGCGGCCAGGGCATGCTCCGGCAGGATCATCAGCTGCGAGAGAATGGATAGAAACGAGCCGTTCGGTTTCGATAGCTTCACCACTGCGGTGTGGTCATCCGGCGCATCGACCGAGGCGATGTTGGCGAGGCGGGCGGCAAACAGGCTGCCGGAGGCCTTGTTCTTGGCAAGCTCGAGGGTGAATTTGACGTCCTTCGACGTGAACGGCTTGCCGTCATGCCAGGTCTCGTTGACCAGGTTGAACGTATAGCTCAGCTGGTCGTCGCTGATCTTGTAGTTCTTGGCGAGGTCGCCTTCGATATCGGTCAGCCCGACATTGTAGATGACCAGCGGTTCAAAATAGGTGCTGAGCCAGGTGTAGCCGCCGGTCGCGACCAGCGGGTTGAAGTTCTTGGGAAAACCACCGGGGCCGACGTCGAAGCCGCCCGTAATGGTCTTGGCGCTTTGTGCCTGGACACTGGTCAACGGGGCAATGCTGGCGAGCAGCAGCCCGGCGACTGAGAATGCGATGATCCTGATGCGCATGGTTTCCTCCCTCGGCATATTCAGGTTGTTCTTCAGCTTGCTCGGTTTTTGGCGATAACCTGCTGGATCCCCCGGTAATGGTCGTCGAGCCGCCCACGCGCCTGGTCGACATCCTTGGCGGCGACAGCCTCGACGATCTCGTGATGGTCGCGCCATGTCGCCAGCGGCGTCGGATTGTCGAGATTGGTGAAATTCGAGGCCTTGTTGAACGCTATCCAGAAGATGTCGATCAGCGCGCTCAGCATGTGATTGTTCTGGCAGCGGAACAGCAGCTGATGGAATTGCTGGTCCTCTTCGGCGAAGCTCTCGTGGCGCTCGGCACGTTGCCGCATGCGCTCGGTCAACTGGCGCAGCGCCTCGATGTCCTCGGCACTGATCATCTCGATCGTCTTGGCGATGAGGCCGGTTTCCAGTACGCGGCGGATTTCGCGCAGCTCTTCGACATCGCGCAGCGAATCCTGCAAACCGTATGCCAGGTTATCCAGCAGCGGCTTGAATGAGAACTCCTTGACGAACACGCCGATGCCGCGCCGCGTCTCCAAGATGCCGATCGACTCCAGCGCCTTGATGGCTTCCCGCACGGAGTTGCGGCCGACGCCGAGCCGCTGCGCCAGGAACGTCTCCGGCGGCAGGGGATCGCCTGCCTTGAGCTGGTTGCTTTCGATATAGGCCCTGAGGCTTTCCTGCACGGTGACGTGAAGCAGCGGCGGTCTACTCAACGGTTCGATCGACTTCAGTTCCGCCATCCCACTGCTTTCATCGTCCGCCGGATTAGTCTGCCCGCCGCTTGTCGTATAGCTACTTGTAGGATATCCTGCAAGCCCATAACAAACCTGCTGCCTCCGAATGAAGATTGCCCTCGCCGGCTCGAGCCACTGGCACGCCGAAATGCACCTCGACGCCGCACACATTTACGGTGCGGAGATCGCCGGTATCTGGGACGAGGAACCTGGCCAAGCGCATGCGTTCGCCGCACACCACGACCTGCCGTTTATCGAAGATTTTGCGGAGATACTCTCCAGCCCGCCGGATGTGATCCTGTTGATGGGGCACCCTTCGATGGTGCCGGCGCGGGCAGGCGCGATCATCGCGGCAGGGATACCGCTGATCCTGGAGAAGCCTGCGGCCAGCCGTACGAGCGAACTGATAGCGCTGCGCGAGCTTGCCAGGCAGCACCAGGCTTTTGTCGCTGTTCCCCTGCCCAACCGTTTCGGGCCGGCCGTTGCCGGCTTTGAACGGCTGCGCCGGCAAGGTCGCGCTGGCCCGGTGGCGCATTGCCAGTTCCGGCTGGTCAACGGCCCGCCGCAACGCTACATCGCCGACGGTGTCGCCTGGGTCCTCGACCCGGCGGTTGGTGGCGGGGGTGCGTTGAGGAATCTCGGCATACACGGCGTCGACGCGGCACTCAGCCTCGCAACCGGCAAGCTCGGCCTGAAAAGCGTTTCGATCGCGAACCGCATCCATCCCGGCCCGGTCGAGGATCACGCTCTTCTGGTGCTGGAAGACGAAGCCGGAGCGCTGTTCATCGTCGAGGCCGGCTACACCTTTGCTTCGATGCGCCCCGGCGGTGACTTCGAGTGGCGTATCGTCAGTGCCAATGCCACCCTCATCGATCATGGCGACCATGCCACCTGCGTAACGCTCGACGATGCAGCAATCGTCGACTTGCCGGTTGAACTGCCGGCAATGCGCTATCGTCTGTTCATGCGCGATACGCTTGACCGGCTGGCCAGAGAGGCGCCTCCGCCGGTGTCCATCGAGGATTATGTTGCGGCGATGTCGCTGATCGACGCCGCTTATGAAAAGGCACGACCATGATTGGAATAGGAATTATCGGCGCCGGCGATTTCGGCGCAGCCCATGCGCGGGCAATCGGCGAGGTTGGAGGCATTCGCCTCGTCGCCGCCTCTCGAGGAAATGCCGACGCGCTGCAGCGCTTCACCGCCGAGCATGGCGGCCGCGGTTACGCCGACTGGCGCAAGCTGCTGGACGACAAGGAGGTGGACACGGTGCTCATCGCCAGCCCGCACCACCTCCATGCGGAAATGGCCATCGGCGCGGCAAACGCCGGCAAGCATATCCTGCTCGAAAAGCCGATGGCGCCGACGGCGGCTGCCTGCGATGCGATCAATGCCGCTGTGGCCGAGAGCGGCGTCAAGCTGATGGTCGCCCATCTCATGCATTTCGCCCTGCCCTGCATCGCAGCCAGGCAAATTCTTGAGGGAGGCGAGCTCGGCCGGCCGCTCGCCGGATCGAGCTGGATCATCAAGCTGTGGATGGAGCACAATCGCCGCGACTGGCATCTGCGCAAGGCGACCGGCGGCGGCATGCTGTTGACTGCCGGCATCCACGCGCTCGACCGCCTCGTCTGGCTGATGGATGACGATGTCGTGTCGGTGAGCGGCATGCTCGGCGCCAAGTTCCATGACCAGGAAGCAGACGACAGCGCCTTGCTCGGACTGCGCTTCGCCGGCGGCGGCATCGGCCAGGTGCAGAGCGTCGGCTATCGCACCGGTGCTACCACCTACGCCATGGACCTGGTCTGCGAGCAGGGAACGCTGCGCATCGACATGGACCGCGCCACGATGCTTGGCCGCGATACGGTCTGGACCGAGTTGCCCGGTTCCTTTGAGCCGAACTGGATGCATAACGCGCTGGTGCGCGAATGGAGCGCAATGCGCGATGCCATTGCCGATGACACGCCGGTGCCGGTCGACGGCTCCTATGGCCGCAAGATGATCGCCATTATCGAGGCTGCCTTCGCGTCGAACGAAACCCGCCGCGAACACGATATCGCCGGTGCACGCTGACCTCGACGACCACCTGGCCCGCTTGCCCGCACATGCGCCGCGCGGCGTATGGGGCGCGGTGATGCTGGCCATCGACGATCGCGGAGCGATCGACTGGCAGGCGACGGAAGAGACGATCGCCCGGCTCTGCGCCTCAGGCGTCGACGGCGTCTATTCCAATGGCACGGCCTGCGAATTCCATTGCCAGACCGAGCCCGAATTCGACCGGCTTTGTGAGTTGGTCGCAACCATAGCCGGCCGCGCGCGCCTTCCTTTCCAGATCGGCATCAGCCAGTCCAATCCACGCGTCGCGCGCGAGCGGTTGACGCGGGTGGCCGCGCTTCGCCCGACAGCGGTGCAATTCACGCTGCCCGACTGGTGGCCGCCCAGCGACGACGAGGTCATGCGCTTTGCCGGCGGCCTCTGCGACGCTGCGCCCGAAACGGCGCTGGTGCTCTACAATCCGCCGCATGCCAAGCGCCGCCTGACGCTCGACGGCATCGCCAGGCTGCGTGCGGCCGTGCCATCGCTGGTCGGCGCCAAGCTGCCGGGCGGCGACGCGGGCTGGTATGCGGATATGCGCCGCAAACTGGACGGATTTTCCGTCTTCGTCCCCGGCCATACGCTGGCAACGGGCTATGCTGGAGGGGCTCACGGCAGCTATTCCAACGTTGCCTGCCTCAACCCGAAGGACGCGGTGCAGTGGTGGCGGATGATCCGTACCGATATGGTCGCCGCTGCCGAGGTCGAGGCCCGCATACAGGCCTTCCTCGCCGCACATGTCCTACCGTTTCGCACCCGTTACAATGTCAGCGATGCGGCACTTGACAAGGCGATGGCGGCGGCTGGCGGGTGGGCGCCGCTCGGCCCGCGACTGCTCTGGCCTTACAGCTCCGTTCCCGATCAGGAAATCCCGACACTGGCCAGGGCAGCTCACGCAGCTTTCCCGGAATGGTGGTAGCGCTCGATTTCACGAAACCGGTTTAGTAAAGCGGTTTACAAGCGTAAATTCCTGTGCTGAACTCTGCCCATCGGCAACGCTGGGCGAAGTCGCCTCATGAAGAAACCCACAGCATCCACGATCAGGAACGTCGCACATGCGGCCGGCGTCTCGGTCACCACCGTGTCGCGTCACCTGAACGGCCGCATCAAGCTGCCGGCGGAAACCAGCGAACGCATCAGGGCGGCGGTGGCGGAACTGGAATATCGCCCCAACGCCATCGCGCGACGGCTGAGCAAGGGTCGTAGCGAAACCATCGGCCTGATCGTTTCCGACATCTCCTACCCATTTTTCGCCGCCATCGCGAGTGCGGCCGAAGAAGAGGCAAGCCGGCTCGGCTACAGCCTGGTGATGTTCAACAGCCGCAACATCGCCGCCAAGGAACTGAGCTTCCTGTCGCGCATCGACGACGCGCAGGTCGACGGTATCCTGCTGATGACCAACCATCCGGACGATGGCGCGCTGGTCCAGAAGATCAATGCCTGCAGCAACGTCGTCCTGGTCGACGAGGACGTTCCCGGCGCCATTGCGCCGCGCCTGTTTGCCGATAACCGTCGCGGCGCCAGGCTGGCGACCGAGCATCTTCTGGATAATGGCCACCAGGCGATCGCCTTTGTCGGCGGCCCGCCGGCGCTGCTCAGCAGCAGGGAGCGGTTCGGAGCCTTCGAGGAATGCCTCGAACGCAGAGGCCTGCAGCTCGATCCCGGCTACGTCTTTTTCGGCGACTATGACGAGGAGTCCGGCCTGCGCGCGATCCGGCGGTTCGCTGCACTGGACAACCCGCCGACCGCAATCTTCGCCTCTGCAGACATGCTGGCGCTGGGGATTTTGCAAGGCTGTCGCAAGCTCGGCATCAGCGTGCCCGCCGATCTGTCGCTGGTCGGTTTCGACGACATCCGCAATGTCGACCTGCTCGATCCGCCGCTGACGGCCATCCGTCAGTCGGCGGAGGAATTCGGCCGTCGAGCCGTCGGCCTGTTGATCGACCACATCAACGGCGTCGACATACCGGACGCGGCGCCGGTTGCGGTGAAACTTGTCGTGCGCCACTCCGTGGGCGCGCCGCGCAAGACGCATTGGAAACTGGCTGGAAACGCCTCAGCGGAAAACCGACCGCCGGCAAGAGTGGGAATTTGAACAGAGACGGATCAAATCCGCGAAGACATGCAGTCCACCATCAACAATGGGAGAATGAAAAATGACAATCTCGCATTTCGCACAAGACGCGGCGCAGATCGCGCTGGAAAAATTCAACCGCGGTGAGATCGATCGCCGCTCTTTCCTCTTTGCTCTCGGCGGCCTCGGACTTGTGACCGCCTTCAAGCCCGGCGTTGCCCAGGCCGACGCCTCCGAAATCGTCGTCTGCAACTGGGGAGGGGCTGCGGCGGACGCCTTCGCCAAGGCCTATGGCAACCCTTTCACCCAGAAGAGCGGCATGAAAGTGGTGATCGACGGGGCAGGGCCTGCGATCGGCACAATCCGGGCCATGGTCGAGTCCGGCAAGGTCATCTGGGATGCCACCGACGGCGGCATGATCGATTCCCTGACGCTGGGCAAGGGCAATCTGGTCGAGAAGATCGACTACACGATCGTCGACAAGTCGCAGGTGCCCGAGAATTTCGCCGGCGAGTTCGGCATCTCGAACTACCGTCTATTCGAACGTGCTCGCCTACGATGCCGACGCAACCAAGGGTGTCGCGCCGACAGGGTGGGCCGACTTCTTCGACACGGCCAAATTCCCCGGCAAGCGCACAATGTGCAAATGGATCCAGGGCCAGCTCGAATTCGTCCTCATGGCGGACGGGGTCGCGCCCGCTGACCTCTACCCACTCGACGTCGACCGGGCGTTCAAGAAGCTGAAGCCGATGCTCGCCGACATCATCTTCTGGGAAGGCGGTGCGCAGACCCAGCAACTGTTCCGCGAGGGCGAAGTGGCGATGGGCAACATCTGGCACACCCGCGCCAATCTCCTGCACAAGGAGACCCCCGACAAATTCAAGTGGATCTGGGAACAGAACATCCTTTCGGCCAGCGCGTGGTCGGTTCCGAAGGGCAATCCCGCCGGCAAGAAAGTGTTCGACTTCATCAATTCGACGCTCGATCCGGCCGGCCAGCTCGTGCTGCTGCAGATCATGGGCAATGGACCGTCCAACCCCAAGACGCTCGCCTTGATGACGCCGGAGGACGCCCTCGTGAACCCGACGACGAAGGAAAATGCTGCCTCGCAGATCATGCTCAATCCCGCTTATTACGCGGAACACGAGACCGAGCTCCAGAACAAATACCTGGACTTCATCTCGAGCTGAGAGGGCGAGCCAACAAGGAAAGGCCGCCTCCGGCAAAGTTGGCGGCCTATGTCCGATGCGAAATTTCAAAACAACAGCTCTGCTGCTGACGGTTCCCGCCAGCGTGGTGGCAATCGGCCTGTATGCGGCGCCGATCCTGCAGGTTCTGGCGTTGAGCCTGACCGAGCCGAAGCTCGGCCTTGCCAACTACCAGAACCTGTTCGCCAACGCAGCGGTCGGCCGTGTCGTCATGACGACGCTCAAAGTGTCCGTCATGACGACGGTGATGACGGTGCTGGCAAGCTATGTCGTCGCCTTCGCCATCATCCATATGTCGGCGGGCTGGCGCCGCATCTCGCTGTTCCTGGTGCTGGTGCCGTTCTGGATATCGGTGCTGGTCAGGGCGTTTTCCTGGATCACCATCCTGCGCCGGCGGGGCGTCCTCAACAGCGCCTTGATGGATATGGGCGTGATCTCCACGCCGCTCGACCTCGTCTACAATCTTTTCGGCGTCACCATCGGCATGGTGCACTATATGATGCCGTTCGCCATCCTGCTGCTCTATGCCAATCTGTCGATATCGACCGCCGCATCATTCAGGCGGCACGGTCGCTGGGCGCGCGTCCGGCAACGATCTTCTGGCGCGTCTGGCTGCCGCTAAGCCTGCCCGGCATCGCGTTGGCGACACTGTTCGTGTTCGTTTTCTCGCTTGGCTTTCTCGTGACGCCGGCCCTGCTCGGCGCCGGCAAGACCCTGATGATCGCCGAATACATCTCGGTGCAGATCTCGAGCACCTCGCGCTGGGATCTAGCGACATCGCTGTCGACCATGCTGCTTCTGGTGGTCGGCATCATCGTCTTTGCCGCCATGCGCAGTCCTGCGCTGCGCGCCGCCTTCGTCGCCAGGCCGCAGCAATGAAGCCGCGGCGCATCCTCGAGATCGGACTGCCGCGCCTTGTGGCATGGTGCTTGCTCGGCTTCCTGTTCGTTCCGATCCTGGTGGTGATCCCGGTCGCATTGACCGACCGCGATTATCTGTCGTTGCCGCAGGACGGCATTTCGATGGAGCATTTCGCGGCGCTCGCCGACTGGAGTAAGGGTTGGCTACCCAGCATGCTGACCAGTGCCGGTATCGCGCTTGCCTGCGCTGCGATCGCCACCGCGCTCGGCGTCGCTTTCGCCGTCGGCGCCTGGGCGGCAGGAGGCTGGTGGCCATCCCTAATGCGCATACTTCTGCTGTCGCCGATGATCGTGCCGCCGATCATATACGCCGTCGGCATGGTCAAGTTGTGGGCGCGTCTGTCGCTGCTCGACAGCTATACCGGCGTTATCCTTGTACATGTCGTGCTGGCCTTGCCGTTGACCGTGCTGGCGATCGGTGCCTCGCTCTCCAATCTCGATCAGAAGCTGGTACAGGCCGCCAGAAGCCTCGGCGCCAGGCCGATGACCGTGTTCGGCAAGGTGATCTTGCCGAACATCGTGCCTGGCGTTGCCGCGGGCGCGCTGCTCACCTTCGTCGCCTCCTGGGACGAGATCACGGTGACGCTTTTCATCACCGGGCGCGCCGTCGTCACGTTGCCACGCCGCATCTGGACCAGCATCCAGGATGCGGTCGATCCGGCGCTGGCGGCGATAGCCACCGTCCTGCTCGTCATAACGGTGCTGGCGCTTACCGCACGCGCGCTGGCCGAACGCCGGCAACAGAAATCCTAGTTCAAGCACCCGGTCGCCGGGAACAATCGAGGAAAGGAAGACCAATGAGCACCGCAATGAGCGACAACGAGTACCGGAGAATAAGTTCTTCAGCATATTCGGCTCCGTCCCTGAGCCGGGCTTCGATACGGCTGAGGAACAGATCCCGGTATGGGGGCGCCATTGGGGCTGTTCGAACGATGTCGGCCGCTTGCGTGCCGTCCTGATGCACCGGCCCGGCGACGAGCTCTCCGTCGTCGAAAACAAGCCGATGCCCGAAGTCGGCGGCTTCGGCGATCCGGAGAAAGGCTGGTACTGGATGGGCCGCACAATGCCCGATTTGCCCGCCATGCAGCGCGCCCATGACGAGTTCACCAATTTGCTGCGTGCGGAAGGCGTCGACGTCATTCTCGTTGACAGGGCCGCTCCCGGAGCGATGAAACAGATCTATACGCGCGACAGCGTCATCGGCGTTCCGGGCGGCGCCATCGTCACGCGCCTGGCGCGGCGGGTGCGCCGCGGCGAGGAACTGCCGGTGACCCGGGCGTTGGCCAAGGCCGGCTGCCCGATCCTCGGCACCATCCACGGCTCCGCCGTCTTCGAAGGCGGCGGCTTTGCCTTCATCGACGCCAAGACCGCCGTTTGCACGGTCAGCATCGCCTGCAACCCGGAAGGCGTGCGGCAGGTCGAGAGCATCCTCGCCGGGCTGGGCGTGGAGCTGATCAAGGTGCCTATGCCCGGATACCGCATTCACATCGACGGCGCCTTCATCATGGTCGATGTCGAGACGGCGATCGTCAACGTCAACGAACTGCCCTATCCATTCATCGAATATCTGCAGAAGCGCGGCATCAAAATGATCGAACTGCCTCCCGAGGACAGCGCAATGTCGCTCAACTGCCTGGCCGTCGCGCCCGGTCGCGTGATCATGCATGGCAGCCGCTCGCAGCGCCTGTCGGACCGGCTCGACGCCGCCGGCATCACCGTGCTGACCTGCAATTACGAGACGGTCGAGCTCGGCGGCGGCGGCCTGCATTGCTCGACCGCGCCGCTGATCAGGGACCCGATCTGATATGGTCTCGAACTGATGGCGTTGCTGGTCATCGACGATCTGACAAAGACCTATGACAAGGTCACCGCATTGACCGGGATCAACCTCTCGGTCGAAGCGGGAGAGTTCGTCACTTTGCTCGGGCCTTCCGGGTCCGGCAAGACGACCTTGCTGATGTCGCTGGCCGGCTTCACCACGCCGACCAAAGGGGCGATTCGCCTCGATGGCACGGACATAACCCACGTCGACCCCGAGGACCGCAATTTCGGCTTCGTCTTCCAGGGTTATGCGCTGTTTCCGCATCTCACGGTCGCCAACAACATCGCCTTCTCGCTTCGCGTCCGCAAATGGGACAAGGCGAAGATAGCCGCACGGGTTGCCGAGATGCTGTCGCTGGTCGGCCTCGACAATCTTGCCGAGCGCAAGCCGCGCGAATTGTCCGGCGGCCAGCAGCAGCGCGTCGCCATAGCCCGCGCTTTGGCCTTCGGGCCGCGGATCCTGCTTCTGGACGAGCCGCTTTCGGCGCTCGACCGTATGCTGCGCGAAGCGATGCAAAAGGAGTTGAAGCGGCTGCATCGCGAGACCGGGGTGACGTTCGTCTACGTCACCCACGACCAGGAAGAGGCGATCGCAATGTCCGACCGGATCGCGGTGTTCAACCACGGCCGGATCGTTGAAGTCGGGCCGCCGCGCGAGCTCTACAAGAAACCCTCGACGCGTTTTGTCGCCGGCTTCCTGGGCGAAAACAACTTCTTGTCGGGGCACTGCGCCGACGACGACGAAACGATGATCGAGGCGTTCGGCACGCGCTTCGGGTTTCCGAAGGGAAAGGGCCGCCGCGAGCGGCCCGGCGATATCCTGACTGTGTGGGTGCGGCCCGAGGACATCCGCATTGGCCAGGCAACGGGTGACGAGATCGGCTTTCGGGCGATGGTCGTCGAGAATTCCTTTGTCGGCGCGCTTGAACGCATCCTGCTCAGGACGGCGGCGGGCGAAGAGATGGTCGCGACGCTGCGCTCGGAAGCGGCTATCGCCGCCGCGCCCGGACAGGTCGTCGATTGCCGCATACATCCCTCCGCCGTCGGCGTCCTGCCGAACGAAGCCTCGATATCCTGAATTCTACGAGAGTCATCATGATCAAGGCAGAACCGTTCGACTTTCCCTATGACGGCAGGCTGATTGCCGAAACCACTGCGCTCATCGTCATTGATCTGCAGGAGGATTTCCTGTCGACGACAGGCTATTTCGCCAGGCAGGGCTCCGATCCTGGCCCGCTGCGGGCCATTCTGCCGACTGTGAACCGTCTGATTGCGGCCGCGCGGGCGGCCGGCCTCAGGATCATCCACACCAGGCAAGGCTATCGGGCGGATATGGCCGACATGACGCCCTATGAGAAATGGCGGCGCAAGCGGGCAGGCCTCGAAGGAACCGAAATTCTGCTGCGTTCGAGCCCCGGCTTCCAGATCGTTGCCGAGATCGAGGTGGCGCCTGAGGACATCGTCGTCGACAAAACCTGCAACGGTGCCTTCACCTACACGGATTTCGAGCATGTGCTGCGCGCGCAAGGCATCACGCATCTCCTGTTTTCGGGATGCACGACCGACGTCTGCGTGCACACGACCTTGCGCGAGGCCTGCGACCGCAATTTCCAGTGCCTGACAATCTCGGATGCCTGCGCCAGCGGCGACAGATATGCGCATGAGGCCGCGCTGCACATGGTGACGGTCGAAAACGGCATCTTCGGCGCGCTGACCGATTCGACCGCCGTCATTGCGGCACTGTCGCAATTACCGGGCAAGGGGCGCTGATATGTCCGAGGAGACTAGCAACAAGGTGGCGACCAAGCGCCTGTACGTGTCGCTGATGCGGCTGACCGATAAAGGGCTGGCAGAGCTGGCCGGCAGCCCCGATCGCAGAAAGGTCAGCGAGGAGCGCGTTGCAGCACTCGGCGGACGGTCGGTCGCCTTCTATGCCACCCTCGGCGCCTATGATTTCGTCCAGGTCTTCGAAATGCCTGATAACGAAGCCATGCTGCAATATGTACTTACGGCCCGGCGCGATGGTTTCGTCGAGCCGCTGATCCTGCCGGCATTCGACCCGTCGGCATTCGGCGAGATCGTCGGACGGGTCCTGAGATGACCAGCGTTCAACCGGCGCGTGCTCCCTGTGTCGCGCGTGACGCAAACGCCCCCGGCTGAGGGACATCGGCCTCGCGCCGTGCCAGCGAATTGCACAGCAGTGCGATCGCCTCGCGGCCGGCGGTCGCAATCTCGCGTGGCCTGTCGACGCCGACGATCATGAACTCCTTGATCCCCAAAGCGGCGTAGGAAAGCAGCGACAGCGCGACCTGCGCCGGCGGCCCGGCAAGTTCGAGCGCCTTCTGGCAGGAAGCGGCCGGCCTATCTTCCGAACGGATTCGGTCTTCCGTACGGATTCGGACGGGAAGCGCGAAACGCAGCTTGCCGGCCCGGCCGTGTTCGGCGGCGGCGCGGCGTACGCGCTCCATTGACTGGCGGATTTCTGCAAGCGAGCCCGGCGCCAACTCGAACACGTCCGCATGCCGGCCCGCGACCCTGAGCGCAGTGCCCGACTGCCCACCCATGCGGATGGTCACATCGGCACCATGCGGCCCCTTGCGCGGCACATAGCCGCCTTTGATGCTGTAAAAGGTGCCTTCATGGTCGAACGGCATGTCGTTTGACCACAACCGCTTCAGCAGCACCAGATATTCGTCGATGCGTTGCCAGACCACTGTGTGGCCGGCGGGACGCGTCTCGGCATCGTCGTCGCTCAGCGGCTCACTGAGCATCCTGAGCGACAGCCGGCCACCGCTTCTCTGGTCGAGGGCAGCGAGCTGCCGCGCCGCCACGGTTGGTTCGATCACGCCCGCCCAATGCGTTAGCACGACTTCGAGGGAGGAGGTCCGATCCAGCGTCTGGGCGGCAAGGTCCATATTGGTCAGCAGTCCGGCTTGGTCGTCGATGACGATCCTCTGGAATCCGGCATCCTCGATCAGTGACAGCTTCGTCGCGGTCTCGACAAAGTCGTAGAAAAAGCTGGCGTCGGCGGCGTGGATCTTACCGGGAACATGCGTGAACTCGATCGGCATTGCCATCTCCTCCATCACGTTGGAATCAGGGCGCGCAAAAGCGCACCGGCATTCGGTTCATCAACTCCGGAATTTCTGCAAACGGCAGGCCGCTATCCCGAGGAGGCCTCGACGATCAAAGCCTCAATAATCAGGGGATCAGCCCCAGTACCACTGCCCCGGTGAATACAAACGCAAGGGCAAAGACGAGATAGGCGAAAGCGCCGGCATAGGCCGGCCGCCACACCTGGTCGGAACCCAGCCTTTGGCCTTTGCGGGCAGTCTGAGCGTTCTGGCTATAGGACATATCGACCTCCGTCTCGGCGCTTAATCTATAAAATCAGTAGACTTTGTCGAGTGCTATTTTCGTGCGATCCTTAGAACAATTTTCTCCAAACGGCGGACAAATTAGTGCTTTTACTGCTTAGCGCTCCCTTTTGAGGCACGCCGGGGTAGCGGCAGAAAACGTCAAGTCCATGTGTCTGTGGCTCCTTGGCCATCCCACGGATGCGGGATAGCATCGCTGCTTCAGCGGAAAGCCGCGACGTCACGGCAAGGCAGCAAGGAGCAAAACATGGGCACAAGACTGGCTGGCAAGGTCGCCATCATTTCGGGCGGCGCGACGGGAATGGGCGGTGCGGCCTCGGAGCTTTTCGCGGCCGAGGGCGCCAAGGTGGCGATTATCGACCGCAACGGGGAAGCCGCCGCTGCCACCGCAGCGGCAATCAGGCAACGCGGCCATGTCGCCGAACACTGGGTCGCCGACGTATCGGATGAGGCGCAGGTCGAAGCGGCGGTGACGGGCGTGATGGAAAAATTCGGCCCGGTCACGGTTCTGTTCAATCACGCCGGCACCATCGTTATCAAACCCTTCCTGGAGACCACGCTGCAGGAATGGGACTGGCTGCATGCCGTCAATGTGCGTTCGATGTTCCTGATGACGCGCGCCGTGTTGCCCGGCATGATCGCCGCCGGCGGCGGTTCCATCGTCTGCACTTCGTCGATCTCGGCGGTGGCGGCGACGCCGATGGAGGTGCTTTACGACACCACCAAGGGCGCCTGCCACATGTTCGCGCGCGCCATTGCCGTCGAATTCCGCGACCGCAACATCCGCTGCAATGCGGTCTGTCCAGGCTTCATCAGGACACCGCACGGCCTGCGCGAGGTCGCCGATCTCGACAAACTCGGCGTCGATGTCTCCGACGCGGCAATGGCTGCGCAGCAAGGGCGGATCGGCGAGCCGGAAGAGGTGGCGAAGGCAGCCCTGTTCCTGGCCAGCGACGAGGCCAGCTTCGTCAACGGCGCCCATCTGTTCGTCGACAACGGCTTTACCGCTATGTGAGAGGCGAAGCGCCGCTACCGCTCTTCGCGCCTAAACGGCTTGAGCAGCGCCGACGGGGCCACCGCATTGCGCGACATCACCGCCATAGCGACGATGGTGAAGATGAACGGCAGCATCAGGAAGGCCTCGTAGGGGATATGGCCAAGCCCGCTCGCCTGCATACGCAACTGCAAGGCATCGACGAAGGCAAACAGCAGTGCCGCGCCTGCCGATCGCCATGGATCCCAGCGGCCGAAAACGACGAGCGCTATTGCCACCCAGCCACGCCCCGAAA
Organism: Mesorhizobium sp. M1329; assembly: GCF_040318035.1. Classification (NCBI taxonomy): domain Bacteria; kingdom Pseudomonadati; phylum Pseudomonadota; class Alphaproteobacteria; order Hyphomicrobiales; family Phyllobacteriaceae; genus Mesorhizobium; species Mesorhizobium sp. M1329. Next base: position 25,138 of record NZ_JAMYLN010000027.1, on the reverse strand, counting down.
CCACGCCGAAGGTGAACGCGTTGAACTGCGCCATCGACAGGAAGGCACCGGCCAGCCCCATCAAGGCACCGCCGAGGATCACCGCCTGGAAGCGCGTGGCGATGACGCTGACGCCGGCCGAATCGGCGGCACGCGGGTTTTCACCGACCATGCGAACCGACAGGCCCCATGGCGTGCGGTAGAGCACGAAGGCGGCCAGGGGAATAGACAGCATCGCCATGTAGACCAGCGAAAACTGGTTGAACACCGCCGGCCCAAGCACCGGAATGTCGGACAGGATCGGGATCGGCAGCGTCTCGAACCCCTTGATGTTCGGTGGCACCGATTGCTGGCCGAAGATCAGCCGATAGAGGAAGTAGGCAAGGCCTGAACTGAACAGCGTCACGCCGATGCCGCAGACATGCTGGCTGAGGCCGAGCGCCACCGTGAACAGCGCGTGCACGGCGCCCATCAGCGCCCCGGTCAGCACGGCGGCGAGCACGCCGAGCCAAAGGCTGCCGCTGAGGCTCGCCGCGGTGAAGCCGGTCATCGCCGACAACAGCATGATGCCTTCGATGCCGAGATTGAGCACGCCGGCGCGTTCGGAAAACATTTCGCCCAGCGTCGCGAAGGCAAGCGGCGTGGCGATGCGAATGATCGCGGCCAGGAAGCCGACCTGGAAGATTTGCTCCAGCACCACGCTCATTTGGCTGTTCCCACGCGGCGGATGCGATAGGCGGTGAACAGCAGCGCCACCAGCATGGCGAGCAGCGCCGTTCCCTGAATAACGTCGCTGAGGAAGGCCGGAACGCCGGTCGCCCGCGACATCGCCTCGGCGCCGGTCATGACGGCAGCAAGGAAGATCGCCGCCGGCACCACGCCGAGCGGATTGAGCCTTGCCAGCATGGCGACGACGATGCCGGAATAGCCATAGCCCGGCGAGATGTCGCTCATTACCTGGAAATGCACGCCGCCGACCTCGCCGACGCCCGCAAGGCCGGCCAATGCGCCGGACAGCAGCGCCGTCGAAATCAGCACCCGCTCGACATTGATGCCGCCATAGCGCCCAGCCTCGGGGTTTTCGCCGGTGACCCTGATGCGGAAGCCGAGCGTAGTGCGCGCGACGACGAACCAGATCAGGGGTGCTGCGACCAGCGCCGCGACGACGCCGAGATGCAGCCGCGTGCCTTCGAGCAGCACCGGAAAATTGGCCGTATCCTCGATCGGCGGCGAGATCGGGTAGCCGCTGAAACTATCCTTCCATGGCCCCTCGATCAGCGCCATCAGTGCGTAGAAAATGACCGAATTGAGCAGCAGCGAGCTGACCACGTCATCGACCCTGAATTTCACCCGCAACGTCGCGGGGATCAGGGCGACGGCCGCGCCGGCGGCGGCACCCGCCAGCGCCATCAGCAGCATGGCGAGCGGTCCCGGCATCGGGATTGCACCGACCGCACAGCTCGCCACCGCACCGGCCAGCAATTGCCCTTCGGCGCCGATGTTCCAGAATTTGGCGCGGAAAGCGACGGCCACAGCCAGCCCCGTGAAGATCATTGGGGTGGCACGCACCAGCGTTTCGGTGACGGCGTAGCTGTCGCCCAACGACGCCGAAAACATCACACCATAAGCCTCGACGACGCCGGCGCCGGCCAATGCGATGAGGCCGCTGCACAGGATCAGCGTCGCCCCGATGGCGAGCAGCGGCAGCGCCAGATTGAACCAGCCGGGCGTTGAGGTGCGAGCCTCGAGACGGAACATCAAGCCTTTCCCTCCGCCCCGGTCATCATCAACCCAAGTCTGGCGACGCTGGCATCTGCGCTGTCCAGCGTGCCGACGATGCGGCCTTCATACATCACCGCGATACGATCCGAGAGCATCAGCAACTCTTCCAGATCCTCGCCGATGACGATGATGCCGCAGCCCTTGGCGCGCATGTCGAGGAATTTTTCGTGGATGAAGCGCGCCGCGCCGATGTCGAGGCCGCGCGTCGGCTGCGAAACGATCAGCACCTTCGGATCGAAAGCGAGCTCGCGCGCCAGAAGCGCCTTTTGCAGATTGCCGCCGGAAAGCGCCCCGGCGCGCGTCATCGGCCCGGGGCAGCGTATATCGTAGGCCTTGATCTGCGCCTCGGCGAAGGCGCGGATCGCATCCGGCTTGAGCAGGCCGTTGCGGCTGAACGCCGCCGTACCTATGCGCGGCAGCACCATGGAATCGGCAAGCGGCAGATTGGTGACCAGCCCGGTCGTCATACGGTCTTCCGGGATGCGGCCGAGGCCGAGCGCCTGGACTGTGCTCGGCGAGAACCGCGAAACCGTTTTGCCGGCTATGGTCATCTTCCCGGCATCGGGCGCTCGCACGCCGGAAATCACTTCGGCAAGCGCGCGCTGGCCATTGCCGGAGACGCCGGCGATGCCGAGTATCTCGCCGCCACGAACCGATAGCGAAACATCGCGCAGCGCCATGCCGGAATGATGCGATGTCGAGATGCCGTCGAGGGTCAGCACGGCCGCACCGGGCATCGACGGTCCCCTGGCCGGAGGCACGATCTCGTGGCCGCACATCAGCCGCGCCATCTCCGAGGACGTGGTGCTGGCCGGCGCATCGACCCGGCCGGCAACGCGCCCATGCCTGAGCACGACGCAGCGATGCGTCAGTGCCCGCACCTCGTTGAGCTTGTGCGAGATGAAGATGATGCCGAGCCCTTGTGCCGCCATCGAGCGAAGCGCCGAAAACAGTCCGTCGACCTCTGTCGGCGCCAGCACCGCCGTCGGCTCGTCGAGGATCAGCAGCCTTGCGCCGCGAAACAGCGCCTTGACGATTTCCAGCCGCTGCTGCTCGCCGACCGCCAGCGCCGAGACGGGAAGGTCCGGGTCGAGCGTCAGTCCATGCTGGCGGCCGATCTCGGCGAGCCGTGCCAGCCCGCCGGCGCGGTCGATCCGGCCCGATCTGCCGGGAATGCCGATCAAAAGGTTCTCCAGCACCGAAAGCCGCGATGCGAGATGAAAATGCTGGTGCACCATGCCGATGCCGGCGGCCAGCGCATCGGCCGAACTGTTGATCGCCACCGGCAGGCCCTGCACCAGGATCTCGCCGGCATCGGGCGCATAAGCACCGAACAGCACATTCATCAGCGTCGTCTTGCCGGCGCCGTTTTCGCCGAGCAGCCCGAGGATTTCACCCGGCGCGACGCTGAGATCGACGGCTTCGTTCGCCTTGACGGCGCCGAAGCTCTTGGAGATGCCGCGCATTTCGATGAGAGGGGCAGGCGTTGACAAGGCGGGATCCTGGTGGCGTTGACGCCGATATCCCTCCCCCTTGAGGGGAGGGTGCCGAGCGAAGCGAGGCGGGAGGGGTAACCTCAGCTGCCTCGACTTTTGACTTAAGACGACGGAGCGCGTCGCCGAGGACCCCACCCGGCCCTGCGGGCCACCCTCCCCTTAAGGGGGAGGGATCTCAGTCCGAGACCGGCGTATTCTCATCGACGTCGACGCGGAAATTGCCGTCGAGGATCTCGGCCTTCTTCTTCTCGACCAGTTCCTTGACCTCGGCCGGCAGCGTCTTGTCGAACTTGTGGTAGGGCGCGAGATACGAGCCGCCCTTGGCCATGCGCGAGAAATCGCCGTAATCCTGCGCGGTGAAGACGCCGGCCTTGACCAGCTTGATCGCCTGCTCGACGGTCGGATACATATCCCAGACCGGCCCGGTGATCACGGTGTCGGGGCCGAGGCTCGACTGGTCCGACATGTTGGAGATGGCGAGGATCTTCTTCTCCGCCGCCGCTTCGATGACGCCGAAGCGCTCGGCATAGATGACGTCGACGCCGGCATCGATCTGGGCGACAGCCGCTTCCTTTGCCTTCGGCGGATCGAAGAACGAGCCGATGAAGGCGACCTTCTTCTTGATGTTGGGATTGACCTCCCTGGCGCCGGCAAAGAAAGCGTTGACCAGCCGGTTCACTTCCGGAATGCCCATCGCCGCGACGGCGCCGATCGTGCCCGATTTCGACATTTTTCCGGCAATCATCCCGGACAGATAGGCCGGCTCGTGGATCCAGTTGTCGAAAACGCCGAAATTCGGCTCGGCCGGCCCGGCGCCGGAGCCGAACAGGAAGGCGGTCTTCGGGAATTGCTTGGCGGTCCTGCGCGATTCGCGCTCGGCGGCGAAGGCATCGCCCAGCACCAGCTCATAGCCGCCCTGCGCATATTCGCGCATGACGCGGCTGAAATCGGCGGTCTGCACCTTCTCCGACCATTTGTACTCGATGCCGAGTTCCTTCTCGGCCTTCTGCAGGGCAACGTGGATCTGGTTGTCCCACGGCTCCTCGATCGGCGTGGCGAAGATCGCCGCCACTTTCAGCTTCTTGGTCTTGGCAAAGGCGCTGCCCGGCAGTATCGCCGCCGCCAAGCCGAGCGCGCCCAGTTCCAGCACGTTGCGGCGCGAAAGCCCGTCGCGTTTCGATTGGATTCTGCTCTTCCCGTTGTTCATTGCATGCCCCTCTGATTGGCGCCGTGTCGAGCCGGCTCTCTTCTCTGGAATATCGGCGAAGGAACTATGGAGCGGTGCCCGGCTTTTGTCCACATGGTCAAATTTGAGTGGGCGGAACGCGCCATTAAATGGCCCGGCAAACCCACGCTTGCTCACAATCTCTCGAGCGCCACGGCGATGCCTTGGCCGACCCCGATGCACATGGTCGCGAGGCCGTAGCGGCCGCCGCGTTCGCGCAGCTCCAGCGCCGCCGTGCCGGTGATGCGCGCGCCGGACATGCCGAGCGGATGGCCAAGCGCGATGGCGCCGCCATTCGGGTTGACGTGCTCCGCGTCTTCGGCAATGCCGAGTTGGCGCAGCACGGCGATGCCTTGCGAGGCAAAGGCCTCGTTGAGCTCGACGACGTCGAATTGCTGCGGCTTTAGACCCAGCCGGGCACACAGCTTTTGCGTGGCCGGCACCGGGCCGATGCCCATGATGCGCGGCGCCACGCCGGCGGTGGCACCGCCGAGAATGCGGGCGATCGGCGTCAACCCGTATTTTTTCACGGCGGTTTCCGAGGCGACGACCAGCGCCGCGGCGCCGTCATTGACGCTCGACGCATTGCCGGCCGTGACCGTGCCGCCTTGCCGGAACGGCGTCGGCAACTTGGCCAACGCTTCGATCGACGTGCCCCCGCGGGGATGCTCATCTCTGTCGACAACGACCGGATTGCCCTTGCGCTGCGCGATCATCACCGGCGTGATTTCCTTTGCCAGACGGCCATTGGCTTGTGCGGCTACGGCCTTGTCCTGGCTGCGCACCGCAAATGCGTCCTGGTCGGCGCGAGAGACAGCGAACTCTTCCGCCACGTTCTCGCCGGTCTCCGGCATCGAATCGACGCCGTATTGCTTCTTCATCAGCGGATTGATGAAGCGCCAGCCGATCGTGGTGTCGTAAATCTCGGCATTGCGCGAAAACGCGGTCTCTGCCTTCGGCAGCACGAACGGAGCGCGGCTCATCGATTCGACGCCGCCTGATATTATCAGCTCCGCCTCGCCGGCCTTGATGGCGCGGGCAGCAATCATCACCGCATCCATGCCCGAACCACAGAGACGGTTGACGGTCGAGCCGGAAACCTCCTTGGGCAGGCCGGCCAGCAGCAGCGCCATGCGCGCGACATTGCGATTGTCCTCGCCGGCCTGGTTGGCGCAGCCATAGACGACGTCGTCGATGGCAGCCCAGTCGACGCGGGGATTACGCTCGACAAGCGCCCTTAGAGGGATCGCGCCGAGATCGTCGGCACGGACCGCCGACAACGACCCACCAAAACGTCCGATCGGCGTGCGGATGTAGTCGCAGATATAGGCCTCGGCCATTTATGCAGCCTTCCCTTTTGCGCTGACGATTTCTGCTCCCGGCCCAGCCATGTTGGCCGCATTCTCCTTGAGACGAAAGCACATCTCGGCGCCGGCCGTTAGGCCAAGAGGATATCTTCCGCTCCTACATGCGGGGAGTAGCGGATCAGCCGATGCTTTCGCCGCCGTCGATCACCAGCGCTTGGCCGGTCATGAAGGACGAGCGGTCGGAGACGAGGAACAGGATCGCTTCGGCGATTTCCTCCGCGCTGGCCCAGCGCTGCATGGGAATCTTGGTGCGGACATAGTTCTCGATCGCCGCCCGCCCGCCCATCTGCTTGATGAACGGCTCGTTGAAGGGCGTATCGACCCAGCCGGGGCACAGCGCGTTGATGCGGACATTGTGTTTGGCATAGTCGAGCGACATCTGCCGGGTCATCGCCACCACGGCATGTTTTGACGTTGCGTAGGCGATCATTTCGCGGTCGTAGAACACACCCGAATTCGAGGCGGTATTCAGGATCACCCCGCCGCCCTGCGCGATCATCGACGGCATGACCAGCCTGGCCGCGAGGAACTGCGCCCGCACATTGATCCGCCAGGAGGCATCCATGCCGTCGGCGCCGACTTCGGTCAGCGTGCCGCCGACCTGGATCCCGGCATGGTTGTGCAGGATGTCGATCCGCCGATGCCGGCTCAACGTTCCTTCAATGAGCTGCTCGACCGCCGCATCCTCGCCGACATCGGTGGCGACGGCCTCGGCCCGACCGCCGGCCGCACGAATGTCGGAAGCGGTTGCTTCCCCCGCCGCCTGGTCCCTGTCGGCGATCACCACGAGCGCGCCTTCCCTGGCCATCATCATGGCGCCGGCACGCCCGATCCCCGACCCGGCACCCGTCACCACGGCGATGCGATCTCTCAGAATCATGTTTTTTGTCTTTCAGTGTGATGGTTTTCGTTGCCGCAACTGCCATTGGGCAAGCACCACGAGCAGAACGGAGGCGACAAGAACGATCGTCGCAATGGCATTGATCTCCGGCGTGACCCCGCGCCGAATCGAGGCAAAGACATAGATCGGCAATGTCGTCTGTGCGCCGGCGACGAAGAAAGCGACGATGAAATCGTCGAAGGAGAATGTGAAGGCGAGCAGGAAGCCGGCGATCACCGCCGGCATGATCTGCGGAAACACAATGCTGCGGAACGTCGTCAGCGGGGTGGCGTAAAGATCGCTCGAGGCCTCGACCAGATTGCGGTCGAGGCTGCCGAGGCGCGTGCCGACAATCATCGCCACCAGCGCCATCGAAAACAGCCCGTGCGCGGCGATGATCGAGCCATAGCCAAGCGCCAGACGCGGTGGTTGGTCGTTCGGCCACAGTGAAGCGACAAACGGGTTGACCACCCCGAATAGCTGGACCAGCGCGACAAGCGTCGAGATGCCGATGACGACGCCAGGAACGACGATCGCAGCACCCAAAAGCGCATCGAACACGGCTCGCGTCCGTGCGCCGACACGCGCCAGGCCAAGCGCGGCCGCCGTGCCGCACAGCGCCGCCAGCAAGGCGCTGGTCGTGGCGATGAACAGGCTGTTCTTCAACGCTTCGACCAGGAACGGGTTTGCCAGGGCCTTGCCGTACCATTGCACAGAGAAGCCAGTGAACTCGCTGGCGTGATGGCCGGCGTTGAACGAAAACAGCACCACCAGCGCGATCGGCAGGTAGAGAAAGGCAAAGACCGCAACGACGAAGGCACGCATCAGATCAGGTCCACCCGGCGGGCACCCGAAAGCCGGGTCGAAATGCGGTTCGCGACAAGCAGCACGACCACGGAAACAGCCACAAGCGTGATGGCGATTGCCGATCCGAATGGCCAGTTTCGCGATTGCAGGAACAGATCGACCAGCGCGTTGCCGATGAAGAAGACCTTGCCGCCGCCGAGCAACGTCGGGATCAGATATTCGCCGAGCAGCAGGATCATGACCAGCGAGAAGCCGGTCATCACACCTGGCAGCGACAGCCGTAGCGTCACGCCGAGGAATGTCGAGATCGGCGTCGCGCCGAGATCGGCGGAGGCCTCCAGCAAGCGGCGGTCGAGCCGCTCGAGGCTGACATAGATCGGCAGGATCATCAGCGGCAGATAACCATAGACGATGCCGAGTAGAACCGCGCCCGGCGTGTTGATCAGCCGCACGTCCTCCATCCCGACATAGGCCAGCAGAGCTGGGATGCCGCGCCCGCCAAGCACATACATCCAGGCATAAGTTCGCATCAGCAGGCTGGTCCAGAATGGGATGACGACAAGCGCCAGCAGGATCAGCCGCCACCGTTCCGGCGCGCGCAAAGCGAGGTAATAGGCGACCGGATAGGCAACGAGAAGACAGGCCAGTGCGCCCGCCGGCGCCAGCACCATGGTGTTCCAGAAGGCGGTCGCCCGCGCCGGAAGATTGGCATATTGCGCCAAGGTGAAAGCAGCCTGATAGCCGCCTTCCGGCGCCCGATCGCCGACGCTGAAAACGGCGATCGCCACGAACGGCAAAACTAAAAACACCACCAGCCACGCGGTTGCTGGACCGAGCAGCAGGGCGGTCAGGAGATTGTGACGAAGGGCATTGCTGCGCATTGAAAAAACCGCCCCGGTGCCGGCGGACATCTGTCCGCCGGGGAGTTGCCTGCATCGAGCCTGTGGCCCGCCCGGTTCAAGCCGACTTGAAGCGTGCCATCAATTCGGCCCGGCCCGGATCGGTTAGCGTCGCAGCCGCACCGAATTCGAGCGGCTTCAGCAGATCCACCGCCGGATAGAGGATCGGATTGTCCAGCACCTCCTTGGGCAGCAGCGCATTGACCCGCGCATCGGTGGAAGGCGCACCGTTGGCCAGGTGCTCCTTGACCGCAACTTTCGGGTTCATCAAGTAGTTGAGCAAGGCATAGCCGGCAGGCTTGTTCGGCGCATCCTTGGGGATTGCGTAGAAGTCGGTCCAGATCTCGCCGCCTTCCTTGCCAAGCACATAAGCGATTTCGGGGATGTCGCGGTGGAGCTGCGCCCCGTCATTGGTCCAGCACATCGTCATCCAGGCGTCGCCGGCACGCATCGACGGCTGGTAGTCGCTGGAGACCGCGAACAGATGCGGCTTGACCTTCAGCAGCAATTCCTCCGCCTTGGCGAGTTCGTCCGGCTTCAGCGAGTTGAACGAGAAGCCGAAATATTTCAGCGCGTTGCCGATCGTGGTCAGCTGGTAATCATGAACCATGGCCCGGCCGTCGCCCTCCGCCATGGCCGTGTCCCAGAATTCCTTCCAGCTCGTCATCGGCTTGGTCAGTTTCTTGGTGTTGACGGCAAAGCCGGTGGTGCCCCAATTCTTCGGCACAGCGTAGATCACGCCGTCGATGGTGCCTTCCCCAGTGAAGCGCGGGTCTTCTTGCGAGCCGTCATCATTGGCAAGCTTGGCCATATCGAGCGCTTCGATGATGCCAAGCTTCTTGTAAGTCGAGATCGTGTAGTTGGTCGGAACGAAAAGGCTCCAGCCCGAGGCGCCGGCCTGCAGCTTGGCCAGCATCTCCTCGTTTGACCCGAACACGTTGACCTCGACGGCAACGCCGGTCTCGGCCTTGAAATTCTCGAACGTCGCCGGGTCGTGATAATTGGGCCAGGTGGCAATCGACATGCGGTCGCCAAGCCCCTCCTGGGCGAAGGCTGGCGACGGCATGATGCCGAGTTCGCGGGCCATTACTGCCGTTGCGATGCCTAGGCCGGTGAGGCCAAGGAACTCGCGGCGGCCGATGGAACCGCGCTTGAGGCGCATCAATTGGTCGACGAAGTTTTCAGGGCTTATCGGCAGTCCGTCACGATACGATTTCGACATTTTTGTTTTCCCTCTGGTTGGTCCCGTTATTCTCCGGAAACGCCAGCGGCGTTCCGGCTGTAAAGCCGACGGCGACGGGTTCACCCGGCTTGAAGAGATTTCCACCGCCGACCAGATGATCGGCCTTTGCGAGCAGTGTCCCGATGCCCTGGACCTCGATTGCATATTCCGCGGTCGAACCGAGAAAGATCCGGTTGCGGACAAGGCCGTCCAGCCGGCCGCTTCCGGGCGCGCCGAGGCTTAGTGATTCAGGGCGCAGGCTGACCGAAACGGCTTCACCCTGAGCTAGCGGAGTGCGCTTGCGCGCGGCAATGACTGTGCCGTCGGCGAGCGCCACCTCGACGAGCTTGCCCGAGAGCCCGACGACCTTGCCGCTCAAGAGATTGGTCTTGCCGACGAAGTCGGCGACGAAGAGGTCGGCGGGTTCGTCATAGATTTCGCTCGGCTGCCCAAGCTGGACGATGCGCCCGCCATTCATGACGCAGACGAAATCGCTCATCGACAGTGCCTCTTCCTGATCGTGGGTGACCAGGACGAAGGTGATGCCGATTTCGCGCTGCAGGTTCTGCAACTCTATCTGCATGTCGGTGCGCAGCTTCTTGTCGAGCGCCGCCAGGGGCTCGTCGAGCAGCAGCACCGCCGGCTTGTTGACCAGCGCCCGCGCCAGGGCGACACGCTGCTGCTGGCCGCCGGAAAGCTCATGGATCTTGCGGCGTCCATAGCCGGCAAGCCGAACCATGGCGAGCGCCTCGCCTGCCTTCAGGCTGATCTCCCGCGACGACAGGCGCGGCCGCGCCTGTCGCAGGCCATAGGCGACGTTATCCTCCACATCCAGATGCGGAAACAGCGCATATTGCTGGAACACCATGTTGACCGGCCGCCGATAGGGCGGCGTGCCGGCCATGTCGTGGCCACGGATGAATACCGCACCTTCGCTTGGCTGTTCGAAGCCACCGATCATGCGCAAGCAGGTTGTCTTGCCGCAGCCGGACGGCCCGAGCAAGGCGACAAAGGCAGACGGCGGGATGGCAAGATCGATGCCGCTGACCGCGGTCACGCTGCCGTAGCGTTTGGTGACCCCGCGAAACTCGATGTCGGGCACTGCGGTCAAAGCTGCGGGCTCCTGCGGGTAGCTAACCTCGAAACGCTATCAGAGCCAATGGCAGCTAGTATATACCTCCCAGGTGGTATATTTCGTCTATTTTCTCGTTTGGAGGGGTATGAATTGGGCGTTTCGCGCAGCGATGAATACAGCCTGCTCGCTGCGCTCATCGCAGCGACGCGGGAGACGAGCGACGAGCTTTTCGGCAAGGCAATGGTCGCCTGGCTCCGCCAGCATGTCAGCTTCGATCATTGCGTGATCTTCGGCTATCGCGGCGCCTTACGCCCGCCGCTGCTGTTCGAGACATTCTCGCCGGCCGAAAGCCACGTCTTCGTCGCGCTCTATCAGGAAGGGCCTTATCTGCTCGATCCGTTCCACCATGCGGCAGTCGAGCGCAAGGAAGGCTTTTGGCGCATGCGCGAACTGGCGCCGGACCGCTTCTATGCCAGCGAATATTACCGCTCCTATTACAGCCAGACCAGGCTTGCGGAGGAGGTCGGCTTCTTCGTGCCGCTGCCGGGAAAGGACGCGCTGGTGGTCTCGCTAATGCGATTGCGCGCTTCGGGGCCGTTCGGAACCGCCGATGCCAGGTTGCTGCGCGACATGGCGCCTGCGGTGATCAGCCTCGTCAGGCTGCGCTGGCCTACCCTTCCGGCTGACGGACCGGTTGGGACGAAGCAAGACGAGGCGATTGCTCCGGTCAGCGAGTTCGAACGTGCTCACATCTGGAAGAGCCTTTCGCTCACGCCGCGCGAACAGCATGTCGTCGATCTGGTGCTTCAGGGCCATTCCACGGAATCGATTGCCAGGGCGATGCGCATCGTGCCGGGAACCGTAAAAGTCCATCGCCGCAACATTTACCGCAAGCTCAAGATAAAGTCGCAGGCGGGTCTGTTCGCGCGTTTTGTCGAGATCATGGACACTCGGATTCGGTAGTCCCAAGTTCAGCCGGCAGCGCCGTCCCAGGAACCAGTTTCAGCCATCTGCCTGAGCCGGCGCGCCACCCGAAAGACGTCCTTGCCGGTCTGCTGGTAACAGTGATCCAGCCGCCGGATGATCTTGTCCACGCCTTCGAGGCTTGCCCAGAACATCGGTCCGCCCTTGCCGACCGGGAAGCCATAGCCGTTGACCCAGACGACGTCGATATCGGAGGCCCGGGCGGCAATCTTTTCCTCGAGGATTTTGGCGCCCTCATTGATCATCGGATAGACCGTCCGCTCGATGATCTCCTCGGCGCCGATCGCGCGCGGTGCAATGCCGCGTTCGGCAGCCTTGTTGCGGATCAGCGCCTCGACCTCGGGATCGGGCAGCGGCGTGCGCGAACCGTTCTCATAGCGATAGAAGCCGCTGCCGGTCTTCTGGCCGAAATGCCCCTGTTCGCACAACGCATCGGCGATCACGGCCGTCTGGCCACGCGCCTTGCGGTTGCGCCAGCCTATGTCGAGGCCGGCGAGATCGCTCATCTCGAACGGCCCCATCGGCCAGCCGAAATCGGTGAACACCTGGTCGACCTGGCGCGGCATTGCACCTTCCAGCAGAAGCGTCTCCAGTTCCGCACCGCGCGCAGCCAGCATGCGGTTGCCGACGAAGCCGTGGCAGACGCCGACGACGACCGGCACCTTGCCGATCCGCCGTGCCAGATCGACGATGGTCGCCAGCACGTCGGGTGAAGTCTTGTCGGCGCGGACGATTTCCAAAAGCTTCATGACGTTAGCCGGCGAAAAGAAATGCATGCCGAGGAGATCTTGCGGCCGCGACGTCGAAGCGGCGATTTCGTTGACGTTGAGATAGGAGGTGTTGGTGGCGAGGATCGCGCCCGGTTTGGCCACGGCATCGAGCCTGCCGAATACCTCCTTCTTGACCGCCATTTCCTCGAACACGGCCTCGACGATCAGATCGCAATCGGCGAGGTCGGCATAGTCGGTGGAACCCTTGAACAACCCAAGCCGCTGGCGCTTGGCGTCTTCGCTCAGCGATCCGCGGGTGACGGAAACGGCATAATTCTTGTTGATCGTCGCCAGTCCGCGCTGCAACGCCTCCTGCGTCGTTTCCAGCAAGGTTACGGGAAGACCGCCATTGGCGAACGCCATGGCGATGCCACCGCCCATCGTGCCGGCCCCGATGACGCCGACCCGGGCGATCTTGCGCCTGACGACATCCTTGCCGGCAATCTTTGCCGCCTCACGTTCTGCGAAGAACAAATGCCGCTGCGCGCGTGATTGGTCACCGGCGACAAGCTTGAGAAACAGGTCGCGCTCCGCCGCCAGCGCTTCGTCGCAGGGCAGCGTCAGGGCGTTGCGGACCGACTGCGCACAGGCGATCGGCGCCTCGAGACCGCGCGCTTTGCCCGCAAGCGCTGCGGCCTGCTTGTCGAAAGCCGGCAAGTCGGCCTGGTCGAGGCGATCGTTGCGATCGCGCACCGGCGTGAAGAGACCGCCTTTGGCGGCCATGTCTGCCGCAAAACTCACCGCTTGCGCGATCAGGTCGCCATCGAAGACGGCATCCACCAGGCCGTCGGCGAGCGCCTCGGCCGCACCGACCGGCGTTCCCGAAACGATCATGCTGAGTGCCTTCAGCGGACCAACCAAGCGCGGCAGGCGAACCGTGCCGCCGCCGCCCGGCAGCAGGCCGAGCTTGACTTCCGGCAGGCCGAGCCTTGCCGCTCGGTCGGCAACACGGAAATGGCAGCCGAGCGCCAGTTCCAGGCCGCCGCCGAGCGCAGTGCCGTGAATGGCGGCGACCGTCGGCTTGGTGATGGTTTCCAGCACGGCGACAATGGCGCGCAATTCCGGCTGCTGTGCCGGCCTGCCGAATTCGGTGATGTCGGCGCCGGCGACGAAGGTCCGCCCGGCGCATGCTATCACGATTGCTCCCACCGACGGCTCGTCGCGCAGGGAAACGAGCGCCCGCATCAGCGGCTCGCGCACATGGAAGCTCAGCGCGTTGACAGGTGGATTGTCGATGCTCACCAGCGCGACGTTGCCGTGTCTTGTAGTGCTGACGAAATCGGACACGCAAACCTCATGCAATGATGTTGGCCAATATCGCGACGGGATTTACAGCGCTGGCATGCGGATGGGAACCACGTGTTGCGGGCCGGATCGATATCCTCGCGCCGTCGGTGTCCTTGCCTCAGCGCAGCGCTTTCTGCCCACCGGCGGCGGTAATGACGCCGACGATGATCAGCCCTGTCAGCACCAGGCGGACGCCGACGCTGACGCCGAACGTGTTGAGCATGGTCAACAGCAGCACCAGGAACAGCGCCGCGCCCCAGACCCCCGGCACATTGGCCTTGCCGCCCGCCACCGACGTGCCGCCGATGACAACGACCGCGATCGAGGCCAGCAGATACTCATTGCCGATATCGACGTTGGCGCCGCGGAAATAACCGGCGAGCAGTGCGCCGTCGAGGCCGCCGAGCGCGCCCGACAGTGTGTAGGTAAGGAAGCGGGTGCGGCCGACCTTGACGCCTGCCAGCCAGGCGGCGCGGATGTTCTGGCCGATCGCCAGCACCGAGCGTCCGTAAATCATGCGCTGCAAAACGATGCCGGCGCCGATGGTGAACAGCACGGTTAGGATCGCCAGCACCGGGATGCCGAACACCTGCCAGTTGGTGAAATCGGCAAAGCCCGGCGGCGGCTTGATCTGCAAGCCGCGCCCATAGCTGATATCGACCGACTGGATGACGAAGCTGGCCGACAGCGTCGCGATGATCGGCGGAATGCGCAGCGCCCAGATCAGCAGGTAGTTGACGGCGCCGATCGCCATGCCGCAGGCAAGCGCTGCCAGCAGTCCGACCGCGATCATCGCATCATTGCCGTCCATGACCTTCATGGCGACGGCGCTGGCAAGGCCGATATTGGCCGGCAGCGACAGGTCGACATTGCCCGGCCCGAGCGTGATGACGAACATCTGCCCGACGCCGACGATGACGGTGAAGACGGCGAGCGACAGCGCCGCCGTGATCATGCCGCCGCCGCCATAGCCGCCGGTGAAGGCGATGGTCGCCAGCCATACCAGCAGCGCCCCGAAGAACGACCAGATCCAGGGTCTGGCGAGCAGTGTCCGCAGCGAGGCCATGCTCACCTCTCCCTGCGGCTGATCAGCACCCGCGCCGCCAGCACGATGATCAGGATGGCGCCATTGGCGGCGACCTGCCAGTCGGGCGGAATGTGCATGAAGGTCAAGAGCGGCGATGCCGCCAGCGCCAGCGTCAGCGCGCCGATGACGGCGCCGATCGGCGACACCCGGCCGCCGACGAACTCGCCGCCGCCGAGGATGACGCCGGCGATCGAAAGCAACGTGTAGCCATTGCCGATATTGGCATCGGCCGAGGTGGTGATGCCGATCAGCGCCATGCCGGACAAAACGCCGAACAGGCCGGTCAGCGCAAACAGCGCGATCTTGGTGCGCAGCAGCGACCAGCCGGCGCGCTTCAATGCAGCTGAATTGCCGCCCGATCCGCGCAGGATGACGCCATAGGAAGTGCGCATCAGGCCAAAGTGGACGACGGCCGCGATCAGCAATGCGGCGATGATCGGGAACGGAATGAAGGGTGGCTTGAAGGCCATCAGCGCCAGCAGCCAGTCCGGCGCCTTGCCGCCGGGCTTCGGCAGGATGAGGATGGCCATGCCCTGCCAGACAAAACTCATGCCGAGCGTCACCACGATAGAGGGCAGGTTGCGCAAATGGATCAGCGCGCCGAGCAGCGCGTAGACACCGATCGACCCGAGCAGGATGATGACGCCGAGCAGCGGCGCGTCCTTCAGCCATGTCGCCGTCACGCAGCCGACGAAGCCGACAAAGGTGCCGATCGACAGATCGAGCTCGTTGCCGGCGATGACGAACATCTGCGCGATCGTCGCCAGCGCGATCGGGATCGCCAGATTGAGCATCAGGCTGAAACCGAAGTAGCTGATGGCGCGCGGGTTGAGCCAGGCGATGGCGATGAGCACCAGCGCCAGCGACAGTGCCGGCAGCAGGCTGCGCAGCATGCGCGCCCGCCTCGTGGCGCGAGCCGAAGATTTTAGCCCATTCTCGATGGATACCGCTGTCATCTCAGGCCGCGTCGCCGAACGAGGACTGGATGATCTTTTCCTCCGTCAGTTCGTCGCGACGAAGGTTGGCGACGATCCGGCCGTTCTTGAACACATAGATGTGGTCGCAATTGTCGAGCTCTTCGGTTTCGGTGGTATACCAGAGGAAAGTGCGGCCATGGCGAGCCTCCTCGCGCACCAGGTCGTAGACTTCGAGCTTGGTGCCGATGTCGACGCCGCGCATCGGATCGTCCATCAGCACGATCTTGGCGTCGGAGCCGAGCGCCCGCGCGAACAGCGCCTTCTGCTGGTTGCCGCCGGACAGCGAGAAGATGTTGTTGTTCATGTCGGGCGTACGGATGCCGATTTTCCGCTGCCACAACTCGGCGAGCTCGGCTTCGCGCTGCGGCGAGATCAAGAGGCCGTTGCGCAATCGCGCAAGCGAACGGATGCCGATGTTCTCGGCAATCGACCATTGCGGAAAAATGCCGTCCGACTGGCGGTCGCCGGCAACCAGCGCCACCGGCGCGGTGACCTCGATGCCGGTTTTGGCACGCGAAGCCGCGGCAAAGATCGCCAGCAAAAGGTCGGTCTGCCCATGCCCGGCAAGTCCGGCAAGGCCGATGATCTCACCGGCATGGGCGACAAGCTCGTTGCCGTCCTGCTGTCGCGCCGGACGCGCCCGGACCCGCAGCGGACCGGGCTCCGGCTTGCCGCTCGCAATCTCTGCGGCGGCCTTCTCGCGCGCCTCCGCTCCGCCCATCGCCGTCACCAGCCTGTCGCGGTCGAATTGATAGGCCTGTCCGGCGGCGACCACCTTGCCGTCGCGCATCACCACGATGCGGTCGGCGTTTCCGAGCACTTCGCCCAGCACATGCGAGATCAGGATGCAGCTCTTGCCGGCGGCGATGAAGCGGCGCACGAACGCCAGCAGCTGGCCCGCGGTATGCGCATCGAGCGAGGAGGTCGGCTCGTCGAGGATGACCAGTTCGAGCGGCTCCTGCGTGACCGTGAAGGCGCGTGCCACCTCCACCATCTGCCGGCTGGTGATGGAAAGGTCGCCGACGATGTCGGATGCCGAGATGCTGTGGCCGGGGAAGATCTCGTCGAGCTTGGCGGCGATCAGATCGGCCGCCTTGCGCCGCCAGCCGAAGCCATTAAGCGACGCGTGGTTGATCCGCGTGTTCTCGGCGACGCTGAGGTTCGGGCAGAGCGACAGTTCCTGGAAAACGCAGCGTATGCCGAGCTGCTGTGCGCGCGGCACCGAATAACTTGCCTCGACGCCGCCGCGGACCGCGATCCGCCCGCCGTCCGGGGTAAGCGTGCCCGCCACCATATGCATGAGCGTCGATTTCCCGGCACCGTTATGGCCGACGAGACCGACGCATTCTCCGGCACGAACGCTGAAATCGACACCGGCAAGCGCCCTGACGGCACCGAAATGTTTTTCGGCGCCGTCCAGTCTTATGATGTCCAAACTGACGGCGCCGAAAGGTTTTACGGCGCCGTCAGGCCTGATGATGTCTGCATTGGCCTCGGGCATCCCTCAACGATACCCGGTTATCTGTGGCGGCAACAATAGTGCCATGCTCACTTGATGTTGGCCTTGATCGCCGCGATGGCGTCTTCCTGCGTGTATTCGTGGCTGGCGACGCCGCCCTTCGGAATCTTCGGCAGTGCGGTCTCGAAATCGTCCTGCGTGAAGGCAAGATAGGGCACCAGCAGGTCGTGCGGCACGTCGGTGCGGCCGTCGAGCACCTGCTGCGCCACCCAGAAGGCAAGCGTCGATACGCCCGGTGCGATCGATGCCGACCAGGTCTGGTAACCGTCCTTTTCCTTCTGCTCCTTCCACCACTGCAACTCGTCCTGGCGATTGCCCATGATGATGGTCGGGCGTGGCTTGCCGGCGGCGGCGAAGGCCTGCGCCGCGCCGTAGCCGTCACCGCCCTGGTCGACGACACCGACCACATCCGGCAGCGACGGCAGGATCGTCGCGACGGCCTTCTGTGCCGTGGTCTGGTCCCAGTCGCCGGTCACCGAGCCGACGATCTTGAACTCGGGGTGGGCGGCGACACCTTCGAGGATGCCGGCATGGATGGCATCGTCGATCGAGGTGCCGGCGAGGCCGCGGATTTCCAGCAGGTTGCCGCCCTTCGGCTGGAACTTGGCCATCTGCTCGACTTCCTGCTTGCCCATGTCCTTGAAGTCGACGACGACGCGGTAGGCGCAGGGTTCGGTGACGATGCCGTCGAAGGAGACGACGACGATGCCGGCGTCGCAGGCCTGCTTGATGGCGCCGTTGAGCGCATCCGGAGACGCCGCGTTGATCACGATCGCGTCATAGCCCTGCAGGATCAGGTTCTGCACCTGGGCTGCTTGCGTCGGCACTTCCTTGTCGGCCGTCGTGAAGACGTCCGCGGCGCCGACTACCTTGTCGGCAACCGCCTTCTTGGTGACGATGGCGTAGCTGTCCAGCATCGCCTGCCGCCACGAATTGCCGGCGTAATTGTTGGAGAAGGCGATCTTCTTGCCGCTGGTGTCGGCAAGCGCGGTGCCTGCGGCGAGCATTGCCGCAAGGGCGCCCAAAACGAATATTTTCTTCATGTCATACTCCTCCCGTGAGTTGCTGTCTTACTGGTGGTTAATGGCTGGCTGGTGGGTAATGGCTGATACGCTCACAATCTTGTTTTTTATCTATTATCAGACAAATGCAGATAGGCGACAAGCTGTCAACAGCAATCCATGGCCGGCGATCAACTTGCGGTGCAATCATTGAAACCGGTTCGACTCCTGGTCTAGGGATGGCACTGGAGATCGATTGAATGGCAGCGAATCTTGCCCCGGGTGCACCCGGCATTCCGGCGCGCTGGACGTCGAGCGCCAAGAGCGGCGTCGGCACCGCGCTCTCGCTGGCCTGCCCGATCTGGTTCACCATCAGCCACGGTATCCTCAACGAGATCTACTATCCCCGCCTCGATAGCGCCTGCACCCGCGATCTGGGGCTGATCGTCACCGGACCCGACGGCTATTTCTCGGAAGAAAAGCGCGACGCCGAGCATCACATCGAACCCCTCGAGGACGCGGTGCCCGCCTACCGGCTGGTCAACACCGCAAGCGATGGAACCTACCGGATCGAAAAGCGCATCCTGACGGATCCGGAACGTCCCGTCCTGCTGCAGGAGATCATGTTCACGCCGCTCAAAGGCGCTGCCGCCGACTACCGCGTCCACGCGCTGCTGGCTCCACACCTCGTTAACGCCGGCATGGGCAACACCGCCTGGATCGGCGACCATGAAGGACAGCCTGTCCTGTTTGCATCGGGACGCGGCACCTGCCTGGCGCTCGCCTCGTCGCTGCCGTGGAAGGCGTGCTCGGCCGGCTATGTCGGCGTCTCCGACGGCTGGCAGCAGCTTCGTCAAGGCGGCCGGCTCGATCCGGCCTGCCGCAGGGCCGAGGACGGCAATGTCGCGCTGACCGGCGAGATCGGCTTTTCGGCCGCGAACCCAAAAATATTGCTGGCGCTCGGCTTCGGCACGACGCCGCAACAGGCGGCGGAAACGGCTTTCGCCAGCCTGAGGCAAGGTTTTGGGCCCGCAGCCAGATCCTACATCGACAAATGGCGCCAATGGCAGGCCGGATTGCTGCCGCTGGACCGGCATGCGGCGTCCTGCCTCAACAGCTACCGCCTCAGCACGGCTGTGCTGGCTACACACCGGTCGTCGGCGGGAGCCGCGGTTGCCAGCCTGTCGATCCCGTGGGGCTTCAACAAGGGCGACGACGATCTCGGCGGCTATCACCTGGTCTGGCCGCGCGATCTGGTCGAAACCGCCGGCGGCTTCCTCGCCGCCGGCGACCCGGCGGAAGCCTTGCGCATCCTTGGCTATCTGCGCGCGATCCAGCAGCCGGACGGCCATTGGCCGCAGAACGCCTGGCTCGACGGATCGGTCTATTGGCCGGGCATCCAGATGGACGAATGCGCCTTCCCGCTGCTGCTCGCCGACGCGCTGCGCCGCGCCGGGCATTTGCCGGCTGCGGTACTCTCCTCCTTCATGCCGATGATCGAGCGCGCTGCCGCCTATGTCGTTCGCAATGGCCCGGTCACCGGCGAGGACCGCTGGGAAGAAGACGCCGGCTACAGCCCGTTCACGCTTGCGGTCGAGATCGCCGCGCTGCTTGCGGCTGCCGACATGTTCGATGCCGCCGGCAAAACAGAGCCGGCAAACTATCTGCGCGAGACTGCCGATGTCTGGAACGATCAGACCGAGCGCTGGACCTACGTCGCCGGCACCGCCGCATGCGAGCAAGCCGGCGTCGAAGGCTATTATGTCCGCATCGCCCCGCCCGACACCGCCGGCGCGGCATCGCCGAAGGACGGCTTTGTGCCGATCAAGAACCGCCCACCCGGCGATACGGATCGGCCGGCCGAAGCGATTGTTAGCCCGGATGCGCTGGCGCTGGTCCGCTTCGGCTTGAGGGCAGCCGACGATCCGCGCATCCTCGACACGGTCAAGGTCATCGACGCGCAATTGCGCTGCGAACTGCCGCAGGGCCCGCTCTGGTACCGCTACAATGGCGATGGCTATGGCGAGCATGCCGACGGCGCACCCTTCGATGGAACCGGCCAGGGTCGGCCCTGGCCTCTTCTGGTCGGCGAGCGCGCCCATTACGAGCTGGCGGCCGGACGCGAGGACAGCGCGGCAAGCCTGCTCAGGACGTTCGAGAACTCTGCCGGACCGGGCGGCCTGCTGCCGGAGCAGGTCTGGGATGGTCCGGACATGCCGGAGCGCGAATTGCGGCATGGCGGGCCCTCCGGCAGCGCCAAGCCGCTGGTCTGGGCGCATTCCGAGCACATCAAGCTGCTGCGGTCGCTGCGCGACGGCACGGTGTTCGACATGCCGCCGCAAGGCGTCAAGCGCTATATCGAGGGCAGGACGGTGTCGCGCTTCAGGGCATGGCGCTTCAACCACAAGATCCGTACCATGCCGACAGGCAAGGCGCTGCGCATCGAACTTCTGGCCCGGGCGGTGGTTCATTGGAGCAGCGACAATTGGGCAACCGTCCATGACACCGAGACCGCCGCGAACGCTTTCGGCATCCATCTTGCGGAATTGCCGGTTGCCGAGCTTGCTCCGGGCAATAGCATTGTCTTCACATTCTTCTGGTCCGATGCCGACGGTTGGGAGAACGCTGATTTTTCTGTCGGCATCGGCGATACCGGATAGAGCATGATCCCGCAAAGTGGAGACCGGCTTTCGGAAAAGATCATGCTTCAATAACAGCGCCACTAGATCATCGATCCCTCAAGTAAGGCAGGACAAGACCATGCAGATAGGAATGATGGGACTGGGCCGGATGGGCGCCAACATGGTTCGGCGCCTGCTGCGTGATGGCCACGAATGCGTCGTCTACGATATCAACCCGGCGAGCGTCGCCGCGCTTGTGAGCGCCGGCGCGGTCGGAGCCGCCTCGATGGAGGAGTTCGTCGGCAAGCTGGCGAAGCCGCGCAGCGCCTGGCTGATGCTGCCGGCGGCGATCACCGGCAGGATCGTCGACCAGGTGGCCGCGTTGATGGAACCTGGCGACATCATCATCGACGGCGGCAATTCCTATTATCACGAGGCCGTCGACCACGCCGCGCGCCTCGCCTTGAAAGGCTTGAGCTATGTCGATGTCGGCACCAGCGGCGGCGTCTGGGGCCTCGAGCGCGGCTACTGCCTGATGATCGGCGGCCCCGACAGCGCGGTCCAGCATCTCGACCCGGTCTTCGCAACGCTGGCGCCCGGCGTCGACGCCGCTTCGCCCGTCCCTGCCAAGGATGCTGGAACCGCGCCCTTCGGCTATCTCCACTGCGGACCAAGCGGCGCCGGCCATTTCGTCAAGATGGTCCATAACGGCATCGAATACGGCGTCATGGCCGCCTATGCCGAGGGCATGAACATCCTGAAGTCGGCAAATGCCGGCAAAAGGCAGCGCACCGCCGACGCCGAAACCAGCCCGCTCGAAAACCCGCAATATTACCAGTTCGACATCGACATCGCTGAGGTGGCGGAGGTCTGGCGGCATGGCAGCGTCATCGGCTCGTGGCTGCTCGACCTGACGGCCGGCGTGCTGAAGGCCGATTCGTCGCTGACGCAGTTCGGCGGGCGGGTCTCGGATTCCGGTGAAGGCCGCTGGACGCTGAAGGCGGCGATCGACACCGGCGTGCCGGCGCCGGTGCTGTCCTCGGCGCTGTTCGACAGGTTCTCCTCGCAAGGCGAATCCGAATTCGCCGACAAGCTTCTGTCCGCCATGCGCTATGCCTTTGGCGGCCATGTCGAAAAACCCAAGGCCGGCGCGTGACGGGCGACAGGGAGGCACGCTCATGAGCCAGGAACGATCGGACACGCTGGTGCTTTTCGGCGCCACCGGCGATCTCGCCCACAAGAAGATCTTCCCTGCCCTTTACGCCATGGTGGCCAAGGGGACGCTGAACGAGCCGGTGATCGGCGTTGCCTTCGATCCCTGGGACCTCGCCAAGCTGCAGGCGCGCGCCCGCGACGGCATCGTCAACGCCTTGGGCAGCATCGACGACAATATCTTTGCCAGGCTTGCATCGCTGCTGCGCTATGTCAGCGGCGACTACCGGGCGCCTGCGACCTTCGAGAAGCTGAAGACCGCGCTCGGCAGCGCTGAGCGGCCGCTGCACTATCTGGCGGTGCCGCCGCCGATGTTCGAGGTGGTCGTCCAGGGGCTGGAGCAGTCGGGCGCCGCCCAAGGCGCGCGCCTGATGGTGGAAAAGCCATTCGGCCACGATCTGCAGTCGGCGCGCTGGCTGAACCGGGTGCTGCATCTGGTCTTCGACGAGAAGTCGATCTTTCGCATCGACCACTATCTCGGCAAGGAGGCGATCCAGAACCTGCTCTATTTCCGATTCGCCAATTCCTTCCTCGAGCCGATCTGGAACCGCAATTACGTCGAGAGCGTGCAGATCACCATGGCCGAGGATTTCGGTGTCGAGGGGCGCGGCCGCTTCTATGACGAGGTCGGCTGCATCCGCGACGTCATCGAAAACCACCTGCTCAATATCCTGTTGCTGCTCGCCATGGAGCCGCCGGTCGGCCGCTCGGCCGACGATCTGATCGACGAGAAGGTGCAGGTGCTGCGGGCGATCCGGACGCTGACCAGGGACGATGTCGTGCGCGGCCAGTTCGACGGCTATCTCAACGAGCCGGGCGTGGCGCCGAACTCGCCGGTCGAGACCTTCGCGGCGGTGCGCTTTTTCGTCGATACCTGGCGCTGGCAGGATGTGCCGTTCTTCATCCGCGCCGGCAAATCCCTGCCGGTGCACGCCACCGAGGTCATCGTGCGGCTGAAGCGGCCGCCGCTCGACGTCTTCGATCCAATCAAGCCCGGCGACTGCAATCACGTGCGCTTCCGCATCGATCCGCAGGTGGCGATCTCGATCGGAGCCCGGCGCAAGGCACCCGGCGACGACATGGTCGGCGAACAGGTCGAGCTCACCGCGCTCGACGATTCGAAGGGCGACATGCCGCCTTACGAGCGGTTGATCGGCGACGCCATGAACGGCAACGGCCAGCTGTTCACCCGCCAGGACGCCAGCGAGCTCGCCTGGCGCATCGTCGGCCCGGTGCTCGGCGACACCACGCCGCCTCCCGTCTACGCGCCAAAGACATGGGGGCCGGCCGAAGCCATGGCTGGATTCGGGCCGCCGAACGGCTGGATCAATCCAGCGACATGATTTCTGGGAGGCGACGGCCATGGCGAAAGCAGTAAAGCAACCGGCACCCGATGCCGAAAAGATCGTGCTTGCGATCGATATCGGCGGCTCGCACGTCAAGATCCGCACCAGCGCCGCCGCAGAGGAGCGCAGAACCGCTTCCGGACCGGAGCTGACGCCGCAGCAGATGGTCGCGGCGGTGAAGACGCTCGCCGAAGGGCTGCACTACGATGTCGTCTCGATGGGCTATCCGGGCCCGGCGTACCACAACCGGCCTTTGATCGAACCCGCCAATCTCGGCAAGGGCTGGGTCGGCTGCGATTTCGCCGCTGAGTTCGGCAAGCCGGTGAAAGTCGTCAACGATGCGCTTATGCAGGCCATCGGCAGTTATGAGGGCGGCCGCATGCTGTTCCTTGGCCTCGGCACCGGCCTGGGCGCCGCGATGATCGTCGATAACGTCGCCCAGCCGATGGAGCTTGCCCATCTTCCCTACAAGAAGCGCGGCAGTTTCGAAGACTATGTCGGCGAACGCGGCCTGCAAAAGCGCGGCAAGAAGAAATGGCGCAAATACGTCTTCGACGTCGTCGACCGGCTTCGCACCGCCATGCAGCCGGATTACGTGGTCATCGGCGGCGGCAATGTCGATGAACTCACCGACTTGCCCGCCGATTGCAGACGCGGCGACAACACACGCGCCTTCGAAGGCGGATTTCGACTGTGGCGCGACAAATCCCTGATTATCTGATATTGCTGATTGTCTGATATTATCGAGCACCGGCTCAGGGTTGTTAATCCCGCGCTGCCGTTAGTATTATTATTCAAAATAATGTGTGACGTGGTGCGGCGTCATTGCATTGCGCAGATTTGCCGACTAGGAATTTCTGCGACCCCCACGGACGGAGAAATAGATTGATCGACGACACCAACAACGCTCGCAAAGACATCGACCTGCTCGAGCTGACCGCCCATATCGTCTCCGCATATGTCGAGAAGAACCGCTTGCCGGCTTCCGGCCTCGGCGATCTCATCGCCAGCGTCAGCGCTTCCATAAGCGGGCTCGGGCAACCGGCAGTGCCGGTCGCCGCGCCGCTGACGCCTGCCGTCAATCCCAAGAAATCGGTGACGCCGGACTACATTATCTGTCTCGAGGACGGCAAGAAGTTCAAATCCTTGAAGCGCCATATCGGCGTTCATTTCGGCCTGACGCCAGACGCCTATCGCGCCAAATGGGGCCTGCCGTCCGACTACCCGATGGTCGCCCCCAACTACGCGGCCTCGCGTTCGCAGCTCGCCAAGGCGATCGGCCTCGGCCGCAAAGCCGCCCCGCCCGCGCCCGTCAAGGGCAGAGGCAGGAAGGCCAAGGCGACGGCTTAGGCTTCGTTGGTATTTGATCGGCCTGCGAACGGCGGTCTCTGCATCGCGTAGCAGCACCAATTGCCATCGTGGCGCTGCCCCTCATCGCCCTGCCGGGCACTTCTCCCCGTAAAGAACGGGGAGAAGGGGCTTGGCCGCAACGCTGGCGACCCCTCTCCCCGTCCTTCACCTATCGCATTCACACATCTGGGTTGCGCTTTGCGGCGAAGCTCGATTCTATTTCGGCCGGAAAAGCCGAAGGAGGGTTGAATG
>NZ_JAMYLN010000026.1:0-94513 GCF_040318035.1 Mesorhizobium sp. M1329 | reverse complement strand
CAAAACACTCACTTTGATCAAAAAACCCCCTACTGGACCTTCCGGTTTAATCCCCCCCCCCCACACCCAAACACGGGTTTTCCCATGCGGTGGCTCAAAAAACCGGGCGCGCCCGGCCCCCCCCCCCCCACCAGGCTTGGGAGGCTTAGCGAGCCGCGGTCCAGCCCTTGTAATCCTTCAAATTGTCGGCCGTGATCAGCTTCGGGTCGAGCAGCACCGTCGGCTCGGCCGGCTTCTTGCCGGCAAGCAGGTCAGCCGCCATCGTCAGCGACTGGCCGGCCATCACATAGGGATCCTGCGAGGCAGAGGCCTTGATCATCGACGTGCCGGAACCGAGTTCCTTCTCGATATCGGGCGCACCGTCGACCGCGGTGAAGATGAACTCAGAACGGTTGAGCTGCTTGGCCGCAAGCTGGGCGCCAATCGCCGTCGGATCGTTGATGGCGAAGACCGCGTCGATCTTGTCGAAACGGGTCAGCAGCGACTGGAACACTTTCAGGCCGCCGTCACGTGAGCCTTCGGCGTTCTGGTCATCGGAAAGGATCTTGATGTCGGGGTGTTTTGCCAGCACGTCCTTGCACCCCTTGACCCGCTCCAGGATCGACGACGAGGCCGGGCCGTTGAGGATGACGTAGTCGCCCTTGCCGCCAGTATGATCGACCAGATACTGGCACGCCTCTTCGCCGGCCTTGACGTTGTTGGTCATCACGGTGACGTCGGCGCCCGGCGCCGAAACGTCGAAGGCGGCAACGACGATGCCGGCCGCCTGCGCCTTCTTCACCGCCGGCGCGATCGCCTTGGCATCGACGGCGTTGAGCATGATGACGTCGACGCCGGCGGCGATGAAGGAATCGACCTGCGACACCTGCTTGTTGAGGTCGTAGTCGGCCGATACCGAGGTCACCTGCACATTCGGGTTGATCTTCTTGGCCGCGTCCTCGATGCCCTTGATGGTGGCGACGAAGAACGGGTTGCCGAGCAGGCCGACCGAGATGCCGACCTTGTTCAGATCCTTTGCCGATGCCGGCGCGATGGCGGCGGCCGCAAGGGCGACGCCGCAGAGCAGTTTAGCGATGGTCTTCATTGTTTTATTTTCCTCCTGATGCCCCGCGCCTCTCACGGTGCGTTACACATGAAACCGGCTCGTTGGATGCCGGCGACTAAGGGCCATCACGTTCTTGCTCCTGCCTGGAGCCGGTAACGGTCGAGGGCGACCGCCACGATGATGACCAATCCCTTGATGATGTACTGCCAGATGTCCGAAACACCGGCGAGTATGAGCCCGTTGGACAGCACGGCGATGATCAGGCCGCCGATCAGCGTGCCCCAGATCGAGCCGACGCCGCCGACGAAGCTGGTGCCGCCGAGGATGACCGCGGCGATCGCGTCCAACTCGTAGGACTGGCCGAGCTGCAGCCCGTTGGCGGCATAGAGCCGGGCCGCCGACATGGCGCCGCCAAGGCCGGCCAGAAGGCCGGAAACGCCGTAGACGAAGAGCAGCACCAGCGGCACCTTGATGCCGGTCAGCCTGGCGGCCTCGGCATTGCCGCCGACAGCGTAGATCCAGGTGCCGAGCACTGTGCGCTTGAGCACCAGCCAGGACAGCACGACGACCGCCAGCGCGATGATGACCAGCCACGGAATGCCTAACAGCGAACCGTTGCCGATGAAGTCGAACGGCAGGTCCGCGTTGAACACCGTGGTGTCCTGGCCGAGCAGGCGGGCGACGCCGCGCACGGCGGTCAGCGACCCAAGCGTGACGATGAACGGCGGCAGTCTGATATAGGCGATCAGCAGCCCGTTGATGACGCCGAAACCGAGCCCGACGAGAATGGCGGCCGGCACGCCCAGCAGTCCCCAATCGGGCACCAGCGACACCATCACCGCCACCATCGCCGAGGCGGCAAGGATGGAGCCGACGGACAGGTCGATGCCGCCGGTCAGGATGACGAAAGTCATGCCGGCCGCCAGCACGATGTTGATCGACGATTGCTGCATGACGATCAGCAGATTGGTCTGGGTGAAAAAGCGCGGGTTGATGAACTGGAAGCCGACCGCCAGCAGGATCAGGATCGGCAGCATGCCGAGTGCGGCGATGGCGGTACGCCACCTCGTGCTCCTGCCGACCGCCCGGTCGTCCGCTTTCATCGTGTCGGCCACCTTGTCGGTCATCGCTGAGCCGCTCCCGTTGCAAGTTCCATGATCGCTTCCTGCCGCAGCGGCTCGCCCTTCGACGCCGTCACCTCGCCGGCAATGGTGCCGTCGCGCATCACCAGCACGCGGTCGGCGATGCCGATCACCTCCGGCAGTTCGCTGGAGATCATCAGGATGGCGATGCCTTTCTTGGCCAGGTTGTCGATCAGCCGGTAGATCTCCGACTTCGCCCCGACATCGACGCCGCGGGTCGGCTCGTCGAGGATGACGACCTGCGGCTCGGTTTCCAACAGGCGGGCGAGCAGGACCTTCTGCTGGTTGCCGCCCGACAGCGAGCCGGCATTGGCCTGCACTGAGCCGGTGCGGATGGAGAGATCCGACACCGCCTTGGCGGCGCGCTTTTCGGCAGCATTGAAGTCGCGCAGGCCGCCGGCCTTCGCGTCCCTTGCCAGCACGCCCATGCTGATGTTGTCGGAGATCGACATGTCGAGAAACAGGCCAAGTTGCTTGCGGTCCTCGGTTAGGTAGGCGATGCCGGCATCGAGCGCCTCGCTCGGCGAACCGATGGATATCGGTTTGCCGCCGAGCTCCAGCGTGCCCGATATGTGCCTGTCGGCGCCGAAGATCAGCCGTGCCAGTTCGGTGCGGCCCGAACCGACCAGGCCGGCCAGTGCCAGCACCTCGCCCTTGTGGAGGTCGAAGGAACAATTCTTGATGAGATTGCCGTCCGACATACCGCGCACCGACAGCGCGACGGCGCGCTTGCTGTCCGGCGGGCGGTGATCCTTCTTGTAGAAGGTCGACAGATCGCGCCCGACCATCATCGATACCAGCCGCGAGGCGTTCAGATCGGCACGGTCGAGCGTGCCGACAAAGCCGCTGTCGCGCAGCACGCTGACGCGATCGGCGAGCTGGTAGACCTCTTCCATGCGGTGGCTGATGTAGATGATGGCGATGCCTTGCGCCTTCAGCGTCGCGATCACCTCGAACAGCCGGTCGGTCTCGCGCGAGGTCAGTGACGTGGTCGGCTCGTCCATGACGATGATGCGCGCATTGGTCGACAGCGCGCGGGCGATTTCGACCAGCTGGCGTTCGCCGAGCGACAGGCTGGCGACCGGAGTGCGCGCCGAGAAGGCCACGCCGAGCCGCGCGATGATCTCGCTGGCGCGCCGGTTGCACTGCTCGCGATCGACGACGCCGAACCGTCGCGGTTCGTTGCCGAGAAAAATGTTCTGCGCCACCGACAGATTTGGCGCCAGCGACAGCTCCTGATAGATGACCGCAATGCCGGCCGCGCGCGCCTTGATCGGGTCGCCGGTGGCGGCCGGCACGCCGTCGATCAGGATCTCGCCGCCGGGGTCCGGCCGGTAGGCGCCGGACAGCACCTTCATCAGCGTCGACTTGCCGGCACCGTTCTCGCCCATCAGCGCGTGCAGCTCGCCGGCGTGAACGGTCAGCGACACATCGTGCAAGGCGCGGATCGCACCGAACGTCTTCGAGATATGGCGCATCTCCAGCACCGGCTGGCGCACCGTCTCGATCCGGGCGGCGGCGCTCATCGCGCACCTCCTGCAGCTGCGCTGACCACAGCCCGGTCGGCGGCAAGGCCGCGCCAATCATTGCGGTAACCGGCAAGGCCGCTGAAGCTTGCCGCATGCACCGCCTCCGGCGCCTCGGTGGCAAACTCGCGTCCGACGCTTTCGAAGGCAAGTGCGGCGGCACCGGTGGCGCTGCCCTCCAGCGTTGCGCCCTGAAGGAAGGCCTGCCCGGGCCGCAACTGCGCCAGCAACGCGGCAAGCAGCCCGCCATTGTTCAGGCCGCCGTCGACGATCACCGTATTGTCCGAATGGATCAGCTCGAGGCACAGATCGACCATCAACGCGACATAGAGCAGCGCCATCGCCGCGCGTTCCTCGCCATTGGGCGTACGCCCGACCAATTCGCCGCGTCGGTGCGGCATCGGGCCGCCGGGCGCGAAGCTCGGCAGCGCCATGATGCCGGCGTCGATCACCCGTTGTATCGATGACGGCGCGATTGCGCCCTGCCAGCCGGCGCTGATCGTCGCGAATTCGCGGCCGCCCATGAAGCGGATGGTCGGCACCGGGCCGCCATCGACATCGACATTGACCAGCATGTCGCGCTCGCCATCGAGTGCATCGAGCGGACAGTCCGGATTGAGCACGACCACCCAGGTGCCGGTCGAGACCACGGTCACCGGCCCGAGCTGCTGCCGGCGGTAGGCATGGAGCGCGGCATTGCTGTCGTGCACGCCATTATGGATGGCGACCGGCTTCGCGGCCTGACCGAAGCGCTGCTCGCCGATCACCGCGCCGGCACGCTCGAAGGCGGGCATCTGGCCGCGCCAGCCCTCGGCATCGACCAGCGAGCTGAAATCGCGCTTGCGCGGCGCCCATAAATGCGAGTGGCAGCCGAGATACGACACTTCCGATACCGGCCGGCCGCCAAGGCGCCAGCTCCAATATTGGGGGTAGCCGAGGATCGATTTCGCTGCGGCGAAGGCACCGGGCTCCACCTGCTTCAGCCACAACATGTGGCGGCCATAGTTGAAGCCAAGCGGCAGGCGCGGCGAAAAGGTCTCGGCAAAATCCGGAATGCGGCGGTCGATCTGCGCGGCGATTTCAGCTGGCGGTTCCTGCTCGTAATCGAGGATCGGATGCGTCAGCGCGGCTTCGTCGACCAACGCGAAAGTGCAGCCATGGCCGGATACCATCAGCCCTTCCACGCCGTGCGTGTCGACTGCATCATCGATGGCGCGAGCCGCCCATTCGTGCAGCGCTGGCTCGTCGAGCACGCTGAAGCCGTCTTTGCGGATCCAGCTCGGCTGGGTGCGGCGCTCGTCGAGGATCTGTCCGTCCTGGCCGAAGACGAACAGCTTCGAATTGGTCTTGCCGAAATCGAGGACGGCGATGTTCACTAGGCGCCTCCCGAGGAAGCGGCGATCCGCACCGTGACGCCGGCATCCTCAAGCATGCGCGCATCGGCGTCGGACAGGCCGTCATCGGTGACCAGCGTGCCGATCCGCGACAGCGGCAGCGCCACGTTGCGCGCGTGGATCGACAATTTGCGGCTGTCGGCTAGCACGACGATCTGGTCGGCGCAGAGGCTGAGCTCGACGATTGAGCGGACCAGCAGCGGATGCGATTCCAGAAGGCCTTCCTGGCCGATGCCTTGCGCGCCGAGAAAGAACTTCGAGGCGTAGAACGGCACCGTCTGAGTCAGCGAATGGATGATGCCCGGCTCGCGGTGCAGTTCGCCGCCGGCGACCGTCAGGCTGCAATGGCCGTGGTCGCTGAGATAGGCCGCGAGCGGCATCGAGTTGGTGTAGAGCCGGATGTTTCGGTCGGCGAGCTTGACGCCGAGATGGAAGCAGGTCGAACCGCCATGCACGATGACCGCGTCGCCGTCGCGCACCATGGTGGCGGCGAGAGCGGCGATCTGCCGCTTGGCCTCGACGGCGAGGTCGCGGTTCTCGTCATAGGGCCTTGCATAGGCGACGCCGGCTTGCGAAGCGCCATCAAGCGCCGAGATGCCGCCATAAACCTTGCGCGCTTCGCCGGCCTCGTCGATCTTGTCGATGTCGCGCCGCACCGTCGCCGCCGACACGCCAAGCCGCTCCTGCAGCTCACGCACCGATGCGAAAGGCCGGTCCCGCAAAAGCTCGACGATCTGGCGCTGGCGGCCGGAGTCGCTCAATCCTTACCTCCCAATGCGCTTGCCTCCCAAGCATTTTGCACGGCATGCCATTTTGCACGGCAATTGGTGCAACTTACTCAACGCCCCGCTGATTGCAAGCCTGATTTGACGCGATAACATCACTGTTGACGTAACTTACTCGCATCTGCGATACCAGCGTCGGTCTTCGTCCAGGCAACGGGACGTCCAAAGCCGTGGCCACGCGGCCGGTGTGTGGAGGAATTTCGATGACGATCAGTGCGGATGCGCAGGAACTGGCAGCGCTGCGGTCGCTTTCGGCCGAGATCGGCAGCGACCCGCATCTGACCCAGGCCGCCGGCGGCAACACCTCGCTGAAAGCCGGCGACACGCTCTGGATCAAGGCCTCCGGCACCTGGCTGAAGGACGCGCTCACCGCAGACATCATGGTGCCGGTCGGCATCCCGCCATTGCTCGACGCCATCGAACGGGGCGACCCGGCCGCCGAACAGCCACAGGCCTTCACCGTCGGCGCCCTCAACCCACGCGGCTTGCGCCCGTCGATCGAGACCACCGTGCATGCGCTGATGCGGCAGCGCATCGTTTTGCATGTCCACTGCGTCGAGACCATTTCGCTGGCCGTGCAGGCCGACTGCGAGGCCGAGGCCGCCAGGCGGCTCGACGGCCACCAATGGGCGTATGTTCCCTATCGCCGGCCGGGACTGCCGCTTGCCCAGGGCATCGCCGAGCGCCTGCGGCCAGGCGTGGATATCCTGATCCTCGGCAATCACGGTCTGGTCGTTGCGGCCGAGACCGTCGCCGCGGCCGACATGCTGCTGCGGCGTGTGACACGGCTGCTGGCGCGGCCGCCGCGCCAGGTGGCGGAACCGGACATCGCGGCATTGACGGCGCGCGCCGGCGGCAGCGCCTACAGACTGCCGGCCGAAGTCGAAGCGCATGCGGTGGCGATCGACCCCGAAAGCTGCCGCATGGCGTCAGGGGGCAGCCTCTACCCCGACCATGTCATCTTTCTCGGCGAGGGTTCGGTCGTGGCGAGACCGGGCGAGGATGTGAAGCGCGTCATCGAGCGCTGCGGCGCCGCACCCGTGGCGATCCTGTTTCCCGGCCTCGGCGTGCTGATGCGCAGCGACGCCGGCGCCGGTGCCGACGCCATGCAGCGCTGCCTCGCCGACGTGACGGCGCGGGTCGATGTCGCGGCGAAGCTGAATTATCTGACAGCGGCAGAGAATGACGAACTGATCAACTGGGATGCCGAAAAATATCGCCAGAAACTCAATGCCGGAGGCAGCTGACATGCCGCTTTCGTCTGGCCCACTTGCCGTCGGCATCGACATCGGCACATCCGGCGCGCGCGCCGTCGCCATGCGTCCGGATTTTTCCATTGCCGCGCATTCCGCTATTGCCCTCGAGCGATTTGGGCCGAACGGCCGCGACCCCGCCATATGGTGGGAGGCGGTCGGCGCGACGTTGGCGGAACTGCTCAAATGTATCGATCGCGCGGCAGTGCACTCGATCGCCGTCGACGGTACGTCGGGCACGCTGCTGCCGGTCGACCGCGCCGGGCGACCGCTGGCCGAACCGCTGATGTACAACGACAAGGTCGCTGACGACACTATCCTGACTGCAATAGCCGGCGCGGCACCGGCAACGAGCGCTGCACTCGGGGCGACGTCCGGTCTCGCCAAGGCGCTGTCTTTCCAGCACCTGCCCGGCGTCGCCACTGTGCTGCATCAGGCCGACTGGATCGCCGGACAGTTTTCCGGCCGCTTCGATGTCAGCGACGAGAACAACGCCCTGAAGACCGGCTACGACGTCGAGGCCCGGCGTTGGCCGGACTGGATCGCGGCGACCGGCATGCGCATGGAATTCCTGCCTGGGGTCGTGCGGCCGGGCGATGTCACGGGCACGCTTACCGCCAGCACTGCGAAAATATTCGGCCTGCCGCGCGACGTGGTTATCGTTGCCGGCACGACGGATGGCTGCGCCTCGTTCCTGGCGACAGGCGCCACGACAGTCGGCGACGGCGTTACCGCGCTCGGCTCATCGCTGACCATCAAGATCCTCTCCGACCGGCCGATCTCGGCGCCGCAATTCGGCATCTACAGCCATAGGCTGGGTGACACGTACCTGGCGGGCGGCGCCTCGAATTCCGGCGGCAAGGTGCTGGCCCAGCATTTCCCCGTTGCCCGCATTGTCGAACTCAGCAAGAAGATCGACCCGGCGACCGAGACCGGCCTCGATTATTACCCATTGCCGGAACCGGGCGAACGCTTCCCCATAGCCGATCCGGCGCTGCCGCCCCGCCTCGAGCCGCGGCCCGCCGACGACGCCGATTATCTGAAAGCGATGTTCGAGGGTATTGCGGCGATCGAAGCGCTCGGCTATCGCCGGCTTGCCGAACTCGGCGCACCCCGGCTGACATCGGTCAGGAGCGTCGGCGGCGGTGCGGCCAATCCGGCCTGGACAGCGATCCGGCAGCGCAAGCTCGGCGTCGCTCTCGTACCGGCTTTTTCGGAGGAGGCCGCTGCCGGCACGGCGCGGCTGGCGCTGATGGGCGCAAGCGCAGCGGGGCTTTTATGACGGCCAAGGCAATTCAACACCTCGACGGCATCGCCGCACTGATCGACCGCTATCAGGTGTTCCTGCTCGACCAGTTTGGTGTGCTGCACGACGGCACCAGCGCCTATCCAGGTGCTGTCGAAGCCTTGTCGGCACTCAAGCGCGCCGGCAAGACCATCGTGCTGATCTCGAATTCCGGCAAGCGGGCGCAACCCAATGAGCGCCGCCTGCTGAAGCTCGGCTTCGAACCGGGAAGCTGGGATCACTTTGTCTCCTCCGGCGAGGTGGCGTGGCGCTCCTTCCACCAAATGGCGGCCTCCGGAGCCCTGCGCCCGCAGACAAAATGCCTGCTGATCCGCCGCGACAATGACCGTTCGGCTGTCGACGGCCTGCCCTTCGTCCTGGCCAGGGACGGCGACGATGCCGAACTGGTGCTGATTTCCGCCAGCGAGGGCGATCGCTACGACCTCGACCATTATCGCCGGCTTCTTGGCCCGGCGGCGGCGCGCCGGGTGCCATGCTTCTGCACCAATCCCGACAAGATCATGCTGACTGCCGTCGGCCCTCGCTTCGGCGCCGGCCGGCTCGCCGATCTCTATGAGAGCCTCGGCGGCAGCGTGGCGCGCATTGGCAAGCCCAATCCGCAGATATTCGAGGCCGCGCTGGCACTGGCGGGCCACCCGGAGCGCGACAGCGTGGTCTGCGTCGGCGACAGCGTCGAGCACGACATCGCCGGCGGCAACGGCGTCGGCGTCGCGACGACGCTGGTCCTGTCGGGCATATTGGCGGGGGCGCCTGACCTCGAGGACGTTTTCGCCACGCTCAACGCCCGTCCCGACTACATCGCGGATAGCTTCAGGTTTCGCTGAGTTGTTAAGGCGAAACAAAGCTAATCGAGGTTGAAACGACCGATCACCGGCACATGGTCCGAGGGCCGTTCCCAGCCGCGCGCCGGCCGCAGGATTTCATAGCCGGCAAAATGCGACACCAGGTTTGGCGACGACCAGATATGGTCGAGGCGGCGGCCGCGATTTGAGGCCTGCCAATCCTGGGCGCGATAGCTCCACCAGGTGTAGAGTTTCTCCTCGTAAGGCACATTGAGCCGCATCAGGTCGATCCAGTTGCCGGCGAGCCGCATCGCCTCGAAGTTTTCCGTCTCGACCGGCGTATGGCTGACGACGTTGAGGAGCTGCTTGTGCGACCAGACATCGTGCTCGAGCGGCGCGATGTTGAGGTCGCCGACCAAGATCGAGCCGGAGTGCTCGCCATGCTCGGCGCGCACGGCGTTCATCTCGGCAACGAAATCGAGCTTGTGCTTGAACTTGCGGTTGACGGCCGGGTCGGGCTCGTCGCCGCCGGCCGGAACGTAGAAATTGTGCAGCAGGATCGTCTTGCCGCCGGCGTTCACGGTGACCGACAGATGTCGGCTGTCGTCGATGTCGCAGAAGCGGCGCTTTTCGACCACCTCGATCGGCCGCCGCGCTATGGTCGCAACGCCGTGATAGCCCTTCTGGCCATGGAAGGCGATGTGCTCGTAGCCGAGCTTGCGGAACGCCTTCTCCGGAAACAATTCGTCCGGAACCTTGGTTTCCTGCAGGCAGAGCACGTCCGGCGCCTGCTCGACCAGCAGGCGCTCGACGATCGGCATGCGCAGCCGGACGGAGTTGATGTTCCAGGTAGCGATGGAAAACGGCATGTGGGGTTCCGGACAACGCAAGATCCGCCGGATGGCTCCGACGGAAGTCAATCGCGGAAACTACTGCCAGCCGCGCACCGCAAAAACAAGCCGCCCGCACCAACGCGGAAGGCCCCTTAGCGGTAGAAAGCTACCGCGTCTTGGTGTTCAGCTCGCGGTTCGCCGTATAGTCGATGGCGAAGGTGTCGGGGGCGAAGCTGACGCCCTCCTTGGTGTTGAAGATCATCACCGTCGTATCCTTGCCTTGCGCATCGGTGATGGTCCACTGCCGCAATTCATAGGATTTCGGATCGAACATCATGGTGATCTTCGAATTGCCGAACACCGATTTGTCGGCAAGCTGGATGGTGGTGAGGTCGTCCTCTTCCTTGACGCTTCTGACGCGTCCGCCCGAGAGATCGATCTTGTCGTCGAGCAGCAGCTTCAGCGGCGTCTTCGACAGCGGGTAGAGGTCAGAGGTCCGCAGCTTCTTGTTGAGGATGACCACCGACTTGCCGTCGGAAATCACCCTGAAATTCGAGGCGCCATCATAATTGAAGCGGATCTTGCCCGGCCGTTCCAGAAAGAACTTGCCGCCGGTCTGCTCGCCCTTGGGTCCGAACTGCACGAACTCGCCGCTCATCGATTTGACCGAGGAGAAATGATCGGCGATCTTCTGCGCCGTCGCCGGAACCGCTGCTTGCGCCGCCGCCAGCAGCTGGAAGCCGGGCACGAGATTGGCGGCCGCCGCACCGGCCAGGACCAGACCGAGGCCGAGCACCTGCCGGCGGGTTGGGGCGAAATCCCTGCTTGGGGCGAAAGCTGCGTTTTTCATGCCGGTCACCATCATCTGATTGCTTGCTCGTTATATTGGTCTGGCCCCCCAGTTGGGCTTAAGTTTGGCGGGCCGCACGGCGCCCGTCCGTTGCAACGCGCCAAAAGGTTCAAAGTTGCCGGCGCGGGCTCTAGAACTTGTCGTCCTCCGTCGGCACCAGGATTTCGCGTTTTCCGGCATGATTGGCCGGGCCGACAATGCCTTCCTTCTCCATCTTCTCGATGATCGAGGCGGCGCGGTTGTAGCCGATGCCGAGCCGGCGCTGGATGTAGCTGGTCGAGGCCTTGCCGTCGCGCAGCACCACCGCGACCGCCTGGTCGTAGGGGTCGTCGGAATCCTCGAAATTGCCACCGTCGCCGCCGCCACTGCCTTTGCCCGACGGCTCATCGTCATCCTTGTCGTCGTCCTCGGTGATGGCGTCGAGATATTCCGGCACGCCCTGCAGCTTCAGATGCGCGACGATCTTCTCCACCTCGTCGTCGGAGACGAAGGGACCGTGCACGCGCTGGATGCGGCCGCCGCCGGCCATGTAGAGCATGTCGCCCATACCGAGCAGCTGTTCGGCGCCCTGCTCGCCCAGGATGGTGCGGCTGTCGATCTTCGACGTCACCTGGAACGAGATACGGGTCGGGAAATTCGCCTTGATGGTGCCGGTGATGACGTCGACCGACGGCCGCTGCGTCGCCATGATGACATGAATGCCGGCGGCGCGAGCCATCTGCGCCAGGCGCTGCACCGCGCCTTCGATGTCCTTGCCGGCGACCATCATCAAATCGGCCATCTCGTCGATGATGACGACGATGTAGGGCATCGGCTCGAGGTCGAGGTTCTCCGTCTCGTAGATCGCTTCGCCGGTCTGGCGGTCGAAGCCGGTCTGCACGGTGCGGGAGATCCTTTCGCCTTTTTTCTCGGCCTGCTGCACGCGCGCGTTGAAACCGTCGATGTTGCGGACGCCGACCTTGGACATCTTGCGGTAGCGGTCCTCCATCTCGCGCACGGTCCATTTCAGCGCCACCACCGCCTTCTTCGGATCGGTGACGACCGGTGTCAGGAGATGCGGAATGCCGTCATAGACCGAGAGCTCCAGCATCTTTGGATCGATCATGATCAGCCGGCAGTCCTGCGGCGTCAGCCGGTAGAGCAGCGACAGGATCATGGTGTTGATGGCGACGGACTTGCCCGAGCCGGTGGTGCCGGCGACCAGCACGTGCGGCATTTTGGCGATGTCGACGATCACCGCCTCGCCATTGATGGTCTTGCCGAGCGCCAGCGCCAGCTTGGACTTTGTCGTTTCGAAATCGCGGCTGGCGAGTATCTCCCTGAGATAGACGGTCTCGCGTTTGGCGTTCGGCAGCTCGATGCCGATGGCGTTGCGGCCTGGCACCACGGCGACACGGCAGGCGATCGCGCTCATCGAGCGGGCGATGTCGTCGGAAAGGCCGATGACCCGCGACGATTTGATGCCGGGCGCCGGCTCCAGTTCATAAAGCGTGACCACCGGGCCGGGACGCACATGGATGATCTCGCCCTTGACGCCGAAATCCTCCAGCACGCCCTCGAGCAGGCGGGCATTCTGCTCCAGCGCGTCCTTCGACAGGCTGGCATCGCGCACGACATTCTTCGGCTCGGACAGGAAATGCAGCGACGGCATTTCAAACCTTTCCGAGCCGATCAGTGTGGTCTGCGCCTCGCGCTGGACCCGGGCGCCGGGTGCCGGCCGCGGCGCCGGCGCTGCGACGCGCGTCGCCGCATCGGATCGGAAATTCTGAACCTGCGCTGTCGGGGCGCTGCGCCGTTGGCCCACGGGCTCCGGTGCAAAATCCATGTCATCGTCATCGTCGAAGACGTCGGCATCGTCGGGGTCGATCGAGGCACTGCGGTCGTTGACCATGGCGGCGAAGAATTCCGGCTCGACGCGGGCGCGCCCGCCCGGGCTCATCCGCGCCTCGGCGAACTCGGCCGATTCGACCCGTTCGGCCGCCCGCCGCCAGGCGCTGGGGCGCGGCTCCATCTCCGGCTCGAAATCGTCGCGCTCGCGCCGGCGCGCGGCGCGGCGGCGCAGATAGGCCCGCAGCGACAGCCACCAGTGGGTGATGGCGCCAAGCGCCAATATGCCTTCGTCGCCCTCGTCCTCTTCATTGTCGAAAAGCAGGTCGTCCTGCGGGTCGGGCACGGCAGGCTGTTCGAGGACGGCGAAGCCGTTCTTGCGTGAAATCAGCGCCGAGCCATACAAGAATACCCACAGCGCCGGCGCTGCCAGGAGCACGGCGAGCACGCTGGCGACGAGGCCGGTCGGATAACCGCCGATGACCAGGCCGGGAATGTTGAGCACCATATCGCCGAATACGCCGCCGAGGCCGGTCGGCAGCGGCCAGGTCTTGGGCGGCACCACGCAGCCGGCAATTGCCGCGCCAAGCAGCGAAAACCCGAACCAGGCCAGCGCCCGTTTCGGCAGCCGGTCGACGCCGCGCGCGGTAAACAGCAGAAATCCCCAGATCACCGCCGGCACCAGCGCCGCGACGGCGGCAAGTCCGAAGAACTGCATGGCAATGTCGGAAAAGACCGCACCCGCATAACCCATTGCATTGGTGACGATATTGTCGGTGGCATGCGAAAAGCTCGGATCGGCGACGTTCCAGGTGGCAAGGGCGGCGACGCCGAAACCAACGAGAGCAAACAGCCCGGCACCGACCAGCCGCCCGACCTGGCGCCTCGCGAACGACCGGATGCCGTGCCCCGTATCGGCCAGCGCAAGCGGTGCTGAAGCCCCTGAACGCATGCTCTTCCTCGTCTGTCGTTGCCCGGCCGGGGCGCGGACGCGCAACACGGCAGATTCGGCTGTCAGACTAGCGGCGGGAAGGTTAAGGGCGCATTAACCATGGGCATCTGCGTCGCCGGAACGGGCGCAGCTGCGGCCGCTGTTTCACGCCGCCGGCGGCTCGAGCCACCTTTGATCAAGCGGTTGTGATCGAGCCATCACGGTCGCCCGCACACAAAAAAGAGGCCCGGAAGGTTTCCGGGCCTCAATGCGTGAGCCCTTTCGGGAGCATCACGACGGGATCTTCCCGGCACCGGCAAAACGCCGGTGCCAGCCAATAAACCTTACGGCACCACTTCGCCGTGCTGGCTGATGTCGAGGCCTTCGACCTCTTCCTGGGTGGAAGGACGTAGGCCGACCAGCGCCTTGACGATGTAGAGGATCACGAAGCTCGCAATCGCCGTCCACAGGATGGTGAAGACGATACCGTAGAGCTGCTTGCCGACAGAAGCACCCGAGCCGAGGCTGTTGATCGCAGGATCGGCAAGCACGCCGGTCAGCAATGCACCGATGATGCCGCCGATGCCGTGCACGCCGAACGCATCGAGCGAGTCGTCATAGCCGAACGCGTGCTTGAGCTTGACGGCCGAGACGTAGCACAGCACGCCGGCGACGATGCCGACGATGAAGGCGCCGGTCGGATTGACGAAACCGGAAGCCGGCGTCACCGCGACCAGGCCGGCAACGGCGCCCGAGATGATGCCGAGAACGCTCGGCTTCTTGGCGACGATCCATTCGGCGAACATCCAGGCGAGCGCCGCAGCGGCTGCGGCAACCTGGGTGTTCAGCATCGCGGCACCGGCAAGGCCGTCGGCAGCCAGTTCCGAGCCGGCGTTGAAGCCGAACCAGCCGACCCACAGCAGCGAAGCGCCAATGACGGAGTAGACGAGGTTGTGCGGCGCCATGTTGGTGGTGCCGTAGCCTTCACGTTTGCCGAGAACCAGCGCGCAGACCAGGCCGGCAACACCGGCATTGATGTGAACGACCGTGCCGCCGGCGAAATCGAGAACGCCGGCTGTGCCGAGGAAGCCGCCGCCCCACACCCAGTGCGCGATCGGGGCGTAGACCACCAGCAGCCACGCGCCCATGAAGATGAGCAGCGCGGAGAACTTCATGCGTTCGGCGAAGGCGCCGGCAATCAGCGCCGGCGTGATGATGGCGAAGGTCATCTGGAACATCGAGAAGACGAACTCAGGGATGTTAGCCACGCCCGGCAGCCACAGCGACGAGGTGGTGATGCCGTTGTGGAAGAACTTCGAGAAGCCGCCCAGATAGGCATTCATGCCGCCGCCATCCGAGAAGGCCAGCGAATAGCCGAACATGAACCACAGCACCGTCACCAGGCAGGTGATGGCAAAGCTCTGCATGATGGTGGCGAGCACGTTCTTCTTGCGCACCATGCCGCCATAAAACAGCGCCAGGCCCGGGATGGTCATCATCAGCACCAGCGCCGTCGAGGTCAGCATCCAGGCGGTGTTGCCGGTGTCGAGCGCGGGTGCAGGGGCAGCCGGTGCTGCCGGTGCCGCTTCCTGCGCGAACGCAGCAACCGTGCCCAGTGCAGCGAGAGCGAGCGAGCCCAAAACGGCCGCGCGTCCCGTTATCTTCAAGGTGGAAGGAATATTCATTGAACTCTCCATTGGAATACGTATCCGCAGCTCAAAGCGCGTCGGTGTCTGTTTCGCCGGTGCGAATGCGCACCGCCTGGTCGATGCCGAAAACGAAGATCTTGCCGTCGCCGATCTGGCCGGTCTTGGCCGCCGCGGTGATGGCTTCGACGGCCTTGTCGACCATGTCGACAGCGACCGCGACTTCGATCTTGATCTTCGGCAGGAAGCTGACCG
This sequence comes from Mesorhizobium sp. M1329, assembly GCF_040318035.1. Lineage (NCBI taxonomy): Bacteria > Pseudomonadati > Pseudomonadota > Alphaproteobacteria > Hyphomicrobiales > Phyllobacteriaceae > Mesorhizobium > Mesorhizobium sp. M1329. Next base: position 78,938 of record NZ_JAMYLN010000026.1, on the reverse strand, counting down.
CGTATTCCGCCCCGCGATAGATTTCCGTGTGCCCCTTCTGCCGTCCGTAGCCTTTTACCTCGGTGACGGTCAGGCCCTGGATGCCGACTGCGGTGAGCGCCTCGCGCACCTCGTCGAGCTTGAACGGCTTTATGATTGCCATCACGATCTTCATAAGGTTTCACCCTTTGCTGTTGCGGGTCCCCGCGTTTGCACGACTTCGCCGATCCCCATGAGAGCCGGAGAGTGCCCGCTAGGATTCAAGCTCCGTGCCAATTGCCGAAGCAGGGTATTAAGCTGTTGTTAAACAACGAAATCGGGAAGGTTTGCCGACTGCCTGTTCACAGGCGCGGCAGTGCATATGCTCAAAAAATAGGCAAATTTCGAAAAATGCCTACTCCGCAGGCGGCCGCTTCAGCCGGATGAGTCCTTCTTGGGCAACGGAGGCGATCAAGGTGCCGTCGCGCGCAAACAGCGAGCCGCGGGTAAAGCCGCGCGATCCTTGCGTCGACGGGCTGTCTTGCGTGTACAGCATCCAGTCGTCGAGCCGGTGGCTGCGGTGGAACCACATGGCGTGGTCGAGGCTGGCCGCCTGGATATCGCGATCGAAAATGGCGCGGCCATGGGCAAAGGTCGAGGTGTCGAGCAGCGTCATGTCGGAGAGGTAAGCGAGCACGGCCGCCTGCGTGGCGCGGTCGGCCGGCACCGGGCCGGTCGTGCGGATCCAGATGTTCTGCTTCGGCTCGAGCTTTTCCCGGCTGGTATAATGCTTCAGCATCACCGGCTTCATCTCGATCGGCCGGTCGCGCTCCCAATAGCGCTTGATGCCGTCGGGCACCGCTTCGCCGAACTTGCCCAGCAACTCGCGCTGCGACAGCAACGTGTCGGGCGCCGGCACGTCCTGCGGCATCGGCACCTGATGTTCCAGGCCGACCTCATCCTGCTGGAACGAGGCTTCCAGCGAAAAGATCGCCTGGCCGTGCTGGATCGCCACGACGCGGCGCGTGGTGAAGGAGCCGCCGTCACGGATGCGGTCGACCTCGTAGATGATCGGCACCTTGGTGTCGCCCGGCCGCATGAAATAACCGTGCAGCGAGTGCACATGGCGCTCGGGCTCGACCGTTCGCTGCGCGGCGACCAGCGCCTGGGCGATGGTCTGGCCGCCGAAGATGCGCTGCCAGTCGAGCTTGGGGCTGCGACCACGATACAGATTGTGTTCCAGCTGCTCGAGGTCGAGAATGCCGAGAAGCTCGTCCATGGCTGCCGTCATCTTGACCTCGCCGCAAAATTACCATGGCGGTTTCCGACAGGAACAGCGAGCAGTCAAGGGCGGAATGCCCGGCGACAGTCAGGCTGCGAAAGGAATTGCCATGGTCGACAGCAAGAATTCGCTCGACGTTCTGGTCGCCGGCGCCGGCTATATCGGCTTGGCCGCCGCCGTATCGCTGAAGCAGGCGCGGCCGAGCCTTGCCGTTGCCGTCGTCGATGCAGCACCCGCCGGGGTCTGGCAAAAGGACGGCCGCGCCTCGGCGATTGCCGCCGCCGCGTGCCGCATGCTCGACCAGCTCGGCGTCTGGAACGAGATCGCGCCGGAGGCACAGGCGATTACCGAAATGATCGTCACCGATTCACGCACATCCGATCCGGTCCGCCCAGTGTTCCTCACCTTCGACGGCGAGATCGCGCCCGGAGAACCCTTTGCGCATATGGTCGCCAACAAGGATTTGAACGGCGCCTTGCGCCGGCGCGCCGAACAACTCGGCATCGGCATCATCGAAGGCGTCGCCGTCAGCGCCTTCGACATCAACGGTGCCGGCATCACCGTGCATCTTGCCGATGGCGCGACGCTGAAAGCGCGCCTGCTGGTCGCCGCCGACGGCGTCAACTCGAAGCTGCGCGACATGGCCGGCATCAAGACGGTGAAATGGGAGTATGGCCAGTCCGGCATCGTCTGCACGGTGGCGCATGAGCGGCCGCACAACGGCCGCGCCGAAGAGCATTTCCTTCCCGCGGGTCCCTTCGCCACGCTGCCGCTGAAGCCGGGCAAGGACGGCACCAACCGTTCGTCGATCGTCTGGGTCGAACGGTCGCAGGATGCCGAAAAGCTGGTCAGTGGCGACACGCTGGTCTTGGAATATGAGCTCGAGCACCGCTTTGGCCTCAAGCTCGGCGAAATCCATATCGCCGACAGGCCCCGCGCCTGGCCGCTCGGGCTGACCATTGCGCGCGCGTTCGTCGCGCCACGCATCGCCTTGGCTGGCGATGCCGCCCACGGCATCCACCCGATCGCCGGCCAGGGTCTCAATCTCGGCTTCAAGGACGTGGCGGCGCTGGCGGAAGTGGTGGTCGAGGCCGACCGGCTCGGCCAGGACATCGGCGCGCTGGACGTGCTTGAGCGCTACCAGCAATGGCGGCGTTTCGACACGGTGCAGATGGGCGTCACCACCGATGTGCTGAACCGGCTGTTTTCCAACGATTTCGGCCCGCTGCGCACTTTGCGCGACATCGGCCTCGGCCTCGTCGAGCGCATGCCGCGGCTGAAGGGCTTTTTCATCCGCCAGGCGTCGGGTCTGTCCGGCGACACGCCGAAACTATTGAAAGGCGAGGCGATCTAAACAGGCCCTGATGCTCCCCCAACTTCGTCATCCTTGGGCGTAGCAACGCGAAGCGGAGAGAAGACCCAAGATCCATGCCGTGACCTGAGACGAAGAATGCAGCGGAGCAGAATTCTGCACCGTCGCGACGCCTTAAGGTCACGGCATGGATCCTGGGGTCTGCGCCGCGTCGCTTCGCTCCTTGCTTCGCGCCAGGATGACGAAGCGATCAGGCGTCTCGGCTTAATCGCCATGCGGTCTGCCAAATTTCCGTGTCAGGGAACTTAGTTGACCTCGAAGCCCAGCTTCTGGCGCAGTCGCAGCATGCGCTGGTCGGGAATCTGCAGGTTTTGCCCGCCGGCTTCCGCCGCACGGCTGACCATCCGCAGCAGATCGCTCCTTTCGGCCGCGTCGAGCCGTTCCCGCAGGAACGGTGCCAGCTTGTCGATGACGACCGTGGCGTCGTCGATTTGCGATGCCGCCCATTTGGCGTAGATCACCGCTTCATCGGTCTGTTTTTTGTCGGCAATCTCCGAGATCACCGATCGAATGGCAGCTTCGCGTTGCGGCAGCACAGGACCATGTTCGGAAACGATGGCGGTGATCAGCGTCGCGGCGGCCACGACCGGATCGTCGATCGCCGTCAGCGGCGAGAGCGCCGCCTGCTTGCGCAGTTTCTTGCGGCGGACGTTGCCCTGGACGCGGCCAACGACGTCGGCAACCTCACGCGCCGCGTCGTTCATGGTCTTCAGCCGGTACCACCAGAACGCCGCTGCCCCCAGCAGGCCGATTGCAGCAATCAATATATGCATGCCCCAAGATCCCCCAATCTCGGGCGACGATAGGAGAAGTATTGCTTCGCTTCAACACGCAAAAGTTGCGCCGATTGAAGAAACCGACAGCCTGCGCCAGTCGCCGGCCGCCGACATCCCTACGACCCCGGCACGTTGTAGATCGCCCGCACCTCGATCGTGCCGATTTCGGCCAGCGGAATGCCGCCGGCGATCTCCAGCGCCTCGTCGAGATCCTCGGCCTCGATCATGACAAAACCGAGCAACTGCTCCTTGGTTTCGGCGAAGGGGCCGTCGGTAACCAGCCGCTTGCCTTTGCGCCGGCGCACGGTCTTCGACGTCTTCACCGATTGCAGCGCCTGCGCTATGACCAGCCGTCCGCTTTGCGCCACCGACCTGTCATAGGCCAGTGAATCGGCGTCGAGCTTGGCTAGCCTCGCAGGCGTCATTGCGTAGAGATCTTTTTCTTCACCGTAGACCAGGCAAACGTATTTCATCTTTACCTCCATTCCTGGGTTGGACCGTAGGACGAGGCTACGGAAACATTGGCCGGGCCTTTGGCGGCGGCATAGTCGAGCCCCGCTGCATAATCCAGAAAGGACACCGCAATGCCGATGATGGCAATCGCCGCAAGCAGCCGGCCGAAGCCGGAAGGCGGCACGCGCGACCAGTCGGCTTGTTGTTCACCGGCCCTGTGGCTGGTGCTTGTCGGGTGAGCAGAAAACAGATTGTTCATGTGGTCCTCCATCCGGCCACCAATTTCATGGCCGCCCGCAGGACGGCCGGGACAGATGGAAGTCGACATTTTTTGCACGCATATTTTTTTGCGATATTTTCCCGAGCGATTTTGCCCGACCATGCTGCCGCCGATACGAAAGCGCGGGTGGCCTTCGCTCCCGCGCGCGCTATAGTCGACTGGATGCCGATCACGGGCTCAGCCACGACAATCAAGGAGGAATTGATGGACCGCACCGCCAACGCCGTTTGGAAAGGCAGTTTCAAGGAAGGCAAAGGCACACTCGAAACCCAGAGCGGGACGCTGAAGGGCACGCCCTATTCAGCCAAGATGCGTTTCGAGGATGAGAGCGGCAAATCCGGCACCAACCCGGAGGAGCTGATCGCCGCCGCCCATGCCGGCTGCTACGCCATGCAGCTTTCGCATTTTCTCGCCGAGAACGGCACTCCGGCCGCCGAGCTCGACGCCAAGGCCGTGGTAACGCTGGTTCCCGGCACCGGCATCACTGGCAGCGCGATCACGCTGGTCGGCAAGGTACCGGGCATCGATGCCGCCAAGTTCAAGGAATTGGCCGAGAAGGCCAAGGCCGAATGCCCGGTTTCAAAAGCGCTCGGCGCCATCAAAGTATCGCTCGACGCCAGGCTCGGGTGAGCAGACCACTTTGCCAGGAAAACGCCGGCCCAGAGCCGGCGTTTTGCTTTTCCAGAGGCTGGCGATCCGTCGCGCCCCCCTCTGTCCTGCCGGACATCTCCCCCACGAGGGGGGAGATTGGCAGCTTCGCCGTCCCGCAATCTTTCAACGTTTGAGATTGGCGAAGGCCGACGTGACATCCAATCTCCCCCCATGTGGGGGAGATGTCCGGCAGGACAGAGGGGGGCGCTGTCCCTCCGACATCTCGAATGATTATTGGCTTCTTTCGCCAGCGAGCACCTCGAGGCGTGCACGCAGCGCCGCAAGCTCTTCCTCCAGCGCACGCACGCGCGCTTCGAGGTCGGGCGCCGCTGCCGGTGGTTGCCATGGCGCCGGGGCCGCCAACGCCTCCACTGGCCCGCTGAGCAGATGGACATAGCGATCTTCGCGCTGGCCTGGCCCGCGATCGATCTGCTGCACCAACGGTGGCCGGCGGCCGATCAGCAGATCGAGGTTGCCGCGAAGCTCGTCGATCGACGGCAGCCGCGCCATACGCTCGCTTCGTGCCAGCAATTCATAGGCCGTCTGCGGGCCGCGCAGCAGCAACAGGCCGAGCAGCGCGATCTGCGCCGAGGTCAGGGAAAAGCGCTGCGCCACGACATGCTCGTAGCGCTCGACGCGCGACGCGAACACCTGCCTGACGAGGCCCTTCTGCTCGAGCTGGCCAAGCGCCCTTCTGACCTCGCCAAGTTCGACCGACATCACCGGCTCGCGCGCCGTTTTCTGGTTGGCCGCCGCAAGTGCCGCATTGAGCGTCAGCGGATAGACATCCGGCGTCAGCTCCTTCTTCTCGATCAGGCAGCCGAGCACGCGCGCTTCGATGGGAGAGAGGATGGGAAGGTCATCGCTCATTGGGCTACAATCCTTTCTGAGGCTGGCGGGACAGCGCCCCCCTCTGTCCTGCCGGACATCTTCCCCACAAGGAGGGAGATCGGCAGCTTCGCCGACACCGCGTCATCCTTCAACCTTGGAGATTGGCGAAAGCCGTGATGGCAGCCAATCTCCCCACCCGTGGGGGAGATGTCCGGCAGGACAGAGGGGGGCGCGAAGGATCGCTGCGGATGAGACAATCCCGCCCGCAACCCTAAACCCGTCGCTCCACCATCATCTTCTTGATCTCGGCGATCGCCTTGGCCGGGTTGAGCCCCTTGGGGCAGGTCTGGGCGCAGTTCATGATGGTGTGGCAGCGGTAGAGCCGGAACGGGTCTTCGAGGTTGTCGAGCCGCTCGCCCGTCGCCTCGTCCCTGGAATCGATCAGCCAGCGATAGGCCTGCAGCAGCGTCGCCGGGCCGAGATAGCGCTCGCCGTTCCACCAGTAGCTCGGGCAGGAGGTCGAGCAGCAGGCGCACAATATGCACTCGTAGAGCCCGTCGAGCTTTTCGCGGTCCTCGTGGCTCTGCAGCCACTCCTTGGCCGGCTCGGGCGATACCGTCTTCAGCCACGGCTCGATCGAGGCGTGCTGGGCGTAGAAATTGGTGAGGTCGGGCACCAGGTCCTTGACCACGGCCATGTGCGGCAGCGGATAGACCTTGATCGCGCCGGAAATGTCGTCACAGCCCTTGGTGCAGGCCAGCGTATTCGACCCGTCGATGTTCATGGCACAGGAGCCGCAAATGCCTTCGCGGCAGGAGCGGCGCAGCGTCAGGGTCGGGTCGATCTTGTTCTTGATCCAGAGCAGCGCGTCGAGCACCATCGGCCCGCAATCGTCCATGTCGACGAAATACGTGTCCATGCGCGGGTTCTCGTCATCGTCCGGCGACCAGCGGTAGATACGGTATTCGCGCAGATTGGTCGCGCCCTCCGGCTTCGGCCAGGTTTTTCCGGCCATGATCTTCGAGTTTTTCGGGAGCGTGAGTTCGACCATTACCTCAGGTCCTTTCGGATGACGAGCTTCAGCCCGGACCAGATCTCGTTTATGGCGGCGACCTTGACGTCGACGAGGTCGAGCTTCAGCGCCTCGGCGCGGATAACGTCCTCGGTGACGTCGGTCGGCACTTTCGATGCCTTCTTTGGCCATGACACCCAGACCATGCCGTCCCGCTTGATCGCCGCTTCGACGTCGCCAAGACGGTCCTCGATCTCGACACGCTGCCGGGCGAAAGCATGCACCGCATCATATTTCTGATGAACGCCCGAAATCGCCGACCAGTTGGCCAGCCGGTCGAGCCCGGCAAAATCCACGGCTTCGGCAAGGTCGTCCAGTTCGGGCGGCAAGGCGACGAAGGCGGCAATCATCCCGTCCTTCAGGCCGAGCTTGGCTGGAAGGGGTGTGCCGGAATATCCAGCTGCCGCCACCGCCATGATCAATACACCCTGGCCTTTGGCGCGATCTTGGCCGGGTTGATGCCGCCGTCTGCCTCCTTGAGCAGCGTCTCGGTGTGCACCGGCCGATAGGTGAGCGCCACCTCGCCGGCCTCGTTGAGCCGGGCCAGCGTGTGCTTGCGCCAATTGGCGTCGTCGCGGGCCGAAAAGTCCTCCCGCGCGTGCGCGCCGCGGCTTTCCTTGCGCGCCTCGGCGCCGTAGACGGTGGTGATGGCGTTGGCCATCAGGTTTTCCAGCTCCAGCGTCTCGACCAGATCGGAGTTCCAGATCATCGAGCGATCGAACACTTTCACGTCCTTGAGCTCGCCCCACAGCTGCGAAATGCGCCTGCAGCCGCTTTGCAGCGATTCCTGGGTGCGGAACACCGCTGCGTCCTCCTGCATCGCCTTCTGCATCTTTTCGCGCAAAACCGCTGTCGGCGTCGAGCCGTTGGCGTGACGCAGCCGGTCGAAGCGATCCATGATCTTTTCGACCGAAGCCTCGTTGGGCGATGGGATCGCCGAGGTGCGGTCGATCACCTGGCCGGCCCGGATCGCCGCCGCGCGGCCGAACACCACCAGGTCGATCAGCGAGTTGGAGCCCAGCCGGTTGGCGCCGTGCACCGAGGCGCAGCCGGCCTCGCCGACCGCCATCAGCCCGGGTGACACCTGGTCCGGATTCGACGCCGTCGGGTTCAGCACCTCGCCCCAGTAGTTGGTCGGCACGCCGCCCATATTGTAGTGGACCGTCGGCAGCACCGGTATCGGTTCCTTGGTCAGGTCGACGCCGGCAAAGATCTTTGCCGATTCCGAGATACCGGGAAGCCTCTCGTGCAGAACGGCCGGGTCGAGATGGTCGAGATGCAGGAAGATGTGATCCTTCTTCGGGCCGACGCCGCGGCCCTCGCGGATCTCCAGCGTCATACAGCGCGAGACCACGTCTCGGGAAGCCAGGTCCTTGGCTGACGGCGCGTAAAGCTCCATGAAGCGCTCGCCCTCGGAATTGACGAGATAGCCGCCCTCGCCGCGCGCGCCCTCGGTGATCAGGCAGCCGGCGCCGTAGATGCCGGTCGGGTGGAACTGCACGAACTCCATGTCCTGCAGCGGCAGGCCTGCGCGTGCGGCCATGCCGCCGCCATCGCCGGTGCAGGTATGCGCCGAAGTGGCCGAGAAATAGGCGCGGCCATAGCCGCCTGTCGCCAGCACCACCATCTTGGCCGAAAAACGATGGATGGTGCCGTCGTCGAGGTTCCAGGCGACGACGCCGGTGCAGGTTCCGTCCGGCTCCATGATCAGGTCGAGCGCGAAATACTCGATGAAGAACTGCGCATTGTGCTTCAGCGACTGGCCGTAGAGCGTGTGCAGCATGGCGTGGCCGGTGCGGTCGGCGGCCGCACAGGTGCGCTGCACTGGCGGCCCCTCGCCGAAATTCATCATCATGCCGCCGAACGGCCGCTGGTAGATTTTCCCGTCCTCGGTGCGGCTGAAGGGAACGCCGTAATGCTCGAGCTCGTAGACCGCCGCCGGCGCCTCGCGCACCATGTATTCCTGCGCGTCGGTGTCGCCCAGCCAATCCGAGCCCTTGACCGTGTCGAAGAGATGCCACTGCCAGTTGTCTGGCCCCATATTGGCGAGCGAGGCGGCAATGCCGCCCTGCGCCGCCACCGTATGCGAGCGCGTCGGGAACACCTTGGTGATGCAGGCGGTGCGCAGGCCCTGTTCGGCCATGCCGAGCGTGGCGCGCAGGCCGGCGCCGCCGGCGCCGACGACCACGACGTCGAATTTGTGGTCGACATAGCTATAGGCGGAAGCCGTGTTGGCGTTCTTAGCGTCCTTGGCCAAAACTCAGCCTCCAAATGCCAGTTTAAGCAGGGCGAAGACCGAGGCGACGCCGACGACTACGGGAAAGAATGTGTTGAGGGCGAGCAGCGCCAGCCTGGCGCCTTCGCCGTGCACATAGTCTTCGATGATTGCCTGCATGCCGAGCCGCATGTGGTAGAGCACCGACAACAACACCAGCGCCAGCACCAGTGCCACGAACGGATTGGCAAGTGCGGCGCGCACCTCGAGATAGCTGGCGCCGTTGAGTGCGATCAGGAAGCCGACGAAGAACAGGACCAGCGGGATATTGGAGATGGCCGTCAGCCGCTGGCGCCAGAAATGGCCGGTACCCTCGCGGGCGGAACCGAGGCCGCGGACCTTGGCCAGCGGCGTGCGCATGTCGGTGTTCTTGCCGTTCATGTCAGGCTCCCCGCGCCATGTAGCCGGCAATCCAGATCAGCAGCGTCAGCGTGACCGAGCCGGCCAGCGTCGCCCAGGCGATCCTCGAGGCCGTATGCTTTTCCAGCCCTGCCCCAGTGTCCCAGATAAGATGGCGCACACCGCCCAGCATGTGGTGCATCAGCGCCCAGCTGTAGCCGAACAGCACCAGCCGTCCCAGCCACGAGCCGAAGGCCCAGTTGACAGCATTGAAGGTCGCCTCCGAGCTCGCCGCCGCCATCAGCCACAGGGCGACCAGCAGCGTGCCGAAATAGAGCGCCCCGCCGGTGATGCGGTGGACGATCGACATCGTCATGGTGATCGGCGGCCGATAGACGGTCAAATGCGGCGAAAGCGGCCGTTCGCGTCTGGCAAATTCGCGGGTGGCTGGTGATTTGCTCATGGCTCCCCCAGTTCGGCGTCTCTGGAGCCTCAGGTGGAAATGCGGCATTGCCGCTTCCGGTTGCGACTTCGGACAGCCGGTTTCTAATGCTCTTTTTGCACCGCGTCAAAGCCGGAAAACCGTTTCGAAAACGTAATTTAGTCTGACGAAAGCGAGGCTTTCAGCTTCAATCGATTAGGGCTGTTGCCTTGAGCCGGCACAATGTCGCTGCACTGCAAAAATATGGCTGGCGCAAGGGGCGGATCAGCGCTTGCAGGCCAGCGGTGATGCACCGCCCTTCATCACCAGCGCATCACGCCCATCGATCACGATTGCGTCATGCGCCTCGCCGTAGCGGCTTGTCTGATTGGCCGGTGAGGCCGGCAGCTCGGCGCTGGTGCCGTCGGGGCCGAGGACGCGCACCGACGTGCCGAGGTTCTCGATGGTCATCACGCTACCGTCGGCGCATTTGTAGGTTGCAGTGCGCGGCTGCCGTGCCGTCGGTTCGCTAGCGGCGGGAGCAAGCGACACGGAAGCGGCGGGCGTATTGCCGAGCTTGGGCGCGCTGGTCTGCGGCGCGCAGGCGGCGGCGGTTAGCAGCGGCGGAATGGCCAGCGCCATCCGAAACGTGCGGCGTAATCTCATGCTGCTTTTCTCCCGCGCATCGAACCCGCCGCGATGCTCCGGCAAGCCCCCGGATTTTCATGCTTTTTGAGTCGCGCTCGATGCCGGCGATGGTGGGAACACGGCATGGCCGAATGATGGCCGGTGGGTGCTCGAAATTAACCATGTTTTCCGAGACCTCGCCCCGGCTGCCGTTGCCCTCTTAACAAAGGTTAATAAAAGGTTAATTTCTGATTCGAGGAGGCTTGCCTCTCAGCAAAGGAGCAGCACGCCATGCATTCGAATTCAGCAGGATCGCGCCTTCCCTGGTTCCTATTGGCGGCGCTCGCCCTCGGCATCGCCGCACCAGCACTCGCCGGGACGCGTCACCACGACCGCGTCTATGCCGATTCCTTCGGCAATCTCGTCATCGAAAGCGCCGCCGGCTACAAGCGTATCCTCGTCGGCGAGGGCAAGCTCGCCAAGGAATTGTCCGCCTACACCAGCGCCGGCCAGCCCGACGTGATCTACGAAAACGAATCGGACGATGTCCGCGGCGGCGACTGCTACAGGCCGCCGGTTTTCGTCAAGGGCCGCAGCTATATGTACGGCCTCTCCGACGGCGAAATGCCGGAGCTCAGCCCCTGCCGCTGACGGCCACGCCGCCTTTTGCCACCGCTGCCGGCTGGGCAACAGCCGACCCCACCGAGACACGCACACAATCGCGGCCGCTGCCCTTCGCCTGATAGAGCGCTTTGTCGGCGCGCCGCAGCAGGTCGGAAAAGCTTTCGCCCGGACCAAGCTCGGCAACGCCGAAACTGGCGCTGCAGCGGTGATCCGCGGGCAGGCAGTCGATCGGCGTGGCACCGAAGGCGCTACGCGTACCCTCGGCAAAGAGCCGGGCGGCGGCTAGATTGGTCCCTGGCAGGAAAATAGCGAATTCCTCGCCGCCGATGCGGCCGGCAACATGATGGTCGGCCGCGGCATCGCGGAGAAAACCGGCAAAGGTCTCGATGACCCGATCGCCGGACGCGTGGCCGTAAGTATCGTTGATGCGCTTGAAATGGTCGAGATCGGCAATGACCAGTGCCGCTGGAACGGCCCGCCGCATGGCGTCGCGCAGTGCGATCTCGGCATGGCGCTCGAAGCCGCCACGGTTGAGCAGCCGTGAAAGCGTATCGGTTTCCGACTTCGACGTCGCCTCGGCGAGCACGTCGCGGACCAGGATAGCCAGCGTCACCAGCGCAAGCGCCAGGCCGAACACGGTGCCGATCGACTGCGACACCAACGCGTAACTGGTCTGCGCATAAGATTGCGGGTTGGCACCCCAGCCGCCGAGCGCATGGGCGATGAAGGGTTTGCTGGCGAACTGCAAGGTGCTGGCCGCCAGGACAGCCATCAGCATATAGTCGAGCCGCTCGCGTCTTTGCCTGGACGACAAGACGATCGCCAGCCCGGTGAATTGCATGGCCGCATAGGGAAGCTGGTAGGCCGCCATTCGCACAAAGGATTGGCGTGGCAGGTCCTGGACGAAGTAGACCGCGAGGGTGGCGAAGACCAGGAAGAACAGCATCGGCGGCCAAGGCGGCGAAACGCGGTATTTATGGGCAAGCCCGCCATTGAAGGCGACGGTAGCGCCGAGGAAGGCGGCAAAGGCGGCGACAACCACGGGACGCGCATTGTCGAAGGCAGGAATGCTGAACTCGATCGCGAAATAAGCCATGCCGAGCACATAGCCGAACGCCAGCCAGCGCGCCGACACCCGGCCGGCGTCATAGACCGCGATCGTCATGAAGGCCGCCGCCAGCAGCCCGGCAACGAACAGGTTGATCACCAGGATGAAATTAGCGCTGCCCATGGCGTTTTTGGCACTCCCCGCCGAACAGCAAATCACCGAGGCGCGAAAAAGACGTTAATTCGACGGCGCCGCTGACGCTCAGCCAGCACTGGTCCGATTGGGAAGGACGACTGTTTCAGGCCGCTGATAGGACAGGCACACGCTGTCGCGGCCATTCCTCTTGGCTTTGTAGAGTGCTTCGTCGGCACGGCGCATCAGCGGGTCCAGCCCTTCGTCGCTAGTGCGGGCGGCCACGCCGAAGCTCGCGGTCACCCTTGTCTCGGGCGGAAGCCCGTCGATTCTGCCCGCCGAATAGAGCGTGCGAATGGTTTCGGCAAACAGTCTCGCCGCGCCAAGGTCGCTGAGCGGCAAAAGCACGGCAAACTCCTCGCCGCCGATGCGGCCGGCAACGCCACCCGTACCTGCAGCCGATAGAAGCTTGGCGGCGAAGTCAGCGATGACACGATCGCCGGCCGCGTGACCATGCTGATCGTTGAGTGCCTTGAAATGATCGAGATCGGCCAGCACCAGCGTAACCGGCAACCGCGCCGTGGCACAGTGCTGCAGGACCACCGTGGCACGCTCTTCGAAACCGCGGCGGTTGAGCAGCCCCGACAGCGGGTCTGTCAGGGTTTCGGTCTTCAGGGCCTTCATCACATCCAGCGCGGCGGCGCCGAACAGGCAAAGTGCAATAAGCAGCGACAGCAATGCATGCGACAGCAGCGCCGTCGTCCAGTAGGACGAGGTGTAAAGCCCTTCATAGCTGGTGAACGGCCCATGCGCGATGACGACGGCAAGGGTCCGCGCCAGGAAGTTCAGGCCGGAAAGCAGCGACAGCACGAACAAGATCATTTCCGTCGGGCCGTTGTTGCGCACCACGCGCAACTCGGCGGCGACAACCAGGCTGATGCCCCCGAAGCTGAAATTGATTGCAAGGATGCGCCAGGTGAGATCCGGCCGGGCAAAAAGAAACCACGAGAACGCGGCCAGTCCGCCGCAGGCCAGAATGCCGACCGCCGGGTAAGGCACGCGCCGCCCGTAGCGCGCAATGACCGCGCCGGCGAGACAGCAGGTGGCAAAGGTGAAGCACAGGATCGAGATGAGCTTGGTGGGCGCCATACCGACCGGCAGCGTGAAATACTGGAGCAGGAAGCCTGCGGCCGAAGCCGAGTAGCCCGCCGCCAGCACAGCCAGATAGGGACGGTGACGCTGATGGAACCACAGCACGAGAAATGCCGTGCCGAGTGTGAGGGCGATAGCTGGATTGAGCAGCGCTATGAGCAGTCCGGTGTCCAAGCGCTGTAATTTCCCCTCGCTTCCCTCAGGAGACGTTAGAGCGGAAGCCCAAACAAGCGGTTAAGCGAAAGCGAATATACGACGGGTGCGTCGACAAGGCCGCTGGGCGGAACCGCGAACGGCGAGCGGCGTTTCACGACGGCAACCAGGAGACGCTCCGATGGCCGACACGATCATGCTGACCGATCACGATGCAATTCGCTCATGGGCCGCGGCGCGCGCCGGCTTTCCGGCGATCGTCGACGTGTCGCCCGAAGCCGGAACGCAGCCCATGCTGAGGCTGGTCTTCGGCCAGCATGCCTACCAGGACCAGGATGAGGCCGAACGCCCAGTCAATGCCGGCGGCTATGAACTGGTCGAATGGGACGAATGGTTCAAACTCTTCGACGAGCGCGAACTGGCGCTGGTCGTCGCAAAGGATCAACCCGGCCGCCGTGAGGGATTCCACGAATTCGTCAGGCGGCCCGGCTGAAGAATGCCCGAACCGCATTGCGGCTCGGGCACCTCATATCTAACTGCGCGAGAGCCCCTGCCCTATTTCCACTCGCGGATGTCGACGAAATGGCCGGCAATCGCTGCCGCCGCCGCCATTGCCGGCGATACCAGATGCGTGCGGCCCTTGAAGCCTTGGCGCCCTTCGAAATTGCGGTTCGAGGTCGAGGCGCAGCGCTCATGCGGCTTCAGCCGGTCGTCGTTCATGGCAAGGCACATCGAGCAGCCCGGCTCACGCCAGTCGAAGCCGGCGGCGACAAAGATCTTGTCTAGGCCTTCGGCCTCGGCCTGTTCCTTGACCAGACCGGAGCCCGGCACGATCATCGCACTGACCCGCGGGTTGACCTTCTTGCCCTCGATCACCTTGGCGGCGGCGCGCAGATCCTCGATGCGGCCATTGGTGCAGGAGCCGATGAAGACGCGATCGAGTTCGATATCGGTGATCTTGGTGCCCGGCTTCAGGCCCATATAATCGAGTGCGCGTTGCTTGGACGTGCGCTTGTTCTCGTCGGTTATATCGTCCGGGTTCGGCACGATGCCTTGCACCGAGACCACGTCCTCGGGCGAGGAGCCCCAGGAGACGATCGGCGGCAGTTTTGCCGCGTCGAGCACGACCACCTTGTCGAAATGCGCGCCTTCGTCGGACTGCAGCGTCTTCCAATAGGCGAGCGCGGCGTCCCAGGCTTCGCCCTTGGGGGCGCGCGGCTTGTCCTTGACATAGGCGAAGGTGGTCTCGTCGGGCGCGATCAGGCCGGCGCGCGCGCCGGCTTCGATCGACATGTTGCAGATCGTCATGCGGCCTTCCATCGACAGCGCGCGGATCGCCTCGCCGGCATATTCGATAACATAGCCGGTGCCGCCGGCCGTGCCGATCTCACCGATGATGGCGAGGATGGTGTCCTTGGCGGTGACGCCTTCCGGCAGTGCGCCGTCGACGCGCACCAGCATGTTCTTGGCCTTGCGCTGGATCAGCGTCTGCGTCGCCAGCACATGCTCGACTTCCGAGGTGCCGATGCCATGCGCCAGCGCCCCGAACGCGCCATGCGTCGAGGTGTGGCTGTCGCCGCAGACGATGGTCATGCCGGGCAGCGTAAAGCCCTGCTCGGGACCGATGATGTGGACGATGCCCTGGCGGATATCCTTCTCGGAATAATATTCGATACCGAAATCCTTGGCGTTCTTGGCCAGTGCCTCGACCTGAATGCGGCTTTCCTCGTTCTTGATGCCGAACTTGCGTTCCGGCGAGGTCGACACATTGTGGTCGACCACGGCCAGCGTCTTTTCCGGATGCCGAACCTTGCGGCCGGTCATGCGCAGGCCTTCGAAAGCCTGCGGGCTGGTGACTTCGTGGACCAGATGGCGGTCGATATAGAGCAGGCAGGTGCCGTCGTCCTGGCGGTCGACGACATGGTCGTCGAAAATCTTGTCATAGAGGGTGCGCGGTGCGCTCATTTGCGTAAATCCGTCGATTTAAAAAGGGAAAAGGACGCCGGTCGGCCCGGCGAAACAGCCTGGCGAGTCCGCCCTAGCTAAGTCGGCTGGTCAGCGCCCCGCAGACGCGCGCGGAAAATCGCGACGGCAGGCGTTTTCTGTCCTGCAGCACGAAACCTTTATAGGCCGGATCGCCAAAAAGCTCTTCCATGGCGTTGCTCATATCAATGTTTTGGCTTTTCAGCAATCGGCGGGTGCGTGGCGCGAAACCTGGGTTCCTCTCCCCCGCTTTGCGGGGGCGAGGAGCAACCGCCAAGCTTACTCAAATTACCTCGAACACAAACGTTTTCACCAGCGCGTCGGGCTCGGCGATCGCATAGCAGCGGAACCATGGGCTCTCCTCGACCGGCCGCCATTTTTTCGCCTGCTCCAGTTCGCCAAGCACAGCCTTGAACCCGCCGCTTTCAAACACCTGGTCACGGACCGTGAAGATGGCGTGGCCGCCCTTCCTGGTGATGCGTACCAGTTCATGCAGGGCCGACGCCGGCGCGTGGCTGATGGTGAACACGCCGGTCGAGAAGAAGGCGCGGAAATACCCGTCCGGCCAGGGCAATGGCCCGCCGAGCATCGCCTGTTTCAGCTCGCTGTAGGCCTGCCGGCTGCCGGCGATTTTCAGCATGTCCTGCGACAGGTCGAGCCCGGCAATATCGTGGTAGCCGAGCGCCTTGAGCGACGGCCCCGACAGGCCGGTGCCGCAGCCGGCGTCGAGGAGCGGCCCTTCGCCCGGCGGCACGTGGCGCGCCACCCAGGCGGTGATGAGGAACGGCAGGAGATAGCCGAGCGCCGCGGTTTCGCCGTCATAGGTCGCGGCCCATTGCGCATAGGCCTTGGCGAGCGCCTCAGGCGTGTCGGCCGTGTAAACCGCTTCCAGCGCCGCATTGGCCTTGTCGATGATCATGGGTCCTCCCCGGTCCGCTCGATGGTAGCGCCGATTTCGCCTGCCTTCTATTACCCATTCTGGTGGCGCAGCCGCTTCTCCAGCGCCCGCAGGGCCAGCGACAAGCCGACGGTCAGCATGAGATAGATATAGGCGACGATGGAATAGGTTTCGAAGAAGCGGAACGAGCCGGCGGCGTAGATCTTGCCCATCTGGGTGATGTCGGCGACGCCGAGCACCGAGACCAGCGAGGAATCCTTGACCATGGCGACGAAATCATTGCCGAGCGGCGGCAGGATGGTGCGGATCGCCTGCGGAAAGATGACGAGCCGGAAGCGCTGCGTGCGCGTCAGCCCGAGCGCCTTCGCCGCCTCGATCTGGCCCTTCTCGACCGCCTGGATACCGGCGCGGAACACCTCCGAGATGAAGGCGGAATAGCCGATGGTCAGCGCCATGACGGCGCGCCATAAAAGCGACACGTCGCGTACCAGCAGCTCACCGAAGAGGCCGGCGCTTTGCAGCGGCGCCGTCAGCGCGTTCCATGCCGCGACGAAGGCCGGCGCGCCGGCAAAGGCGATCCAGAACAACAGCACCAGCATCGGCACGCCGCGGATGATCTCGACATAGAAGCGGGCGATCTGGCTGAGCCAGCGTGAGTCCGACAGGCCCATCAGCGCGACGCCGAGCCCGATCGCGCAAGCCAGCGCGAAGGCGACCACAGTGACGAAGATGGTGACGCCGATGCCCTTGGCGACGGTTGTGAAGACCTGGGCATAGAGGTCGCTGGCAGCGATGAAGATAGCGGCGGCCAAGGCGATCGCCACGGCCACGGCAAGCCACCAGGGGAAGTCGGATTTGGCGGTGGCTGGGGGCGCCGACGGCATCAAGCGGTACCGGTGACAGTGTCACGAAGGCAGCGTTCTGTCACACCCCCCTCTGGCCTGCCGGCCATCTCCCCCGCAAGGGGGGAGATCGGCTGTCGCGCCTGCTTTCGCCAACCCCCAACGTTGCAGAATGTGCGGTGAGACCAAAGCTGCCAATCTCCCCCTTGCGGGGGAGATGTCCGGCAGGACAGAGGGGGGTGGGAAGAAACGAAATTCGTGCGAATTTCAGCACACGATCATCGCGCATCGCACGTAGCAATGGAGACTACTGCCCCATCTTGTAATCAAGGAACCACTTCTTGTTGAGCGCGTCGAGCGTGCCGTCGGCCTTGAGCGCGGCGATTGCCGCGTTGACCGGCTTCACCAGGTCGGAGCCCTTGGGGAAGATGAAGCCGAAATCCTCGGTGCCGAGCGGGCCGCCGATCAGCTTCAGGCCGCCATTGGACGCATCGACATAGCCCTTGCCGGCAGTGCCGTCGGTGAGCACGACGTCGACGTCGCCGGCCTTCAGCGCCTGCACCGTCGCGCCGAATGTCTCGAACAGCTTGATGCGCGGGTTCTGCTCGTTGCCGTCGAGCACGCTGTAGACGGCGGTGTAGAACGGCGTGGTGCCGGCCTGCGCGCCGATCAGCCCGTCCTTGAAGGCGGCGAACGTCTTGGCATCGCTGAAGCGCTTCTCGTCGCCGCGCACCAGCATGAACTGCTCCGAACGCATATAGGGGTCGGAGAAGTCGACCTTCTGCTTGCGGTCGTCCTTGATGGTGATGCCGGTCATGCCGATGTTGTACTGGTTGTCGGAAACCGCCTGGATCATCGCGTCCCAGGAGGTATTCTGGTACTCGACCTTGAAATTCAACCGCTTGGCGATCTCGTTCATCGCGTCATATTCCCAGCCGATCTGCTTGCCGGTCTTGGCATCGATGAACTGCAGCGGCGGATAGGCATTTTCAGTCACCACCACCACTTTCTTGCCGCCGAGGTCGGGCAGCGCTTGCGCCAGAGCCGCGACAGGCACGAGAAGGCAAGCCAGCAGGCCGGCCAGCAGCAGTTTCGAATTGATCATGACGATGCTCCCCAGGAACTGAACCGCCTCGATCAGCCGAGGCATGCAGGAAAATCCGGCGCCGACTTTAGCTTTCCGCAGGCGCCTTGCAAGCCGCTCCGATGCGGCGTTCGGCACGAAAATGGATTCCAATGCTTTCGACGGCGGCATTACGGAACGATCCGTTTCGATAGCGGACCGAGGCGGCCCGGCAAATCGGCTCCACCTCGCGAAACAAAAAGGCGGCCGAAGCCGCCTTTCCGAAAGTACGTTCTTGAAGAGCCTTATTCGGCGGCAGCTGCTTCCGCGGCCTTGGCGGCCTCGTCGGCGGCCTTCTTCTCGGCGGCGTCCTGCGCGGCCTTCTCGGCGGCCAGCGCCTGGGCGGCGGCCACTTTCTCGGCCTCGATGCGCGCCTTCTCGGCGTTCAGCGCATCGCGCTCTTCGTCGTTGAGCTTGCGGGCGCGCACGCCGGTGTTTTCCGAAATGCGGGCCGACTTGCCGCGACGGTCACGCAAATAGTACAGCTTGGCGCGACGCACCTTGCCGCGGCGCACGATCTCGACGCCCTCGACCATTGGCGAATAGACCGGGAACACACGCTCCACGCCTTCGCCGTAGGAGATCTTGCGGACGGTAAAGTTTTCCTGGAAGCCGGCGCCGGCGCGGGCGATGACGACGCCCTCATAGGCCTGGACGCGGGTGCGGGTGCCTTCGGTCACGCGGACCTGGACGCGCACGGTGTCGCCGGGCTGGAATTCGGGGAGCTTGCGCTTGGCTTCGATCTTGGCGGCCTGCTCGGCCTCGAGCTGACGGAGGATATCCATCTCATAAATCCACTTCTTGTTCTTCCGACAGTCAGAGCGTCCGACACTCGCCTTGCGGTCGCATCGACCGCTCGGCTATGCCCTTCGTTCGGGAACGTCTGTTCGAGAACATCGGGCAGGGGCGACTACACCGTCATTGTTGACGGGCCAGAAGATCGCTCTTGGCAAATTTTCTTCCGGTTCGGCGCGCACATACAGCTATTTCGGCGCTTTGTCACGTCTTCGCCGTTTCTTTTTTGGCGCTGTTTCTTTTTGGCTGGCGCCCGCTGTGGCAATCCTATGATCGCTTGTGGTCCAGGGGGTTGCGCCCGCGCGTCAAGCTTTCTAAGCCGGAAGATAAGCATTTTCCTCCAGCGACGACACCCCTCATGCCAATCTTGGACGCGGTCCTGCTCTTTCTCGCCGGCTTTCTGTCAGGCGCGGTCAACGCCGTTGCCGGCGGCGGCACGTTCATAACCTTTGGCGCCATGACCCTGGCCGGCCTGCCGCCGATCGTCGCCAATGCGACATCGTCGGTGACGCAGTTTCCTGGCTACATCACCTCGACGCTCGCCTATTGGCACGACATCAAGCATTTCTGGCGCGGCGCACTGCTGCTCAGCCTCATTTCGGGTCTCGGTGCGCTGTCTGGCGCGCTTATCCTTTTAGGGCTCGATAACCCGTCGTTCCGCGCCTTGGTGCCGTGGCTGCTGCTGGCGGCAACCGCATTGTTCGCTGCCGGGCCATGGCTGAAGCCGGCGCCCAAGCCGGAGCATGAGGCCGCGGTGGGTTCGCTGGTCGGGTCGCTGGCGCAGTTCGCCACCGCCGTCTATGGCGGCTTCTTCGGCGCCGGCATGGGCGTCATGATGCTGGCGACGCTCGGTCTCACCCAGTCCGGCGACTATCACCGGCTGAACGCGCTGAAGAACATGCTGGCCGTGGTCATCGCGGCGATAGCTATCCTGGTCTTCGTCTCGGGCGGCGTCATCGCCTGGTTGCAGGCGATCATCATGATCCCGGGTGGCGCGCTCGGCGGCTATGCCGGCGTCTGGATCGCCAGGCGCGTGCCGCAGAACGCGGTGCGCGGCTTCGTCATCGCCGTCGGCCTGTTCCTGGCTTTTTACTATTTCGACAAGGGCTGAGCGGCTAAAAGATCGGGCCTTCGCTCTTTCGTCAGCCTCTCCGCTTCGGCCCGCCGCCAGGCCGCGATCTTCCTGTGATTGCCCGAAATCAGCACTTCGGGAATCGGTCGGCCCTCGAACTCCTGCGGCCGCGTATAATGCGGATGTTCGAGCAGGCCGTTCTCAAAGCTCTCTTCGTCGCCCGATACCGCATTGCCCATGACGCCGGGCAGCAGGCGCACCACGGCGTCGAGCAGCACGAGTGCCGCCGGCTCGCCGCCGGACAGGATGAAATCGCCGATCGAGACTTCTTCCAGCCCCCGCGATTCGATGACCCGCTGGTCGACGCCTTCGAAGCGGCCGCAGACGATCACCGCACCCGGCCCGCCGGCGAGCTCGCGCACACGGCGCTGCATCAGCGGCTTGCCGCGCGGGCTCATCAGCAGGCGCGGACGCGGATCGCCGGGCGGCGAGGCATGGTCGATGGCACGGGCCAGCACGTCTGCCCGCATCACCATGCCGGCGCCGCCGCCGGCCGGTGTGTCATCGACGGTACGGTGACGATCGCTGGCAAAGTCGCGGATCTGGATCGTTTCGAGCGACCAAATGCCGGTCTCGAGCGCGCGGCCGGCCAGCGACAGGCCGAGCGCGCCGGGAAACATCTCGGGATAGAGCGTCAGCACCGAAGCCGAAAAACTCACCGGTTGCCTCCGGCGTCCCTCGGCCCGCGCGGCCTGCCCTTCGGGTCGAAACCGTCGTCACCGGCAGGCTCGCCGTCCTCGTCCTCGACCAACCCTGCGGCGGCTGGATCAACACGGACAAAGCCGCCGGCGATCGACACGTCTGGAACAGCGGCCTGCGTGAACGGGATGAGCACGCCTTTGCGCCCGGCAAGCGTCACGTCGAGAATGTCGCCGCCACCGAAATTATGCACGGCGACGACCTTGCCGATGACCTCACCGGTGTCATCCTTGACCTCCAGTCCGACGAGGTCGGCATGGTAGAATTCATCCTCTTCGCCCTCATCCGGCAACACCGAACGGTCGACGAACAATTCGGTGCCGGCAAGCGCCTCGGCGGCATTGCGATCGTTGACGCCTTTGAACCGCACCACCACCACGGTGTTGGCAGGCCTGATGTCGACGATCTGGAAGGCGCGGCCATCCCTGGTGTAGAGCGGACCGTAATCGGCCAGTGCCAGTGGGTCGCCGGTAAAGCTCTTGACGCGCAATTCGCCCTTGATGCCGTGCGCGGCACCGATCACGGCCATCTGGACGGGGTTTTGCGGCTTGCTCATCTGCGGAAAATCCTTTGCCTTGCTCTAACCCCAGCCCGTCGTCATTTCAATGACGCCGCTCTTCACCGCTTCCTAACCCGCGTGCCGGAAGATGGCCCAGAACTGGAAGAACGGAACTGGAAGATCGCAATGCAGGAATTCCTCATACCGGCGAAACCCGATCTTCAGGCGGCGCGCGAGGCCTGGCTGAAGATGCTGGCGCGAGAACGCCGGCTGTCGCCCGAAACCGTCGAGGCTTATGAACGCGACACGCGCCAGTTCCTGCATTTCCTGACCGGCCATTGCGGCGGCTCGCCCGGCATCTCCGACATCGCCGATCTGCGCCCCGCCGATCTGCGCGGCTTTCTCGCTGCCCGCCGTGCCGAGGGCGCCGGCGCCCGCACGCTCGGACGCGGGCTGGCTGGCATCCGCTCGCTGCTGCGTTTCCTGGAGCGGCGCGGCCTCGCCAATGCGGCAGGTGCGGCAGCCTTACGCGCGCCGCGGCAGCCGAAATCGCTGCCCAAGCCACTGACCGCAGGCGATGCAAAACACGTCGTCTCGGTGGAAGGCCAGCTGGCGGAGGAGCCGTGGATCGCCGCGCGCAACGCCGCCGTGCTGACCCTGCTCTATGGGTCCGGCTTGCGCATTTCCGAGGCGCTCGGCCTGTCGGGCGCCGATCTGTCCTCACCTGGTGAGACCGTGCTGCGCGTCACCGGCAAGGGTGGCAAGACGCGGCTGGTGCCGGTGCTGCCGGTGGCGCTGCGCGCGATTGCCGAATACCGCCGCTTGTGTCCCTATCATCTCGATCCCAAGGGCTTGCTGTTTCGCGGTGCCCGCGGCGGCCCGCTGAACCCGGCAATCGTCCAGCGCGACATGGCCAAGCTGCGCTCGGCGCTCAACCTGCCCGACACAGCGACGCCGCATGCGTTGCGCCATTCCTTCGCCACGCACCTGCTAGGGCGCGGCGGCGACCTGCGCACCATCCAGGAGTTGCTCGGCCATGCCAGCCTGTCGACGACCCAGATATACACCGGCGTCGACACCGCCAGGCTGCTCGAGATTTACGAAGCAGCCCATCCGCGCGCGTGATCGATGCATATATCGGTGGCCATCTCGCAACAATTTGGATGCGCCGGTTAACCGTTTTGCCGCTTTTTGCGCCTAGAACCGCAACATGAAACGCCTCATCGCCATCGCCGACCGCGCGACCCATATGTCGCTGAAGCTGCTTGTCGCGCTCAACGCCCTGTTTTTCCTCTCCTTCCTCATCATCGCGCTGCTCGCCGCGGGCAAGGCACGCGCCGAGACCCCGGCCTGCGCCGGTAGCGATATGCTGAGCGCGCTGCAAAAGGACGACCCGGCTGCCTACCGCAAGATCGAGGCAGACGCGGCAGCGACGCCGAACGGCAAGGGCCTGCTGTGGAAGCTCGAAAAATCAGGCGAAAAACCGTCTTTCCTGTTCGGCACCATGCACGTTACCGACCCGCGCGTCACCACGCTGCCGCCCGCCGCGCAGAAGGCATTCGATGCGGCTGGCACCGTCGTCATCGAGACCACCGAAGTGCTCGACAAGCAGAAGGTGATGGCCACACTGCTGAAAGAGCCGGATCTGATGATGTTCACCGACAAGACGACGCTTTCGTCGCTGCTGTCGCCGGAGGATGCGGCGGTGGTCGACAAGGCGCTCGATGCGCGTGGCATCCCGCCAGCGACCGTCGCCAAGATGAAGCCCTGGTTGCTGTCGGCGACGGTGGCGCTGCCTGCATGCGAAGTCGCCCGCCAGGCTGGCGGTGCGCCGGTGCTCGACGTCAAGCTTGCCAAGGACGCCGAGGCTTCGGGCAAATCGGTCGAGGGGCTGGAGACAATCGCCGACCAGCTGCATGCCATGGCTTCGCTGCCGATCGCCTTTCACCTGAAGGGGCTGGTCGATACGCTGAAGCTTGGCGACAAGGTGAACGACGTCAACGAAACCATGATCGTGCTTTACCGGCGTGGCGACACTGGCATGTACGTACCGCTGTTTCGGGCCGTCATCCCCGAACAGGTCGACGACCAATCGGGTTACGCCGAATTCGAGCAGACCATGATCACCAGCCGCAACAAGGTGATGGTCGATCGGGCAGCGCCGATCCTCGCCCACGGCAATGTCTTCATGGCGGTCGGCGCCATGCACCTTCCCGGCGCGCAAGGCTTGGTCGAGGGTTTCCGCAAGACTGGCTATACGGTGACCGCCGTCAACTGAACAACACGGCGGAGTTGCACACCGAATCATTGCCAAGGCGGGGTCAGTCCTTACTCGTGGCGCGACGGCGGACCAGCCGCGCTTCGTGCCAAGAAACTGAAAAAGGTTCGGTTTGGCTCGATCGAACCCATTTTGCGGTGGAAATGCATGCCTGCAAGCGATTCCGGATCAGAATTGCCCTGTTTTCGGCGTTTTCAACGCCTAATGTGAAACCGATTCAACGATTGTACGTTGATGGCTATTACTTGATGTTTTTCATCCACGGAGGACACTTTTATGGCGAACACACCCAATCCGAACGACCCATTCACCTCGCCGGGCACCGCACGGCCACGCGGCGGCGGCAGCGGCTGGCTGATTGCCCTGGTCGTCGTTATCCTGGCAATTGTCGCCTATTATGTTTTTGGAAGACGTAGCGAGGCACCTGCGCCTGCCGAACCGCCCGCAGCCAGCACACCGGCCCCGGCGCCTGCACCCGCCGAGCCGATGAAGCCGGCCGAACCGGCTCCTGCGCCAGCTCCGGCAACACCCGCTCCGGCTCCGGCTCCGGCAGAACCTGCACCCGCTCCGGCCCCTGCGCCAGCCCCGGCACCAGCACCTGCGCCGGCACCAGCACCGGCCCCTCAGTGATCAGACTGCCGACTTAATATATGAACGGCCCGCTGAAAGGCGGGCCGTTTTGTTTTTGGGAGCAATCGCAGATGTTTCAGCCAATCTCCAAGGTTTGCGATTCTCCGCGTTTGCTCAGATATGGATCGGCTTGAAGAACGTCGCCAATGCCGCCTCCTTTACCGCCTCCGACATTGTCGGATGGGCGTGACAGGTGCGGGCTAGGTCTTCCGACGAGCCGCCAAACTCCATCAGCACGGCCGCCTCGTGGATCATCTCGCCGGCGCCGAAGCCGACGATGTGGACGCCGAGCACACGGTCACTGGCCTTGTCGGCCAGGATTTTCACAAAGCCGTCGGTGTGCAGCATGGCGCGCGCCCGGCCGTTGGCGCTGAACGGAAATTTTCCGGCCTTGTAGTCGATGCCGGCCTTCTTCAATTCTTCTTCGGTCTTGCCGACCGAGGCGATTTCCGGCGTGGTGTAGACGACGCTCGGAATCACGTCATAGTTCACATGACCGGCCTGGCCGGCGATGGTTTCGGCCACCGCCACGCCCTCGTCTTCGGCCTTGTGGGCAAGCATCGGCCCGGCGATGACATCGCCGATGGCGTAGATGCCAGGCACGTTGGTCCTGAGATGACCGTCGGTCTTGACCCGGCCGCGCTCATCGACGTCGACGCCGGCCTCCTTCAGCCCGAGAGCGTCCGAATAGGCCCGTCGTCCCGTCGCAATCAGCACCGCGTCCGCCTCGATCGTCTCGGCCGCTCCGCCTTTGACCGGCTCGAAGGTGACGGTCGCCCCCTTCTTGGCCTTGGCGACGCCGGTCACCTTGGCGCCCAGCCTGAACTCAAAGCCCTGCTTCGACAGCATGCGCTGGAACTGTTTGGAGACCTCGCCATCCATGCCGCCCAGGATGGTGTCGAGGAACTCGACCACGGTGACCTTGGCGCCGAGCCGCGCCCATACCGAGCCGAGCTCTAGACCGATGACACCGCCGCCGACCACCACCAGATGGCCCGGCACCTTGTCCAGCGACAGCGCGCCGGTCGACGAGATGATCACCTTCTCGTCGAAATCGACCTTGACGCCGGGAATGCCGGCGACGTCGGAGCCGGTGGCGATGACGATGTTCTTGGTCTCGATCTCCTCGATCTTGCCGTCATCGGAGGTCACCGACACCTTGCCGGCCGCAACCACCTTGCCGGTGCCACGAAAACTGTCGATCTTGTTCTTCTTGAACAGGAAGGCGACGCCATTGACGTTGGCCGTCACCGTCGCATCCTTGTGCGCCATCATCTTCCCAAGGTTGAGCTTGGGCGCGCCGATCTCGACGCCGAGCGCATCGAAGGAATGGCCGGCCTCGGCAAACATCTCGGACGCATGCAGCAGCGCCTTCGACGGGATGCAGCCGATGTTGAGGCAGGTACCGCCGAAGGTCGGGTTCTTTTCGACCACCGCCGTCTTCAGACCGAGCTGCGCCGCCTTGATGGCGCAGACATAGCCGCCTGGTCCCGATCCGATGATAACGACGTCATAGGCCATAATACTGTCCCTTTTGCTTTAGCGGCCGCCGCCGATTTCCAGATTGGCGCCTGTTGTGTAGGACGCCTCGTCCGACAGCAGCCAGAGAATTGCGGCTGCGACTTCCTCGGCGGTGCCGACGCGCTGCATGGGCACCACCTTGCGCATTCTCTCGGCGCGATCCGGCTGCCCGCCGGAGGCATGAATTTCTGTGTCGATGATGCCCGGGCTGACCGCATTGACACGAATGCCTTCGCCGGCCACTTCGCGGGCAAGCCCGATGGTGAAGGAATCGAGCGCGCCCTTCGAGGCGGCGTAGTCGACATATTGAGCCGGCCCGCCAAGCCTTGCCGCGATCGAAGAAACATTGACGATCGCGCCGCCCTTGCCGCCATGCCTGGTCGACATGCGCTTCACCGCCTCGCGGGCGCAAAGCATCGGTGCGATCACATTGATGCGCATCATGCGCTCCAGCCTTGCAGCGCTCAGCTCGTCGACGCGCGCGCTCTGGTCGACCACGCCGGCATTGTTGACGAGCGCGTCGAGCCGATCGAACCGGGCATCGACAGCCTCGAACATGGCCAACACGTCCCCCTCGCTGGCGACATCGCCCTTGACGGCGAAGGCTTCTCCGCCAGCGGCTTCGATGTCGGCGACCACCGTTTCGGCTGCTTTTGCATTCGACACGTAATTGACCGCAATGCGATAGCCGGCCTTGGCGGCAAGCCTGCATGTAGCGGCGCCAATGCCGCGGCTGCCGCCGGTCACCAGCAGGATTTTTCCGCTCGCGCTCATTCCTGACATCCTTTCAGGGCAAAGACGTCCCAGGGCACCTTGGAAAAGCCGTTGGCGCCATAGGCCGCCGACATCTGCAACGACGCTCCCAGATCGGGAAGGATCAGCTTCTTCGGCGCATCCTTTCCTTCGCCCGGCAGCAACGCGATATTGCCCTGGTCGTCGGCAGTGTAGATGACGCCCTCCCACACGGTGCAGGCGGCGAGCTCGTCGCCGGTGATGTCGCCGGCCGGGCATTTGTACATCAGCGAGCCATGCGGCCGCGCCACGCCCTCGGTCCACATGACGATGCCGTCGAGCACGACGCC
Source organism: Mesorhizobium sp. M1329 (assembly GCF_040318035.1). Classification (NCBI taxonomy): domain Bacteria; kingdom Pseudomonadati; phylum Pseudomonadota; class Alphaproteobacteria; order Hyphomicrobiales; family Phyllobacteriaceae; genus Mesorhizobium; species Mesorhizobium sp. M1329. The sequence goes on along the minus strand of NZ_JAMYLN010000026.1, from coordinate 52,010 downwards.
CTTGTCGAGCACCATCTTGAAGCTGTTGGTGACGGCGGCCGACTCCCCGGTCGGCCTGAAATCGATCTCGGCGGCGTTCTCAGGTTCGCCATAGACGGCGAGCTCGATGGGACAGGCGGCGAGGGCCGCGGAGACCGTCTGCACGCCGAGTGCGCAGATCGTGACAAACAAACCGGACCGGAAACGAGGGGAATTCATCCGGCGGCGCAGATCCATGCTCCGGCTCACGTCGGCCGCCCCTAGAGGTCGAGCACCAGCCGCTCAGGATCCTCCAGGCTTTCCTTGACCCGCACCAGGAACGTCACCGCTTCCTTGCCGTCGACGATGCGGTGGTCGTAGGACAGCGCCAGATACATCATCGGACGGATGACGATCTGGCCGCCGACCACCATCGGCCGCTCCTGGATCTTGTGCATGCCCAAAATGCCCGACTGCGGCGCATTGAGGATCGGCGTCGACATCAGCGACCCGTAAACGCCACCGTTGGAAATCGTGAACGTGCCGCCTTGCATATCCGCAACCGACAGCTTGCCGTCGCGCGCCGCAAGCCCCAGCCTGCCGATTTCCTTTTCGATTTCGGCGATGGACATCTGGTCGGCATTGCGCACAACCGGCACGACGAGACCTTTCTCGGTGCCGACGGCAACGCCGATATGGGCGTAGTTCTTGAAGATGATGTCGGTGCCGTCGATCTCGGCATTGACCGACGGTATCTCCTTCAGCGCATGGGTGACCGCCTTGGTGAAGAAGCCCATGAAGCCGAGCTTCACCCCGTGCTTCTTCTCGAACACGTCCTTGTATTTGCTCCTCAGCGCCATCACCGCGCTCATGTCGACCTCGTTGAAGGTGGTCAGCATGGCGGCGGTCGATTGCGCTTCCTTGAGGCGGCGCGCGATGGTCTGGCGCAGCTTGGTCATGCGCACGCGCTCCTCGCGCGACGCATCGTCGGCCGAGGACGGCGCACGCGCTGCGACAGGTGCCGGTACAGGGGCGGCCTTCGGCATTTCTGCCGGCTGCGACGGCGCGCCCCTGGCGATCAGGTCGAGCACGTCGCCTTTCAGCACCTGGCCGCGCTTGCCCGAGCCCGACACCTGGTCGACCGCGAGATTGTGCTCGGCCAGCAGCTTTGCCGCCGACGGCGCCGGCGGCATGGTGCGTGTCTCGATGGCGCCGGCGTCGCCGGCGATCTTGGCCGTCTCGGCGGCGGCCTGCTTGACGCTCGAGGCCGCAGTCGGAGCCGAGGCCTGCGACACCGCCTCCTGCTTCGTTGCCGGGGCGGCGGCAGCATCGGCTGCTCCGCCTGCCGAAATCGTGCCGAGCAGTGCGCCGACGCCGACCGTCTCGCCTTCCTTGACGGCGATCTCGGCGAGCGTGCCCGCGGCGGCGGCCGGCACTTCCACCGTCACCTTGTCGGTTTCGAGCTCGACCAGCGGCTCATCGGCGGTGATCGCGTCGCCGACCTTCTTGAACCATTTGCCGATAGTCGCCTCGGTGACGGATTCACCAAGTGTCGGGACGCGGATTTCGGTTGCCATTGTGCCTGTCCGTTTCTTTCGGTTCTGTTCTATTCACCAAGCGCGTCGTCGAGCAAGGCGGCAAGCTGGGCGAGATGCTTGGACATCAATCCGGTCGCCGGCGAGGCGGCGGCCGACCGGCCGGTATAGCGCACCCGCTGATGCTTGGCGTCGATATGCGCCAGCACCCATTCGAGATACGGATCGATGAACGACCAGGCGCCCATGTTCTTGGGCTCTTCCTGGCACCACACCATCTCGGCATTGCGGAAGCGCGACAGTTCGGTGATCAGCGCCTTGGCCGGGAACGGATAGAGCTGCTCGACGCGCAGCAAATAGATGTCGTTGATGCCGCGCTTCTCGCGCTCCTCGTAGAGGTCGTAATAGACCTTGCCCGAACAGAGCACGACACGGCGGATCTTCGAATCCTTGGTGAGCTTGATGGCCTGGCCCGACAGCAGCTGGGCATCGTCCCACAACAGCCGGTGAAAGGCGCTTTCGCCCGACATCTCCGGCAGCGTCGATACCGCCCGCTTGTGGCGCAGCAGCGACTTCGGCGTCATCAGGATCAGAGGCTTGCGGAAGTCCCGCTTCAATTGCCGGCGCAAGATGTGGAAGTAATTGGCCGGCGTCGTGACGTTGGCGACCTGCATGTTGTCTTCGGCGCAAAGCTGCAGGAAGCGCTCGAGCCGGGCCGACGAATGCTCAGGCCCCTGGCCTTCATAGCCGTGCGGCAGCAGGCAGACGAGGCCCGACATTCTGAGCCATTTGCGCTCGCCCGACGAGATGAACTGGTCGAACACCACCTGGGCGCCGTTGGCGAAGTCGCCGAACTGCGCTTCCCACAGCGTCAGCGCCTTCGGCTCGGCCAGCGAGTAGCCATATTCGAAGCCGAGCACGGCCTCTTCCGACAGCATCGAGTTGATGACCTCGAAACCGGCCTGCGCCGCGGACAGATTGTTGAGCGGGATGTAGCGTGTCTCGTCGCGCTGGTCATAGAGCACGGAATGGCGCTGCGAGAAGGTGCCGCGCTCCGAATCCTGTCCGGACAGCCGGATCGGATTGCCGTCGAGCAGGATGGCGCCGAAGGCCAGTGCCTCGGCCGTCGACCAATCGATGCCTTCACCGGACTCGATCGCCTGGCGGCGGTTGTCGAGGAAGCGGATGATCGTCCTGTGCGCCTCGAAATCCTTCGGCACCTCGGTCAGTTTCTTGCCGATCTCCTTCAGCGTCTTGACCGGCACGGCGGTCTTGCCGCGCCGCTGTTCGTCCTGGTTGTCGGCCGAGCGCAGGCCGGACCACGCGCCGTCCAGCCAATCCGCCTTGTTCGGCTTGTAATGCTGGCCGACCTCGAATTCCTGCTCGAGATGCGCCCGCCAATCGGCCTTCATCTTTTCGAACTCGACCTGGGTGATGTGGCTTTCGGAAATCAGCCGGTCGGCATAGATCTGCACCGTCGTCTTCTGGTTGCGGATCTTGCGATACATGATCGGCTGGGTGAAGGCGGGCTCGTCGCCCTCATTGTGGCCGAAGCGGCGGTAACAGAACATGTCCACCACGACAGGCTTGTGGAACTTCATGCGGAATTCGATCGCCACCTTGGTCGCATGGACCACAGCTTCCGGATCGTCGCCATTGACGTGAAAGATAGGCGCCTCGATCATCTTGGCCACATCGGACGGATAGGGCGACGAGCGCGAAAAGCGCGGGTTGGTGGTGAAGCCGATCTGGTTGTTGATGATGAAATGCAGCGTGCCGGCGACGCGGTGGCCGCGCAGGCCCGACAGGCCGAGGATTTCGGCAATCACGCCCTGGCCGGCAAAGGCGGCGTCGCCATGCAACAGCAGCGGCAGCACCTTGGCGCGCTCTTCCAGCGGAACGATCTCCTCGCGGCTGCGACCGAACAGATAGTCCTGCTTGGCGCGCGCCTTGCCCATCACCACCGGGTCGACGATTTCCAGATGCGAGGGATTGGCAGTCAGCGACAGATGCACCTTGTTGCCGTCGAACTCGCGATCCGACGAGGCACCGAGATGGTACTTCACGTCGCCCGAGCCTTCGACCTCGTCGGGCGCGGCCGAGCCGCCCTTGAACTCATGGAAAATGGCGCGATGCGGCTTGGCCATCACCTGCGACAGCACGTTCAGCCGGCCGCGATGCGCCATGCCGAGCACGATCTCCTTCATGCCGAGCTGGCCGCCGCGCTTGATGATCTGCTCCAGCGCCGGGATCAGCGATTCGCCGCCATCGAGGCCGAAGCGCTTGGTACCCTTGTACTTGACGTCGATGAACTGCTCGAAGCCTTCCGCCTCGACCAGCTTCTGCAGGATCGCCTTCTTGCCGGCTGCAGTGAAGGAGATCTCCTTGTCGGTGCCCTCGATGCGCGCCTGGATCCAGGCCTTCTCCTCGGGATCGGAAATATGCATGAATTCGACGCCGAGCGTCGAGCAATAGGTCCGGGTCAGGATATCGAGCATCTGCCGGATGGTGCCGAATTCCAGCCCGAGCACATTGTCGAGGAAGATCGGCCGGTCGTAGTCGGCTTCGGTGAAGCCGTAATTCTCCGGCGACAGCTCGTTATAATCCTCGAGCGGCTTGGCAATGCCGAGCGGATCGAGATTGGCGTGCAGGTGGCCGCGCATGCGGAAGGCGCGGATCATCATGATGGCGCGGACGGAATCGCGCGTCGCCTGATGCACGTCGGCGTCGGAAAGCGCTGCGCCGTTGCCGACCGCCCTGTCCTTGACCTTCTTTTCGATGTGCTTTTCGACCAGGCCCCAATTGCCGTCCAGCGCCGAGACCAACTCGCCATTGGCCTGCATCGGCCATGAGGGCTTGGCCCAAGAGGCGCCCTCGGCATTCTTGCGCACGTCGCCGGCGTCGTCCTTCAGCGCCGCGAAGAAATCCTGCCATTCGGGATCGACCGAAGCGGGATCGTCCTCATAGGCGGCATAAAGCGCGTCGATATAATCGGCATTGCCGCCATAGAGGAAAGAGGTAAGCGAAAACTGGTCGTTGGCCTGATCTTGTCTTGCCATGTCACTGTCGAAGCCTTTGCTTCGTCTCCTTTGTTGGAGGGGAGTACGGGAATAGGGGAGTAAGGGAGTAGGGCAAATGCCCTCTTCTTGTTCCCTACTCCCCTATTCCCGCACTCCCTTACTCCCCTAACCCTTGATCGCCTCGACCAGCGTCGTGCCGAGCCGGGCCGGCGACGGCGAAACCTTGATGCCGGCCGATTCCATCGCCGCGATCTTGTCTTCCGCGCCGCCCTTGCCGCCGGAGATGACCGCGCCTGCATGGCCCATGGTGCGGCCCGCCGGCGCGGTGCGCCCGGCGATGAAGCCTGCCATCGGCTTGCTGCGGCCGCGCTTTGCCTCGTCTTTGAGGAACTGCGCGGCGTCTTCCTCGGCCGAACCGCCGATCTCACCGATCATGATGATCGACTTGGTCTCGTCGTCGGCGAGGAACATCTCCAGCACGTCGATGAACTCCGTGCCTTTGACCGGATCACCGCCGATGCCGACGGCGGTGGTCTGGCCGAGACCGACATTGGTGGTCTGGAACACCGCCTCATAGGTAAGCGTTCCCGAGCGCGAAACAACGCCGACCGAGCCCTTGCGGAAGATGTTGCCGGGCATGATGCCGATCTTGCATTGGTCGGGGGTCAGCACGCCGGGACAGTTCGGCCCGATAAGCCGCGATTTCGAGCGGTCGAGCCTCGCCTTGACCTTGATCATGTCCATCACCGGTATGCCCTCGGTGATGCAGACGATCAACGGGATCTCGGCCTCGATCGCTTCCAGAATCGCTTCGGCAGCACCCGCCGGCGGCACGTAGACGACGGAGGCATTGGCGCCGGTCTTGGCCTTACCTTCGGCTACGGTGGCGAAGATCGGCAGTGCCTCGCCCTTGGCGCCGGTCCAGGTCTCGCCGCCCTTCTTGGGGTGGATGCCGCCGACCATTTTGGTGCCGTGATAGGCCAGCGCCTGTTCGGTGTGGAACGTCCCGGTCTTGCCGGTCAGGCCCTGCACCAGCACCTTGGTGTTCTTGTCGACGAGAATGGACATCGGAGCCCTTTTCTAAAAACCGTTGATCGAGGATGGCGAGACGCGCCGGTAGACGCCGCTTACCATGTCTTGCCAGCTATCGCTGCCGGCAGATTTGAAATGCAGTCGCATGCGGTAGGTGTCGGCATCGTCAAAAATATACGTCACGCGCGCCGCGTCGCGCGGCGACGACCGATCCAGAACCAGCTCGCTGCCGTTCCAAGTGCCGGTGGCGGGCGATGCCGGCACGAACCCCATCGAGTCGAACTGATGCAGGGTGACGAGGCTGTTCTGCTGATCGAAGCCGAACACATTGTGCGAGCCGAACGAAACCGTGCCGTCGCGGCGCTGGCGATAGCGCTGCACCACGAACAGGCCGCCGAATTGCGCCTCGGCCAGCACTTCCGAAGTCGCCGTACCGGCGTCGGCCCACTGAGTGCCCGAAATCTCTTCCTCGCCACGCCAGGCACCGACCAGCGCCTGCAGGCGCTGGTGATCGGCCGAGAGGGAGGAGAACGGTGCCGCGTTCATGGTCAGAGCCGCTTCAGCTCGGTGACGGTGAGGTCGCTCTTGGCGTTGCCGGTGTTGAGCGTCGTCGCCGGCTCGAACATCAGCACGACAGGTTCTTCGCTCAGCGAGCGCGGACGGTGCTCGACGGCGCGCGGCACGACGATGAAATCGCCGCTGCCAAGCTCCACCGTGCCGTCGCGGAAGTCGATGGCGATGCGGCCGCGCAGCACCAGGAAGGCTTCATCCTCATTGTCATGCGCGTGCCAGTCGAAGACATCGCCGAACTTGGCGATCTTGACCTGGGAATCGTTAACGTCACCGGCAATGTGCGGATCGAAGACCTTTTTGATCTTCGCGTCCGCCGCTTCGACGAGGTTTATCTTGCGCGGAGGCATCGCCTAGCGACCCTGACCATGAAGTTCAGTTTTCAAGCTGGGCATCTTTGGTTTCCGTGAACGACAGCACCGATCCATTGGCTACCGGCGCGCCGCGTCGTTACGACCTGCACCGATAGATTGCCGCCAGACGTTCTCAATTTGCCAAGGGACTTGGGATCATCATCGGCCTGGAACTTGCTGCCGTATTTGGTCAGAAGCGTTCTCAGGATCATGTTGGCAGCCCGCTTTGGATCGTTGGTGCCGAAGGAGACAAGGCAGTCGCAGCGACCGCTCCAATTTTTGATCGAGGCAACGATCTCTGTAGCCTTGTAGACTTGGAGTCCGTCGGATCCGGCCTTGAACCCGCTCTCACGGGCAACGGCGTCGAACCTGCCAAAGCTGGGTGCTGTCGCCGGACATAAATTCATGAAGAGATTGACCCTCTTGCCGATCCAGGCGGGCGACGTCGAACTATCCGCAGCCTCAGCCGCGCTGGCCCAAAAGGCCATGCCGCAGAACGCTATGGCCAGCATGCGCCGCATCAGCCGCCCTTCACCGCCGCGACAATCTTCTTGGCTGCGTCATCGAGGTCATCGGCCGACACCACGTTCAGCCCGCTGTCGTTGATGATTTTCTTGCCGAGCTCGGCATTGGTGCCTTCCAGCCGCACCACCAGCGGCACCTGCAGGCCAACCTCCTTGACCGCGGCGATGACGCCCTCGGCGATGATGTCGCACTTCATGATGCCGCCGAAGATGTTGATCAGAATGCCTTTGACCGCCGGATCCTTGGTGATGATCTTGAACGCCGCCGTCACCTTCTCTTTCGACGCGCCGCCGCCGACATCGAGGAAGTTGGCGGGCTCGGCGCCATAAAGCTTGATGATGTCCATCGTCGCCATGGCGAGGCCGGCGCCGTTGACCATGCAGCCGATATTGCCGTCGAGCGCGACATAGGCGAGGTCGTATTTCGACGCCTCGATCTCCTTCTCGTCCTCTTCGGTGGTGTCACGCAATTCGAGCACGTCCGGGTGACGGAACAGCGCATTGTTGTCGAACGACACTTTTGCGTCGAGCACGCGCAGCCGGCCGCTCTTCATGACGATCAACGGGTTGACCTCGAGCAGGCTCATGTCCTTCTCGACAAACGCCTTGTAGAGGATCGGAAACAGGGTCGCGCCATCCTTGGCGGCGTCGCCGTCGAGCCTCAGTGCGGCGTTGAGCTTCTTCACATCGTCGGCCGTCACGCCCTTTTCCGGGTCGATGGCGACGGTAATGATCTTTTCCGGCGTGTCGTGGGCGACCGCCTCGATGTCCATGCCGCCCTCGGTCGAGACGACGAAGGCGACGCGCCCGACCGAACGGTCGACCAGGATCGACAGATAGAGTTCGCGCTCGATGTCGGCGCCGTCCTCGATATAGAGCCGGTTGACCTGCTTGCCGGCCGGGCCGGTCTGCTTGGTGACCAGCGTATGGCCGAGCATCTCCTTGGCGTTGGCGACGACCTCGGCCACCGACTTCGCCAGCCTGACGCCGCCCTTGGCATCGAGGCCGAGCTCCTTGAACTTGCCCTTGCCGCGGCCGCCGGCATGGATCTGGCTCTTGACCACATAGAGCGGGCCGGGCAGCGCCTTGGCGGCGGCTTCCGCCTCGTTCGCCTTGAACACCGGCACGCCCTCGGCCACGGGTGCGCCAAAACCTTTCAGCAGCGCCTTGCCCTGATATTCATGGATGTTCATGCGCTATGTCTCCAGCTTGCTTGGCGGGCTTGGTTGCCGGCTTACTTGGCCGCGAGATGCGGAGCGATCTTGACGCAGGCGTCGCAGAGGCCCTGCACCGCCGCGACCGAACTGTCGAACATCTTCTGCTCGCTTTTCGAGAGCTCGATCTCGATGATCCGCTCGACGCCGCCGGCGCCGATTACCACGGGAACGCCGACATAGGTGTTCTTGACGCCATATTGGCCCGAAAGATACGCCGCACAGGGCAGCACCCGCTTCTTGTCCTTGAGATAGGCTTCGGCCATGGCGATGGCCGAGGCGGCCGGCGCGTAGAAGGCAGAGCCCGTCTTGAGCAGGCCGACGATCTCGGCGCCGCCGTCGCGGGTACGCTGCACGATCTGGTCGAGCCGCTCCTTCGAGGTCCAGCCCATCTTGATGAGGTCGGGCAGCGGGATGCCGGCAACCGTCGAATAGCGGATCATCGGCACCATGGAATCGCCGTGGCCGCCGAGCACGAAGGCAGTGACGTCCTCGACAGAGACTTTGAATTCTTCCGCGAGGAAATAGCGGAAGCGCGAGCTGTCGAGCACGCCGGCCATGCCGACGACATGGCTCTTCGGCAGGCCGGAAAACTTCTGCAGCGCCCAGACCATGGCGTCCAGCGGATTGGTGATGCAGATGACGAAGGCTTTCGGCGCGTATTTCTTGAGGCCGGCGCCGACCTGCTCCATCACCTTCAGATTGATGCCCAGAAGATCGTCGCGGCTCATGCCGGGCTTGCGCGGCACGCCGGCGGTGACGATGCAGACGTCGGCGCCCTCGATGCCGGCATAGTCGTTGACGCCGGTCAGTCTGGAGTCGAACCCATCGACCGGCGACGACTGCGCGATGTCCAGCCCCTTGCCTTGCGGGATGCCTTCGGCGATATCGAACAGCACGACGTCACCGAGATCCTTGAGGCCGACCATGTGGGCGAGGGTGCCGCCGATCATGCCCGAGCCGATGAGCGCTATCTTGTTGCGTGCCATGTCAGGATGTTTTCCCTTTGACTATGACGGCGCCCAAATCCTTGACGATTTGATGACGGCGTCGGAGGAAGAGGCCGGAATGCTGCGGAACCGCGAAATTCGCCGCTCGCAATAGCCTTGGCCGCACAAAAATTCAAACGATTATTTTGGAGTGAGTAATTTCAATCGGTTAGAAACATTGGGACTTACGTAAACGTCAAAGTTCTGAAGCCGGCTAGAGGAATTCTACACAATGGCACTGGAAATCAGAAGGCTGTTTCCTGGCGATGACGCCCTTGTGATGCGGGTCGTCGACGAAGTCTTCGACGAGCCGGTCAGGCCGGATCGGCTCTCCGCCTATCTCATGGAGGCCGGTCATTTCATGGTCGTGGCCCTCGCCGACGGCATCGTCGTCGGCCAATGCGCAGCCGTCGTCCACCGCCACCCGGACAAGGTGAGCGAACTCTACATAGACGAAGTCGGCGTGGCGCCGGCCTTTCAACGCCAGGGCATTGCGACGAGGATGCTCGGCGCCATGTTCGCACTCGGTCGCGAGCATGGCTGTGAGGAGGCGTGGGTCGGCACCGAGCCGGACAATGTTGCTGCTCGCGCACTTTACGAGTCGCGAAGAGAGCCGCATGGGCCGGCGGAGGGGTTCGTCATGTATGTTTATCGATTATAGGCGCCGGCAGCGCCCCCTTCTGTACTATCCCTCACGCCTGAGCCTGCCGTGCCTCCGCCGATGATCCCTGCGCCCTCTGCCTCTCCGCCCAGTCCTCCAGCCAGTCGTGGCTCTGCATCTCGATCAGCCGCGATGCGGTCCGCTCGAACTCGAAGACTTCGTTGCCGCGCTTGGCCGTATAGAGCTGCGCCGGCGGTGCCGCGGCGCTCATCACCAGCCGTACATGATGATCGTAGAGCGTATCGACCAGCAGGATGAAGCGCTTGGCTTCGTTGCGCTTGCCTTCGCCGAGCACCGGCACATGGTCGATGAAGATGGTCGAGAAACGGCTGGCAATGGCAAGATAGTCGCGGGCGCCGAGCGGCCTCTCGCAGAGATCGGCGAACGAAAACCGCGCCGCCTCGCCGGCAGCACGCGGCACCACGACGTGCCGGCCCTTCACCGTCAGCATCGCCTCGGCCGTCGGCCTGCCATGCGTCATCACCGCCCACGCGTCGTCGAGCGCATGGTCGGCGGCGGCATCGGCCGGGGTGACGTAGACCGGCATGCGGCTGAGCTTGTCGAGGCGGTAATCCTTGTCGGCGTCAAGCGCCAGCACCTGCGCGTGGCGCTCCAGGATAGCGACAAACGGCAAGAACAACTGGCGGTTCAGGCCGTCGCGGTAGAGATCCTGCGGCGCGACATTGGAGGTGGCGACCAGCACCACGCCATTGGCAAACAACGCCGAAAACAACCTGGACAGGATCATCGCATCGGCGATGTCGGTGACGGAGAACTCGTCGAAGCACAGCACCCAGGCTTGCTCGGCCAGCGCGCGCGCCACCGGCGGGATCGGGTCGTCCTCCTTGGCCGTGCCGTTCTTGCGAGCCTGCCGGTGCTTCTGGATGCGGTCCTGCACGTCGGCCATGAAGTCGTTGAAATGCACCCGGCGCTTGCGCCTCGCCGGGAGCAGCTCGAAGAACATGTCCATCAGCATGGTCTTGCCGCGGCCGACGCCGCCATGGATGTAGAGGCCCTTGACCGCCTCGTGCACCTCGCGCTTGCGGGCGAACAACCACCCCAGCGCGCTTGATTTCTGCGCCAGCCGCTTTGCCGATATCTCTTCGATCAGCCGGTCGAGCGCAGCGGCTATTCGCTCCTGCGCCGGGTCGCGCCCGATGGCGCCCGTCTCGACCAGATGGTCGTAGCGCTGCTTGACGGTCGCATGGATCTGGAGGCCGTCACGCAGATGCATCGGTCACGTCGTTCCGGAGCAATCCCAAGAAAAGTGTGTAGCGGTTTTCTGTCCGGAATTGCGTAACAATGGGGGCCGTTCTCTTACCTTGTAAGCGAGATCGGCAGGCCGTTGGAAGTCTGGCCGTCGAATTTCTCGCCGCCCGAGGAATAAAGCCGTGCCAGCGTGCCGCCGTTCTCGTCAAAGAGCGTCAGCTGTTTGCCGGCGACGTTCCAGGATTTGATGCCATCGAGCGGCGCCGGGCAATGCAGCGGTCCGGCGCGGTAGCCCGACCCGAATTTGGTCTGCGGCGTCGCCACCTGACAGCTCTGGCCGGACACGCTTGCCTTCCACACACCGGCGACGCTTGACGCGGTAAGGTCGGCCGCACCGGCCGGCGCCGTCCCGTCGGGCGGCAGCGAGGCGACCTGGGTGTTCTGCGGCGCGGTCGGGAACTTCGACGGATCGGCCGGGCCGGGTGTCGCCGGCGGCGGCAGCTGGTTTGCGGTCACCTTGCCGGCGGGCGCGGCTTCCAGCGGCGCCGGCTGCTGCTCGTCCATTGATGTGAACCGTGAGGTTGAACAGCCGCTCGCAACGAGCGCGGCCAACGATACGGCCAGCAGGCCGGTTTTCGAAAATTTCATTCTTCAACCTCCGTCGGATCCGGCTGGGGATGCCGTCCGCGCAATGTCCCCCTCACCAAGATGGAGAAGGTGGCGAAATTTCAACCCGATATGGTTAAAATACGGTTTGCGCCGCTAATGTTGTAAATTTGTCGCAAAATGCACATTGCCTGAATTGCGTTACGCCTCGGCCGTTTGGCCGGCACCTCCGGTTGATGCGATACGGCGCGCTGGCGCCAAATCCCTGGCGTTCACCTCAAATGCTTGTGCGGGCCGGCTCCGGCATTATCTCTTGGCGATCAGCAAACTGCAGGGAGCCGATTTCTTGGCCGCGAGAAAGAGAGCCGCCAACCGCTATTACAGCGGGCCGCCCAGCGATCATTTCGACGGCACCTTGTTCTTCAATCCCGACGGACGGCCGCCGGGTCGCTTTGCCGATCTGTTGAAATGGCAATTGAGCCGCGAACGCTCGAAATGGCCGGCGGCGGATCCGAGCCCGTTTCCACCGGCAAGACCGGTCGAGCGCATCGATGGTTCTACGCTGCGCCTCACCATGGTCGGTCATTCCTCGCTGCTCGTCCAGACAGCCGGCCTGAACATCCTGACCGACCCGGTCTGGTCGCGACGCGTCTCGCCGCTCTCCTTCGCCGGTCCGAAACGCGTCAATCCACCGGGCATCGCCTTTTCGCATTTGCCGCCCATCGACCTCGTGCTGGTCAGCCACAACCATTACGACCATCTCGACCTCGCCACGCTGAAGCGCCTGAAGACAAGACACGACCCGCTGCTGCTGACGCCGCTCGGCAACGACACGATCATCGACGCTGCCGTGCCCCGTATGCGGCTTTCCGCGCATGACTGGGGCGACCGGGTCGATATTGGCGATGGCGTCACCGTCCATGTCGAGCCGGTGCACCACTGGTCGGCCCGCGGTACCCGCGACCGGCGCATGGCGCTGTGGGCGGGTTTCGTCGTCGAGACACCCGGCGCAAAGATCTATTTCGCCGGCGATACCGGCTTCCACGGCGGCATCAACTACCGGCTGATGGCGCAAAAGCACGGCGGCTTCCGCCTCGCCATCCTGCCGATCGGCGCCTACGAGCCGCGCTGGTTCATGGCGCCGCATCACCAGGATCCGGAAGAGGCGGTGCACGGCATGCTGTTGTGCAACGCTTCCTATGCGGCCGGCTGTCACTGGGGCACGTTCCGGCTCACCAACGAGCCGATCGACGAGCCGCCCAGAAAGCTCGGCGAAGCGCTCGATGCCGCCGGCCTGCCGCGGCAACGTTTTCGCGCCTTGCGGCCGGGCGAAGTCTGGGACGTGCCGGAGGTTTAGCGCGGCGGAACCTAAGGCATCACATAGACGTTTGTAGGTGTTCAAACCTGTCGGCTGTGAGGTGTCTCTCATGATCAGGTGGATCATCATTCTTTTGATTATCGCGGCCGCAGCGAGCCTGCTCGGCATGCCGGTACTGGCCGGAGCCGCCGCCACCGGCGCGCGCATCCTCATCGGCATCGTGCTGATCATCTTCCTGCTGATCGTGCTTGGCGTCTTCGCGGTGACTTGAAAATCACGCCGCGCTGGTAATTTCTGCCGCTATCCGCCATATAGGCGCCAAACCGGCAAGAGACCTTTCGATCGATGGCAAGCGCGGCCCCTTTCGCGAAGATGAACGGCATCGGCAACGAGATCATCGTTGCCGATATGCGCGGCCGTGCCGATCGCGTGACGCCTGCGGCAGCCATCGCGCTTAATGCCGATGCGGCGACCAGGTTCGACCAGATCATGGCGATCCACGACCCCAGGACGCCGGGCACCGCCTTTTTCATCGACATCTTGAATTCCGACGGAACGAGCGCGCAAGCCTGCGGCAACGGCATGCGCTGTGTGGTCCAGGCGCTCGCCGCCGAGACCGGCCAGAAGACATTTGCCTTTGAAACAGTCGCCGGCATCCTCAATGCCGAGGAACATGCCGACGGAACGATCTCAGTCGACATGGGCACGCCGCGCTTTGGCTGGCAGGACATCCCGCTGGCCGAGGAGTTTCGCGACACCCGCATGATCGAGCTGCAGATCGGCCCTATCGATTCCCCGGTGCTGCATTCGCCGTCGGTCGTCTCGATGGGCAATCCGCACGCCATCTTCTGGGTCGACCGCGACGTCTGGTCGTACGAGCTCGAGCGCTTCGGCCCGCTGCTCGAAAACCACCCGATCTTCCCCGAGCGCGCCAACATCACCATCGCGCAGGTGACTTCGCCGGAGACCATGGCAATCCGCACCTGGGAGCGCGGCGCCGGCCTGACCAAGGCCTGCGGCTCGGCCGCGTGCGCTGCCGTGGTAGCTGCGGCCCGCACAAGGCGTACCGGCCGCAGCGTGACGCTGATGACGCCCGGCGGCGGCTCGCTGCATGTTTTGTGGCGCGACGACGACCACGTCATCCTCACCGGTGCCGCCGAATGGGAATTTTCCGGCAGCTTCGATCCGTCGACCGGGGCGTGGGCGCGCGACACCGAAAGTGCCGCCTGATGGCTGCTCCTGGCAACAAGGGTATCGAGGTCGTCACCTTCGGCTGCCGGCTGAACACCTATGAATCCGAGGTGATGCGGCGTGAAGCCGAAGGTGCCGGCCTCGGTAGCCTCGAAGGCGGCGCCATCATCTTCAACACCTGCGCCGTCACCGGCGAGGCGGTGCGCCAGGCCAAGCAGTCGATCAGAAAAGCCCGCCGTGAGAACCCGGCTGCCCGCATCATCGTCACCGGCTGCGCTGCGCAGACCGGCCCGCAGGATTTCGTCGCCATGGACGAGGTCGATCTCGTCCTCGGCAACGAGGAAAAGCTCAGGGCGCATTCCTATCGCGCGCTGCCGGATTTCGGCGTCAACGACACCGAAAAGGCGCGCGTCAACGATATCTTTTCGGTGCGCGAGACGGCCGCCCACATGGTCGACGCCATCGAAGGCCGCGCGCGCGCTTTCGTCCAGGTGCAGAACGGCTGCGACCACCGCTGCACCTTCTGCATCATTCCTTACGGTCGTGGCAATTCGCGCTCGGTGCCGATGGGCGCCGTGGTCGAGCAGGTCAAGAGACTCGTCGGCAACGGTTATGCCGAGATCGTGCTGACGGGCGTCGACATGACCAGTTTTGGCGCCGATCTGCCGGGCGCCCCGAAGCTCGGCAAATTGGTCAAGACCATCCTGAAGCAGGTGCCCGACGTCAAACGCCTGCGGCTTTCCTCCATCGATTCGATCGAGGCCGACGACGATCTGCTGGACGCCATCGCCACCGAGCCGAGGCTGATGCCGCATCTGCATCTGTCGCTGCAATCGGGTGACGACATGA
Source organism: Mesorhizobium sp. M1329 (assembly GCF_040318035.1). NCBI lineage: Bacteria > Pseudomonadati > Pseudomonadota > Alphaproteobacteria > Hyphomicrobiales > Phyllobacteriaceae > Mesorhizobium > Mesorhizobium sp. M1329. The sequence continues at coordinate 36,981 of NZ_JAMYLN010000026.1, read as the reverse complement.
TCCTGAAGCGGATGAAGCGCCGGCACAGCCGCGACCAGTCGATCCGCTTTTGCGAGGATGTGCGCAAACTGCGCCCCGGCATCGTTTTCGGCGCCGACATCATCGCCGGCTTCCCGACCGAGACGGACGCCATGTTCGAAAACTCGCTGGAGATCGTCGAGGAATGCGGCCTGACGCATATCCACGTCTTCCCGTTTTCGCCGCGCCAGGGCACACCCGCCGCGCGCATGCCGCAGCTTCGCCGCGACGTCGTCAAGCAACGCGCGGCACGCCTGCGCGCCGCCGGCGAGGCCGCCTATCGCCGTCACCTTTCGGCACTTGCCGGCACACGCCAGTCGATCCTGGTCGAGCGCGACGGGCTCGGCCGCACCGAAGGGTTTACGCTGGCCGCGGTCTCTGCCGGCGCTCCGGGCGACATCGTCGAGGCTGATATCGCAGGCCATGACGGTGTCAGACTGATCGCCGCGCCGCTTGCCGCCCGCGCCGCCTGAGAGCGCAAGACATGGCTGGGTTTTTCAAGAAGATATTCTCGTTCGGCAAGAAGGAAGTCGTCGAGGAGCGGCCCGACGAGGCCGCACCGCTGCCGCCGATCAAATGGGATGAACTGGAAGCGCTGAAGCCGGCCGCCGAGCAGGCCGTCCCGGAGTTTTTGAAACGCGAAGAGCCGCGGCCCGAGGCCGAGGCCGCAGCTCCGCCGCCAGCCGAACCAGAGTTGCCTCCGGCACCGCAACCGGCGCCCGCGGAAGAGCCGAAGCCCGAACCACCGCCGACCATTCCACCCGAGCCAGACATCCAGCCGGAGCCGCAAACGCCTGCTGAGGAACCGGAGGAGATCCGAGCCGGACCCGTCGCTCCCGAGCCAGTTCCTGAGCCGGAGCAGCCGGAGATCGTTCAGCCCGAGCCTCCGTCCGCGGAAGCTGGCGCTGCCCCTCATCCGCCTGCCGGCACCTTCTCCCCGTATAGTGACGGGGAGAAAGGGGCTGATCGGCAGGCCGAGCCTCCTTTTGAAAGTGGCGAGGAAAAAGCTCCGACGCTGACGCCCCCCTCTCCCCGTCTCTTACGGGGAGAGGGGCAGCGCCAACCTCTGCAAGACGCGGCACCCGCGGCCGAAGTCACGCCACCAGCACCCGCAGCGCCCGAAGCGCCACCGGCCGAAATCCCGCCTCCGATCCGCCAGCCCGCGCCGGTCGAGGCGAAGCCGGTCCTCGCCGAGATCGCACCCGAGCCAGAAGCCGTTCCGCAACCATCGCCAGAGCCAAAGCCCGCCCCCGGCAAAGTCACCGTAACCAAGAAGGTCGAGCAGAAAGCCGAGCCGCAGAAGGCGCCCGAACCGGCGCCGAGGCGTTCCTGGTTCCAGCGCATGCGAGACGGGCTTGCCCGCTCTTCCCGGGAGTTGTCGGGCAACATCGCCGGCGTCTTCACCAAGCGCAAGCTCGACGAGGACACACTGCAGGACCTCGAGGATGTGCTGATCCGCGCCGATCTCGGCATGGAGACGGCTTTGCGCGTAACCGACGCGCTCTCCGCCAGCCGCTACGGCAAGGACGTCTCCGACACCGAAGTCCGCACCATCATGGCGGCCGAAGTGGAAAAGGTGCTGACCCACGTAGCCATGCCGCTGGAGCTCGACCTCAGCCACAAGCCGCATGTCATCCTGGTCGTCGGCGTCAACGGAACGGGAAAAACAACGACCATCGGCAAGCTGGCGGCAAAGCTCACCGATGGCGGCCTCTCGGTGATGCTCGCCGCCGGCGACACTTTCCGCGCAGCCGCGATCGAGCAGTTGAAGATCTGGGGCGAGCGTACCAACTCGCCGGTCATTGCCTCGAAGCTCGGCGCCGATGCCGCTGGCCTCGCCTACGACGCATTCGAGCGCGCGAAGGAGGCCGGCTCCGACGTGCTGATCATCGACACCGCCGGGCGGCTGCAGAACAAGACCGAACTGATGGCGGAACTGGAAAAGATCGTCCGCGTGCTGGGCAAGCTCGATCCGGAAGCGCCGCACACCGTGCTGCAGACGGTCGATGCCACCACCGGCCAGAATGCTCTCAACCAGGTCGAGATCTTCCGCAATGTCGCCGGCGTCAACGGCCTGGTGATGACCAAGCTGGACGGCACGGCGCGCGGCGGTATTCTGGTGGCGATCGCGGCAAAGCACAAATTGCCGGTCTATTTCATCGGCGTCGGCGAACAGGTCGACGACCTCGAACCCTTTTCCGCAAGCGAATTCGCCAGGGCGATCGCTGGAGTGGCTTGACGAGCATGATCCCGAAAAGTTGCAGGCTTTTTGGATTGGATCATGCGTAAGAAGGACCCTATGAACCCACCCATCCTCGAAGGCGACCCGTCCGATCCGCGACGCAAGGCGTTGAACCCGGGCTTGAAATTCCTGCTCGAACTCGGGCCTGGCTTGGTGTTCTTTTTCACCACCATCCGCGGCGCGTGGCTTGTCGGGAAGTTTCCGATCCTCGGCCATATCGGCGAGCCTATCCTGATTGCCACGGCGTTCTTCATGGTGGCGACGGCGCTATCGCTCAGCGTTTCGTGGATTTTGACGCGCAGCTGGCCGATCATGCCGTTGGTCTCGGCCATCGTGGTGTTTGTGTTTGGCGCGCTGGCGCTGTGGCTGCAGGACAAGACCTTCGCTTTCATGAAGCCGACAATTATCAACAGCCTGTTCGGCATCACGTTGCTTGGCGGGTTGGCGTTCGGCAGATCGCTGTTGGGCTATGTCTTTGATTCCGCCTTCAATCTCGATGCCGAAGGCTGGCGCAAGCTCACTTTCCGATGGGGGCTCTTCTTCCTTTTTCTGGCTGCGCTGAACGAGGTTGTGTGGCGCAACTTTTCTGAGGAAGCCTGGCTTTATTTCAAGGTCTGGGGCACGATTCCCATTACCCTTGTCTTCACGTTAAGCCAAATGCCGTTGATCCTGCGCCATTCGCTCGAGGACAAGGCCGGCAAGGAAGAGAAGGCCGGCAAATAGAGCAATTCCAGGAAAGTGTGTAGCGGTTCCGTCCGCAATTACGTCAGAACGTAATTACGTCAGAATAAGAGGAGAGGAGCATGGAATTCATCGCCACGCGCGACGAGTTGAGGACGATCTACAAGACGCCTCGTCCGACCGACGGCTCGATCCGCAAGGAGCTGAAGGCCCTGGATGGCCACTGCCGTTCCTTCATCGGCAAGAGCCCTTTCGTGCTGATCGGCTCGTCCGACGGCGCCGGCAATGCCGATGTGACGCCGAAGGGCGACAGGCCGGGCTTCGTAACAGTGCTCGACGAGAAGACCATCGCCATCCCCGACCGGCCCGGCAACAACCGGCTCGACACGCTGGAGAACATCCTTCTCAATCCCTCGATCGGGCTGCTCTTCCTCATTCCCGGCATGAACGAAACGCTGCGTGTCAATGGCGATGCCCGCATCACCGTCGATGCGGCATTGCGTGAGCGGCTGGCGGTCGACGGCAAGGCACCGCAAAGCGTCGTCGTGGTGACGGTTAAGGCTGCCTACATGCATTGCGCCAAGGCCTTCATGCGCTCCGAACTGTGGAAGCCGGAGAGCTGGTACGACCGCGCGACGCTGCCAACGCTCGGCCAGATCCTGCGCGACCAGTTGGCGCTCGCCGATTCGGCCGAGGCGACCGACCGCTGGCTGGACGAGGAATACAGGGAAACCATGTGGTAGCGTGCCCGGTAACGAATCGCCCAAGCCGGTCTCCATTCCTTTGCTCAACATCCTCGCCATCTCCGGCAGCCTGCGCGCCGCCTCGACCAATTCAGCCCTGCTCGCGGCACTCGCGCGAAACGCGCCGCCGGACTGTCACGTCGCCGTCTATGACGGGCTTGGCCGGCTGCCGATTTTCAACCCCGACGACGAAGGCGAGCGGACGCCGCCGCAAGCAGGGGCGCTGATCGACGTGGTCACCCGCGCTGACGGCGTCATCGTCTCCTGCCCGGAATATGCCCACGGTGTGCCAGGCGGCCTGAAGAACGCGCTCGACTGGCTGGTGTCGCGCGATGCAGCCGTCGACAAACCGGCCACGCTGGTGCATGCCTCGCCGCGCTCGCTGTTTGCCCGCGCCGCACTGGCCGAGATCATGCGGACAATGTCTTTTGCGCTCTATGAGGAGGCAGCGCTCGAAATAGCGCTGCTCGGCAAGAGACCGCCGGAGGTGGAGGATATCTTGTCGCAGCCGGCAAGTAGGCAGACAATGCGCGATGCCCTATCCGCCTTCGCGGAGTTCATCCGCTCGCGGTGAACGCCGGACCGTACTTTCGTCATCCTAGGGCGGAGCAAGGAGCGAAGCGACGCGGCGCAGACCCTAGGATCCATGCCGTGACATTCGTCGGAGATGCAGCGTTTCGGGAAGGCCGCCAGAGGCCTGACGTTGGACATTACACCGGCGCGCTGCACAACAGAATCGCACCGCTGTTCTACTGGTAGGTCACGGCATGGATCCCAGGGTCTGCGCGACGGAGCTTCGCTGCTGCTCCGCCCTGGGATGACGACGCTAGGGGCTGCGGCCCATCTGTGCCGTGAACTATCCCTTGCCCCTGCGCGTCTCGACGTCGGTCTCGCCGACGAACCAGTCGCGTGCAGCGACTTCCTCGAAGACCACCCAGACATCGTTGTTGGTCAGGCCGGTGACGCCGGTGATGGCCGCCGTCACCTGGGCGGCGATCGCGGCCTTTTTGGCGGCCGGGTCATCGGCAATCACCTCCTTGACCAGGCGGATATTCACGAATGGCATGGTTCCCTCCCTTGCATATGCTTGGCGGCCGCTCAGTAGGTTTTGGCGCCATTGACCATGAGCCGGACCATGTAGAGCGAGGTCGTGCCGGCGATGTAGAGGCAGTTCAACTTGTTGCCGCCGAACACGCAATTGGCGACGACTTCCGGTACCTTGACCTTGCCGATCAGCGTCCCGTCTGGATCGTAACAGTGGATGCCGTCGGCGGCGCTGGTCCAGATGCGGCCGTCCGCATCCAGCCTGAAACCGTCGAACAGGCCGGCGGTGCAGTCAGCAAAGACCTTTTCGCCTGAGACCTTCTTGCCGCCCTGGCCGACATTGAACACCCGGATGTGCGCCGGGTTCTGCGCACCATGCGTGCGGCCGGTATCGGCGACATAGAGCTTGCTCTCGTCGAGCGAGAAGGCGAGCCCGTTGGGCCTGACCATGTCGGTGATCACCGCCTCGGTCTCGCCGGTGCCGGGATCGACCCGGTAGACATGGCAGGCGCCGATCTCGCTTTCGGCCTTGTCGCCCTCGTAATCGGTATCGATGCCGTAGCTCGGATCGGTGAACCAGATCGACCCGTCGGACTTGACCACGGCGTCATTGGGCGAGTTCAGCCGCTTGCCGCGCCATTTGTCGGCGATGGTGACAACCGACCCGTCATGCTCGGTGCGGCTGACGCGGCGGCCGGAATGCTCGCAAGTGACCAGCCGGCCTTGCCGGTCGACGGTGTTGCCGTTGGAATTGCCGGACGGCTGACGGAACACGCTGACGCTGCCGTCGGTCTCGTCGTAACGCAGCATGCGATTGTTCGGGATGTCGGACCAGACCACATAGCGCCCGGCCGCAAACCAGGCGGGCCCTTCCGCCCATCGGCAGCCAGTAAACAGCCGGTCGACCTGTGCATTGCCGTTGAACAGCCGCGAAAAGCGCGGATCGAGAACTTCGTAGAATTCGCTGGCCATGGTTCCTCCCGGTAGCAATCGCTTGGCAAGGCGCGATCAAGCCAGCCTGCGATCGATATGGCAAGATCGATGATGCGTCAGAAGCATCATGGAAGCGAATGCTGGCGCGGACGGCAGGTCACATCCCGTTAACCGGCTATGCGCCCAGCGCAATGGTGCATTGCAACATCTTATTTTTGCAACGCACCATAACTATGTCATGCTTCGTATCGATCAAGGGAGGAACAACTGGCCGCGAAATGCGGCGCAAAAGGAAACTCGCTATGATCATCGACAGCCTCATGAGCCGCGCTCGCGCCAGCATCGCCAAGCGCCGGCATTACAACCGCCTCGTCGCCGAAATCGACAGCTTCAGCAGCCGCGACCTCGCTGACATGCGCGCCGACCGCTCAGAAATGCTCTACCAGGTCCACAAGCAGATCTACGGCTGAGCAGCATCACCTTCGTCATCCTAGGGCGTAGCGACGCAAAGCGGAGCGCAGACCCTAGGATCCATGCCGTGACTTTTGAGCACCCGCAACAGTGCAAAATCTATGTCCGGCATCACCTAGCGGGCGACTATTTTGCCCCGCTGCATTCGTTGGCTGATCTCACGGCATGGATTCTGGGGTCTGCGCCGCGTCGCTTCGCTCCTTGCTTCGCCCCAGGATGACGAAGCCTAGCGGACGCATCAGCCCGGCACGGCCAGCGCCTTTTCGATCTCCGGCAACAGCAGCGTCCGCGCCGAGTCCGGCGTCAGCGGCCCTACATGCTTGTAGGCGATCTTGCCATCCTTGCCGATGACGAAGGTCTCCGGCACGCCGTAGACACCCCAGTCGATCGCCGTGCGCCCGGCCTGGTCGACGCCGATCGCCTGGAATGGATTGCCGAGATCGCCAAGGAACCGACGGGCGTTTTCCGGCTGGTCCTTGTAGTTCAGCGCCGCCATAACGAAGCGCTTGTCCTGCGACAGCGCCAGCAGCACCGGATGCTCTTCGCGGCACGGCGCGCACCAGGACGCAAAGACGTTGACCAGCGTCACCTTGCCGGCGAACTGTCTTGAATCGAGGCCCGGTAAATTGGTGCCCTCGAGCGCCGGCAGGTTGGTCTGCGGCGCCGGCAGGCCGATCAGCGCCGACGGCACTTCCGAAACGTCGCGCCCGGACAAAAGCTGCGCCAGGAACAATCCCGCCAGCCCGAGAAAGACCAGCAGCGGCACGAGCACGATCAGGCGGCGGCGCGCCGGTGTTTGCGTTTCCGTGCTCATGATTTTGCTGCCTTATCGGAGCGCCGGCGCACGCCAGACGCCTCCAGCTCGGCGAGCTCTCGCTTGCGGCCGCGCTGGTCGAGCAGAATCCAGCCGATCAGCCCGCCCAGCACCACGGCCGTGATCGCATAGGCGGCGGTGACATAAAGCGCGTGTACGCTCATGCTTTTCGCTCCGCGGCGCTTTCCAACCGGTCCGTCTCGCCTTGTTCCGACATGTCCTCTCTTAACGCCGCGCCACCGGCTCCGCAATTGTTCGCCGCGCCGCAGGCATGAGCTGAAGCCAACACATCAATCCGTACCGTGCCGCAGCGCCAGCGCCGCCGCCACCGGCCCGAGCACGGCAAGGAACAAGGTCAGCGCGGCAAGAATGAGGAAGGGCTGCAGGAACGGATCGGGGTCCGCCACCGCGCCATAGCTTGCAGATACGCCGAAGATCAGCACGGGAATCGTCAGCGGCAGCACCAGCACAGAGATCAGCAGCCCGCCGCGCGGCAGCGCCACCGCCACCGCGGCACCGGCAGCACCGATGAAGGTGATCGCCGGCGTGCCGACCAGAAGCGTCAGCGCCGTGGCGCCGATGCCGGCCGGCTCCATGTTCATGAACAGGCCGAGCAGGGGAGCGGCTATGACCAGCGGCAGCACGCTTCCCGCCCAATGCGCCAGGCATTTCGTCAGCACGGTCAGGGCCAGCAGGTGCCGGTCGTTGCCAAGCACCAGAAGATCGAGCGAGCCGTCTTCCCGATCAGCCTGGAACAGCCGGTCGAGGCCGAGCAGGCAGGCCAGCAAGGCTGATATCCAGAGAATCGCTGGCCCGATGCGGGCCAGCAGCCTCAGGTCGGGACCGACGCCGAAGGGGATGGTCGCGATGACGGCGAGAAAGAAAATCACGCCGGTCAACGCCCCGCCGCCGGCGCGGATACTCAGGCGGATGTCGCGGAGGAAGAGCGACCACATTATGGTGCGGTCCCGATGCATGCGTGAAGGCCAAGCAAAGGATGGAGTTCCGTCGCGTAGAGCACCAACATCAAGCGGCCCCGCCCATCATCAGCCCTTGTGCCCCCTCGATCCCCAGCGGCAGATGCGTCGCCGCAACCACGATCCCCCCACTCTCGAGGTGCTTTCCCATCAATTCGCCGAATCTCTCCTCCGAAGCCTTGTCCAGTCCTGCCGTCGGCTCATCCAGCAGCCACAATGGCCGGTGGCTGACCAGCAGTTTTGCAATCGCCGCACGCCGGCGCTGGCCGGTCGAGAGATAGCCGAACGGCAGATGGCCGATGCTGCCCAGCCCGACGGTCTCCAGCGCCTCTTCAACACCCGCGGAACCGGCGCCCGAAAAATCGCGCCAGAAGCACAGGTTTTCCGTAACGCTCAGCGCCGTCTTCATCGCGTTGAGGTGGCCGAGATAGTGACAGGCCGAGGCGGCCGACGGAAAGTCCTCGCCACCACCTTCGAACCGCACACGGCCTGCCGCCACTGGCAACAGTCCGGCGATGATCCTGAGCAGCGTCGATTTGCCGGCGCCGTTCGGCCCGGAAACGACCAGCGCCTGACCAGCCCCCAGCGCGAATTCGATGCCGGAAAATACCGTCTCGCCGCCGCGTTCGCCGCCCAGATTTTCGGCGATCAGCCGCATCCGTTCCCCTTCGCCGAAAGTTCAGGTGCGGCTTCGGTGCGCCGCAGCAAAAATGGCGATTCCGTGTCTAGAACTATTCCAGAAAATTCTCTATATCCGCATCATCCGTGCCAGCGGTCGGCACGGGAACCGAATTTGCGCCGAACCAGCGCGCGTGCCGCCTTGAACGGCCCGGACGCTTGGGAACGGATAGCGGAAATGGCCGTACCCGCACCTTTGCGCGTGATTTGCATGCCCACTGGCGTCCGTTCCCTCCCGGCAACCGACAGTTAGGGATCGCACGTGTCCAAATCACTCGACAGCTTCAATTGCCGCCGCACGCTGACCGCCGGCGGCACCGAGTACATCTACTATGACCTTGTCGAGGCCGAAAAGAACGGCCTCACCGGCATTGCCCAATTGCCCTATTCGATGAAGGTGCTGCTGGAGAACCTGCTGCGCAACGAGGACGGCCGTTCCGTTACCAAGGAGAGCATCCAGGCGGTCGCCGGCTGGCTGACCGACCGGGGCACCGCCGGCGTCGAGATCGCCTATCGCCCGGCTCGCGTACTGATGCAGGATTTCACCGGCGTTCCGGCCGTGGTCGACCTTGCCGCCATGCGCGACGCCATGGCCTCGCTCGGCGGCGATCCGCAAAAGATCAATCCGCTGGTGCCGGTCGATCTGGTCATCGACCACTCGGTCATCGTCGACGAATTCGGCACGCCGCTGGCCTTCGCCCGCAATGTCGAGCTTGAATATGAGCGCAACGAGGAACGCTACAAATTCCTGAAATGGGGCCAGCAGGCGTTCCGTAATTTCCGCGTCGTGCCGCCCGGCACCGGTATCTGCCATCAGGTCAATCTCGAATATCTCGGCCAGGTGGTGTGGACCAACAGCGAAGACGGCGAAACCACCGCCTATCCCGACACCTGCGTCGGCACCGATTCGCACACCACCATGATCAACGGCCTCGGCGTGCTCGGCTGGGGCGTCGGCGGCATCGAGGCCGAGGCGGCGATGCTCGGCCAGCCGGTCTCCATGCTGTTGCCCGAAGTCATCGGCTTTCGCCTTACCGGCAGGCTGAGGGAAGGCGTCACCGCTACCGACCTGGTGCTCACAGTCACCCAGATGCTGCGCAAGAAGGGCGTCGTCGGCAAGTTCGTCGAATTCTTCGGGCCGGGCCTGTCCAACATGACGCTGGCCGACCGCGCCACCATCGGCAACATGGCCCCGGAATATGGCGCCACCTGCGGCTTCTTCCCGGTCGACAGCGAAACCATCCGCTATCTCACAATGTCCGGTCGCGACGAAAGCCGCATCGCCCTGGTCGAGGCTTATTCAAAGGCGCAAGGCTTGTGGCGCGATCCCGGCTCGGCCGATCCGGTCTTCACCGACCTGCTCGAGCTCGATCTCGGCAGTGTCGTGCCGTCGATGGCCGGCCCGAAGCGTCCGGAAGGCCGGGTCGCACTTGAAGACATTCCGGCCGGCTTCGCCAAGGCCATGGAGACCGAATACAAGAAGGCCGCCGAAATCGACAAGCGCTATGCCGTCGAGGGCACGGACTACGATCTTGGCCATGGCGATGTCGTCATCGCCGCAATCACCTCCTGCACCAACACCTCGAACCCGAGCGTGCTGATCGGCGCCGGGCTGTTGGCGCGTAACGCCAACCGGCTCGGCCTAAAGCAGAAGCCGTGGGTCAAGACCTCACTGGCGCCGGGCAGCCAGGTCGTCGCCGAATATCTCGAGAAATCCGGCCTGCAGAAGGAGCTCGACCAGATCGGCTTCAACCTGGTCGGCTTCGGCTGCACCACCTGCATCGGCAATTCCGGCCCGTTGCCGGGGCCGATCTCCAGGACCATCAACGACAAGGGCTTGATTGCTGCGGCAGTCTTGTCCGGCAACCGCAATTTCGAAGGCCGCGTCTCGCCCGACGTGCAGGCGAACTATCTCGCCTCGCCGCCGCTGGTCGTCGCCCACGCGTTGGCCGGGACCGTGACCAAGGATCTGACCACCGAGCCGCTCGGCGACGATCGCGACGGCAATCCGGTCTATCTCAAAGACATCTGGCCAAGTTCGGTCGAGATCCAGGAATTCATCGAGAAGAACGTCACGCGCGAATTGTTCGCCCGCAAATATGCCGACGTCTTCAAGGGCGACAAGTACTGGCAGAACGTCAAGGCGCCGGAAGGCCAGACCTATGCCTGGGACGACAATTCGACCTATGTGCAGAACCCACCCTATTTCGCCGGCATGAAGTCAGGCTTCGGCAAGATCGGCGATATCAAGGGCGCGCGTGTGCTCGGCCTGTTCGGCGACAAGATCACCACCGACCACATTTCGCCGGCCGGTTCGATCAAGGCGGCCTCGCCGGCCGGCAAGTATCTCACCGACCACGGCGTCGGCGTCGCCGATTTCAACCAGTACGGCACGCGCCGCGGCAACCACGAGGTCATGATGCGCGGCACCTTCGCCAATATCCGCATCCGCAACCATATGCTGGGCGAGAACGGCCGCGAGGGCGGCTACACCATCCATTACCCCTCGAAAGAAGAGGAATCGATCTACGACGCCGCGATGCGCTACAAGAAGGAAGGCGTGCCGCTGGTCATCTTCGCCGGCGTCGAATATGGCAACGGCTCGTCACGCGACTGGGCGGCCAAAGGTACGAATCTGCTCGGTGTCCGCGCCGTCATCGCCCAGTCCTTCGAGCGCATCCACCGCTCCAACCTGGTCGGCATGGGCGTGATCCCGTTCGTCTTCGAGGAAGGCACCTCATGGGCCTCGCTCAACCTCAAGGGCGACGAACTGGTCGAGATCGACGGACTGAGCAACATCAAGCCGCGGCAGAAGATGATCGCCAGGATCACCTACGGCGACGGCAGCGTCAAAGAAGTTCCGATCATCTGCCGCATCGATACGCTGGACGAGCTCGACTACTTCAAGAATGGCGGCATCCTGCAATACGTGCTGCGCGATCTGGCAGCATAGAGAGAGGGGAGTACGGGAGTAGGGCAGTAAGGGAGTAGTGAACGCTTCCCCTATTCCCCTATTCCCCTACCTTGGCTTTCCAAACCGCGCTGTCGCCGCCAGCAGCACGCCGAGCATCAGCCCGTTCAATATGTGCCACAGGAAATGCGTGCCGAGCGGAAAGCCGCCGCAGACCAGCGGATCGATCATCCTGCAGATGACCGACACGACGAAGATCGCCGAACCCGCTAGATTGTACCAGCCGGCGCGATTGCCGCTGGCCGCCACCCAGGCGCCGAAGAAGGCGAGCGCCAGAAACGGCGGCAGATAGCCGGTCGTCCCGTTCGACGCCTGGCGCAGCCAGTCGGGCACGGCGAAGGTAAGCAACCCGGCAACGGCATAGAAGGCGACGAAGATGGCGATCGCCTTGCCCCATTTCATGCCGAGAAAACGTCGCAGGTTGAACAGCGTGTAGGCCAGCGTGAACCCTGCAATCGGCAGCACGTCGGCCAGGACCATTGCCCTTGTGGCAAAGGTGTGGAACAGCGACGAGCCGACGCCGATCGCCACCACCCACCAGGCCAGCACTTCGGCGAAAGTGCCGGTACCGCGCTTGCGCACCTGCCAGACACCCCATAGTCCGGCGGCAAAGAAAGCCAGATTGCTCAGCGCATTGAGCGGTTCGGCCCAGAATTCCGGCCCCGTCCGTTCGCAATAAAGATCGACCGGCGCCAGGAGAGATTGCCACATGCTGATTGCCGCCCGAATCGCTTCCATGGTGAAGTGCAAGTCCACCTATTGCGCCCTTGCCAGCGGTTGCAACGGCAAAATTTCACCGCAACGTGACTTCCCGTTGACTGCCGCTTCTGCCACATATTTCGACAACCAGAACAAAGCCGGCGTCACCGGCGGGATCGGAACGGCCATGCCATCTCGAAGACCATTGCGGCTTGCGGCCCTTGCGCTGGCCCTCTCGGCGTTTGCCGGCAGGGCCCTTGCCGAGCCAGCCGATAAGCCATTAGGCGTCGTCGAGCTCTTCACCAGCCAGGGATGCAACTCCTGTCCGCCAGCCGACGAATTCTTCGCCGAGCTTGCCGCCAAGGAGGACATCGTCGCGCTCGCCTATCATGTCGATTATTGGGATTACCTCGGCTGGCAGGACACGCTGAGCCGCAAGGAAAATACCGAGCGGCAATACGAGTATATGCGCGCCTTCGGCAGTCGTTCCGTCTACACCCCGCAAGCCGTCATAAACGGCCGCAGCCATGTCAACGGCGCCAGCCGCAAGGAAGTCGACGGCGCGCTGGCCCGCATGGAGAGGGTCGGCGAAGGCATGCGGGTCGGCATCAAGGTCAGCCGGACCAGCGATCGCGTCATGATCGATGCCGGCGACGCCGTGACCGGCCCCGCCGACGCGCATGTCGTCATCGTCTATTTCAACCCGCCACAGACGATAAAGATCGGCAAGGGTGAAAACAGCGGCCGCAGCATGACCTATTGGAACGCCGTCTCCAGCATACAGACCGCCGGCATGTGGCACGGCAAGGCGCAGCGCTACGAACTGCCCATGAGCGAGATCGCCAAGAAGGGCGGCTGCGCCGTGCTGCTGCAGTCGGTCGGCAAGGACGGCATGCCCGGGCCGATCCTGGGCGCAGCCTTTATCCGCAAGCCTTAGATAGAGCGTTCTCCCTTCTCCCCTTGTTGTGGGAGAAGGGATAACCGCGCTCAAGCCTCCGACGACAGCCTATCTGGATCGCACCGCCGCGGCGGCCGGCCAATAAAAAACCGGCGTCAGCTTGCTTCTGACGCCGGTCATTTAGGTTTTGGGATCGTCGCACCCGATCTTTCCAAGGAAAAACCGAGGTTGGTTCGATCCGACGCAGACCCGTGGGCGGGGGGCTTGGGGTTTACGAGCCGGTGCCGGACCGAACCGTCTCAGGCAACACCGGTAAATTCGTCGGACATTGGGGCATGAGCACGGATAAAAAAAGGCAGGATTGTGGCGAAGCATCACCAATTCCAACAGGCGTTTCGCAAACGTGACTGGACGCTGGAGAAACCGCGCGGTGCTGGCCTTGCCCGGCCGGGCCTTGCAATTCGGTAACGAAAGCGCCAACTTTGGTCGGCGTACGATTCATTGCGAGGATCCAGGCATGACTGATCGCAGCAGCGGGACGGAGGATGGGGACGCATCCGCAATATTGATCCCGCTGCATGAGGCAAGACGCGAACGCCTCGACCAGCCGGTGCGGTTCGACCGGCGCGAACTGGACCAGATCCTCAGGCTTTACGGCCGTATGGTTGCCGCCAATGAGTGGCGCGACTATGCCATCGACCATCTCGCCGACCGCGCCATTTTTTCCGTCTTCCGCCGCACCAGCGAAGTGCCGCTTTTCCAGATCGTCAAGGATCCGAAGCTGGCGCGCCGGCAAGGCGCGTTCGCCGTCATCGCCGCCGGCGGACGCATCCTCAAGCGTGGCCAGGAACTCGGCCGGGTGCTTGGCGTGTTCGACCGAACGCTGAAGCTGGTCGAGGCGTAACCCTTTATTTTTGCTGGCGGAACTTCCGCTCGGGCAGCGATTGCGGATCGGGCGGGATCGATGCCCCGCCATTGATCGGCAACTGCATGAACACCGTGTCGAGCCAACGCCCGTGCTTGTAGCCGGAGCCTTCCAGGCGGCCGGAATGGCGGAAGCCGAGCTTCTCGTGCAACCGTACCGAGGCGCTGTCGGGTCTGCCGTCGCCGATCACCGCGATGATCTGGCGAAAGCCCGCCGCCTTGGCCGCCTCGATCAGCCCTTGCATCAGTAGCAGCCCGACGCCTTGCCCTTTGGCCGCGGGCGCGACATAGACGGAATCCTCAACGACGAAGCGGTAGGCCGGGCGTGGCCGGAACGCTCCGGCATAGGCATAGCCGAGCACGCCGCTGGCCTTTTCCGCAACGAGATAGGGAAAGCCGCCCGCCATCAGGTTGTCGAATCGCGCGCCCATCTCGATGCGGCTTGGTGGCTCGAGTTCATAGCTCGCCGTGCCATTCGTCACCGCGTCGGCATAGATTTCCGTGATCCGGTCGAGATCGGCCGACGTCGCGGCCCGTAACGTGATGCTGCTCATATTTTATGCAAGTCGTTCATCTGCCTTATATCAAAGCAAAAGCCGGCACAAAAGAAAAGGGCGGCTGTTGGGCCGCCCTTTCCAAACTCGCTGGTCCAGTCAGACCATGATCCCGAAAAGTCGAAACCGGTTCTCGGAAAAGACCATGGTCGGCAAAGAACGCCGTACTAGCGACGGTCGCCCATGAACTGCAGCAGGAACATGAACAGGTTGATGAAATCGAGATAGAGCCTCAATGCGCCCATGATCGCCTTGCGGCCGGCGACATCAGTCTCGTCACCCTCGAAGTACATCTCCTTGATGTTCTGCGTGTCGTAGGCGGTAAGGCCTGCGAAGATCAGCACGCCGATCGCCGAAACGGCGAAGGAAAGCGCCGACGATTGCAGGAAGACGTTGATCACCATCGCGATGATCAGGCCGACCAGGCCCATGACCAGGAACGAACCGAACGCCGAGAGATCGCGCTTGGTCGTGTAGCCGTAGAGCGACAGCCCGCCAAAGGCGGCGGCGGTGGCGAAGAAGGTCTGCGAGATACTGGCGGTGGTGTAGACCAGGAAGATCGACGACAGCGACAGGCCGACGAGGCCGGCGTAGACCCAGAACGTCGTCTGCGCGGCCGAAACGGTCATCGACTGGACGCGGAACGACAGGAACATCACCGCTGCCAGCGGGGCAAAGATCACCAGCCATTTCAGCGGCGAGCCGAAGATCGCGTAGCCGAACGAGGTCAGCATCTCGCCGCTTGGCAACGTCGCGACCGCCGAGGCGGGATCGCTGGTGGTGGCCAGCATGATTGTGCCGACCGCGGCAAGGCCGGTGATGAGGAGGCCAAGCCCCATCAGATTGTAGACCTTGATCATGTAGGCGCGCAGGCCCTGGTCGATGGCAGCATCGACGCCGGCGCCGGGCACGGCGCGCGTCTGATAATTGCGAACGGGATCAGCCATGGAAATCCTCATATTGCTTCTGCCCCGTCCGGTGTCAGGTCCTTTTGAACCCAGGCGCCGCTGGCGGGGCTCCAGCATGCCTGCGCCGAAATATGATGGTTCTTGGCGTAAAGGACAAGACCGTAACCAGGCGTAATGCTCCGTGAAGTGCCGGAGATACGGTTTTATTGGACTTCCCGCCCGGAACATTAACGAGATTTAATCAAAACCGGCTCTGGTTCAAAGATTCCGCAGCACCGGCGCCGCCTTATGGCCCAGCACCCGCCACGTGCCGGCAAGGCCGATACCGACCGTGACCATCAGTGAAAAGCCGATGGTCGCCACCGCCACCTCGGGCATGAAGTGGGATGGCAGCGTCATGATGCGCGTGACGACGAACCACGCCGCCACACCGCCCGCTGCCAGCGCGAACATCGCAGTGGCAAGGCCGATCAGCATGTATTCCAGTGAAAAGGCGGCGATCAGTGTTCTCCTGGTCGCTCCCAGGGTCTTCAGCACCACCGCGTCGTGAATGCGGGCCCGGTTGCCGGCGGCGAGCGCCCCGGCCAGCACCAGCACCGAGGCGATCAACGCCACGCCCGCTGCTGCCCTGATTGCCGTGCCGAGCTGCGCCACCAGCCGGTTGACGATGTCGAGCGCGTCCTTGACCCTGACCGTCGTCACCGCGGGAAAGGCACGCGTGACGGCATTGAGAAGATGCGCATCGTCGGCCGCCGATGCGTTCGTCTCGGTCAGCGTCGCCAACCAGCCATGCGGCGCACCGGCGAATGTGTTGGGCGAGAACACCATGACGAAATTGATACCCATGGTTTCCCATTCGACTTGGCGGAAATTGGCGATCTTCGCCGTGATGTTGCGGCCGAGCACGTTGACGGTGATGGTGTCGCCGAGCTTCAGCCCGATCTCTTTGCCTTCCTCGGCGGAAAACGAGACCAGCGGCGCGCCGGAATAATTCTCCGGCCACCAACTGCCCTCGGTCAGCGTCGCATTCTCCGGCAGCTTTGCGTCATAGGTCAGGCCACGGTCGCCGCGCAGCACCCAGGCGCCTTCGGCCGGAACCTTGACCTTGTCGACATCGACGCCGTTGAGCGCCATCACCCGGCCGCGCAGCATCGGCACCTTGATCAGCGTGCCCTGCGGCGCCTCTTTGCCGACCAGCGCGGAGAAGGCATCGACGTCGCCGCTCTGGATATCGACGAAGAAGAAGTTCGGCGCCCGTTCCGGCAGGCTGCCGGAAATCTGCCGCCTGAGATTGCCGTCGATCAGCGCCAACGTGACCAGGAGCGTCAGCCCGAGACCCAGCGACAGAACCACCGATGGCGTCAAGGCGCCTGGCCGATGGATGTTGCCGATCGCGAGCCTGAGCGCGGTCGAGCGCACGCGCGGGCTTTTCTTCGCCGCCCACTGCACCAGCGTGCCGACGACACGCAGCACCAGGAACGAAAAGATCGTGCCGCCGACGAAGATCGAGGCAATACGGCGGTCGCCGGAAAACAGGATCGCCAGCACCGCGAGTAGCAGCGCGATGGCCATTGCCGCGGCGATATAGAGCGGGCGGGGAAAACCGCGGCCCTCGAAACCCATTTCGCGAAACAGCGCCGTTGCCGGCACGTCGCGGGCACGGCCGAGCGGCAGCAAGGCGAAAGCCAGCGTCACCAGCAGTCCGAACAGCGCCGCCATGCCGAGCGCGCCGGGGTAGAACCCGCCTTCCGCCGGTACCGGAATGACCGACTGCAGTGCCGCGCTGGCCGCGAACGGCATCAGCGCGCCAAGCACAAGGCCCAACGTGATGCCGAGGGCTGCGATCATCAGGATCTGCACCAGGTAGACGGCAAAGACGAACCCGCCCGAAGCTCCCAGGCTCTTGAAGGTGGCGATGACGCCGCGCTTGCCGTCGAGATAGGCCCGCACCGCATTGGCCACGCCGACGCCGCCGACCACCAGCGCCGTCAACCCGACCAGCGTCAGGAATTGCGAGAACCGCTCGATATTCGAGGACAGCGCCGGCGCTGCGTTGCTGCGTGTGCGGATCGACCAACCGGCCTGCGGGAACTGGTTTCCCGCCCGCTCCTGGATCGCCTTGATCTGTGCCTCAGTGGTGCCACCGGGCAGGCGGACCTTATAGGCGTTCTCGACCAGGCTGCCCGGCTGGATCAGGCCGGAAGCGGCAAGCCCGTCGGTCGACACCATCAGCCGCGGCGCAAAACCGAAGCCATCCGACACCGCATCCGGCTCATTGACCAGCCTCGCACGCAGCTCGAACGTCGCGCTGCCGAGCTTCAGCCGGTCGCCGATGCCAAGGTTTAGCCGCTCGAACAAGAGATCCGGGGCGGCGGCGCCGAAGACGCCGGATTTTTCGCCGAACAGATCCTCTCGCGACAGCACCGGCTCGGTCTCCAGCGCGCCATAGAGCGGATAGGCGCCGTCGACCGCCTTGGCCTCGACCAGCGCCTGGTCGGAGCCGTCCTCGAGCCTCGCCATCGAGCGCATGTTGGCACTGTGCGAAACCGTGCCAAGCCGGTCGAGGAAGCTGCGTTCGGCTCTGGTAAGATCGCGCTGGTTGAGCTGGAAGCGGAGATCGCCGCCGAGCAGCGTCTGGCCCTGATCGGCAACACCGGCGGAAATCGCTTGCGCCACCGAATTGACGCCGCCGATTGCCGCGACGCCGAGCGCGATGCAGGCAAGGAAGATCAGGAAGCCGGACAGCCCGCCACGCATTTCTCGCAGCGAAAACCGAAAGGCGAGCCTCAGCGTTTGCGACAGCGGCATCAGGCGGTCACCTTGCCGGCCCTGGTGGCCGGCTCAGGCGCGACCTCGATCAGCCCCGACCGCATCGACACCTGGCGCGAGCAGCGCGCCGCAAGCACTGGGTCATGCGTGACCAGCACCAGCGTCATGCCGCGTTCGGCCGCCTTGGCAAACAGCAGGTCGGCGACGTGCCGCCCCGTCGCCTGGTCGAGATTGCCGGTCGGCTCGTCGGCGATCAGGATGCGCGGCGACGGCGCCAGCGCCCGGGCGATCGCCACGCGCTGCTGCTCGCCGCCAGACAATTCGCCGGGGTAATGGGTGACGCGATCGCTGAGACCGACCGCCGCCAGCTCGCGCGCCGCCACGCCGAAGGGATCGACATGGCCGGCAAGCTCCAGCGGGACGGCGACGTTTTCCAGCGCCGTCATATTCGGGATGAGATGGAAAGACTGGAATACGATGCCGATGTTTCGCCCCCGAAACGATGCGATCTGGTCTTCACTTTTGCCGTTGAGCAGCTCGCCGGCAACTCGGACCGTGCCCGAATCGACCCTTTCAAGCCCCGCCAAAACCATCAGCAATGTCGACTTTCCCGAACCTGAAGGCCCAACGATGCCTGTCGCTTCGCCGCCCGTCACATCGAGGCTGACGCCCTTCAGCACATGAACCGAGGAGGCACCTTCGCCGAGCGTCAGCGATACGTCTTTCAGCGAAATGACGGCTTCTTCCAAAATCAAATCGTCCTATATGGGAGATGAAGGCTAGAGCATCCGATGCTCGACAAAGACGAAAACCTGCCTTCGCCAACAGATGTTCCTGGTCATATGGGGCCTGCCGCATGGCTTTCAAACACACCTTTGCCGCAGCCTTCGCCCTTTTCCTCGCCATTTGCGGCGGCGCCATTTCATCGGCGCGCGCCGAACCCTTCACCATTGTCGGTTTCGGCGACAGCTTGATGGCGGGTTATGGCCTCGGGCCAGGTCAGGGCTTCACCGAAAAGCTGCAGGCGGCGCTGCGCGCCAAGGGCTACGATGTCACGGTCGCCAATGCCGGCGTCTCCGGCGATACGACGAGCGGCGGCCTGTCGCGGCTCGACTGGTCGGTACCGGACGGCACGCAACTGGTCATCCTGGAGCTCGGCGCCAACGACATGCTGCGCGGCGTTTCGCCCGCCATAGCGGAAAAAAACCTGGACGCGATGCTGGCAAAACTGAAGCAGCGCAAGATCGCGCTGTTGCTTGCCGGAATGCGCGCGGCGCCCAATCTCGGTGCCGACTACCAGAACGCCTTCGACGCAATCTTTCCGCGATTGGCTGAAAAATACGGCGTGCCGCTCTATCCTTTCTTTCTCGAGGGCGTAGCCGGCCAATCCGTCCTGCAGCTCGAGGACGGCCTTCATCCAAGTGCCCGAGGCGTCGACCGCATCGTCGAGGGTATCCTGCCCAGTGTGGAGAAGACCATTGCAACGGTGCGGGGTAATTCCTGAAGGCGAGGGTTCGCCGCCGCACCACATTCCGCTGGGGAAGCTTTTAGGCAGCCCTGCGACCAACAAACCGCTTGCCCCGTTCGAATATCGATGATTCGCTAGGGGCAAGAGTTCGATTCGAGGACAGGAGGCTTCCCATGCCGCGTCTTTTTACCGCCCTCGAAATGCCGCGTGATGCCGCTCTTTCGCTGTCCCTGCTCAGGGGCGGCCTGCCCGGAGCCCGCTGGATTGACGTCGAAAACTATCATCTGACGCTGCGCTTCATCGGCGATGTCGAGGGCCATGTCGCCGACGAGATCGCCAACGCGCTCGACCGTGTTCACCGCGCCTCCTTCCCGCTGACGCTGTCCGGCGTCGGCGCCTTCGGCCAGAAGAAGCCGCATGCGGTGTGGGCCGGGGTCGCCGCTTCGCCCGATCTTTCCGCATTGCAGGCCGAGATCGAGCGCATCTGCCAGCGGCTCGGCATCCCGGCCGACCCGCGCAAGTTCATGCCGCATGTGACGCTGGCCCGCCTGCGCAATTCGAACCCGCTCGATGTCGCCCAGTATCTGTCGGCGCGCGGCAATTTTTCGACGCTGCCGTTCCGGGTCGGCCGCTTCGTGCTGATGTCGTCGCGCGACTCGGTCGGCGGCGGGCCTTACGTCGTCGAGGAGGCCTGGCCGCTTTCAGGTGCCGACAATCGCGTCGCCAGCCGTTTGGTCGGCGCCGCCGACGCTTCGCGGATCATGCGGTAGGCGGATATGGCCAGGGAGAAACTAGCAAAAGAGGCGATCCGCGCCGAACTTGCCGGCCTCGAAGGCTGGTCGCTGGCCAAGGATGGCGGCTCGATCACCCGCACCTTCACCTTCAAGAATTTCTCCGAAGCCTTTGCCTTCATGACCCGCGTCGCCCTGGCGGCGGAGAAGATGGACCACCACCCCGACTGGTCGAACGTCTACAAGACCGTAAACGTGACCCTCAACACGCACGACGCTGGCGGCCTGACGGCGCTGGATTTCGAGCTGGCCAGGAAGATGAACCGCTATTTCGGCGGCTGAGACTATCTGCACCTTGCAGCGAGGTTCGGCTTTCACCACATTTTGTCTCGCGGTCATGCGTGAAGTCACGCGACGGCCGCAAGGAGAGGTTGATGGCGCAAAAATCCGGTTTTGATTTCTTCGGCCTCGGCAGCAAGCCGGGCAATGAGAGCGAAGTGCGCGAAAAGTTCTGGCGTACGGCGAAGAAAGCCGCCCGGCAGATCCCGTTCATGGAAGAGGTGGTCGCCGCCTATTACTGCGCCATGGACAAGAAGACGCCGCTGCGCGCCAAGGGCACCTTGCTGGCTGCGCTCGGCTATTTCGTGCTGCCGACGGACGTCATCCCCGATTTCATCCTTGGACTAGGCTTCACCGACGACATCGCCGTGCTGACCGCCGCGATTACCGCCGTCAGCGCCCACATCACGCCGGCGCACCGGCTCGCCGCCAGGCAGGCCATCGCCGACAAGAGCTGAGCCGGTGCGGCGCAAAAAAATCGCGCGAGAACCGACTTTCCGGCCGTCAAACCCACCGCCGCACCCGCGCCTTGTAGGCGCGATAGGCATCTCCGAACTTCCGCTCGAGATAGCGCTCTTCCGGCGCGATGACGCCGGCATTGATCACCCACAGCAGGGGGATGACGAGCGCGATAGCCCAAAGACTTCCGGCCGCGACGCCGAGGCCCAGATAGATGAGGGTCGTTCCCAGATAGAACGGGTTTCTGGTCCGCCGATAGATCCCGTCGACGACCAGCGAGGTCGTTGGCAAGGTCGGTGGTATGTTGGTTCCAGCTGCCTGAAAGCGGCCCGCCGCCATAAAGATGAGCACGAAGCCGCACACCGCGAGCACGGCGCCGGCCAGATAGCGGGCGAGCGCCTGCCCGGCCATGACCGGGAGGGGAACGAGCACCTCGAGCACGGTTGCCGCCACCAGGAAGCCGAGGAAGATCAAAGGCGGCAGCGCAATGACCCCGGGCACGTCGGGCGCGCCCGACGTGCCCGCCGCCTCCCCGCCATCGGAGGGCACCGGGCCACCGGCCGCCACGCGGACGGCGACACGAATGCCGAACACGATCGCCAGGACGACTGTGCCGCCCGCCAGGATAAGCCCTGTCTCGGAAATGGCCATGGCCAAATCTCCCGTAAGCCGCCAAGGAGGGCACCCTGGCCGAGTGCCGTGGCGGCGAACGCAGACATGGTAGCGCCTGCAGGGAAATTCGTCACGTACCTCAGAAAAGCGAGAACCGCTGCAGGACCTAGCTGCTTGAAAAGTCAAACTCTTGCCGTTTTCGTGGCCTCCAAGTCGCGGCAGGGACATTGCGCCAGCCGCTTTTTTCGAGCGGCAGCGCGAAGACGGCGGCGGTTTCCTGGCGTGAACATCCTTTTCTCAGGGGAAATTCACCGTTTGGTAACCCAGATTAAATCAAAATGAAGCGACGGGCAGGACGCCGAGCCGGCCTGCCGCCGCACCAGTGGAATACGGGAAAAGCGATGCGCGGATTGATTGCTATAGTTTCCAGCCTGGCCCTGGTGGCCTTGACGGCGCCCGCGCTGGCGCAGTCGGCAACCAAGATCGGCCAGCACAATGCCTGGGGCACCTACAGTTATCAGGCGTCGGGCGGCGGCAAGGTCTGCTATGTCCTGACGGTGCCAACCGACAAGCAGCCGCCGACGCTCGATCACGGCGACATGTTCTTCTTCGTCAGCCAGCGGCCAGGGCAGCAAGTGTCCTACGAGCCGCAATTCATCGCCGGCTATACCTTCCAGGAAGGTTCCAAGGCCACCGTCACCATCGACAGGAAGTCTTTTTCGATGTTCACGCGTGGCAAGTCGGCCTGGGTCGAGAACGCCGCCGAGGAGCCGGTGCTGATCGCCGCGATGAAGACCGGCACCGACATGAAGGTGTCGGCCAAGTCCGGCCGCGGCAACACCACCACCTACGTCTTCTCGCTGAAGGGCATCTCGGCTGCGCTGGCCTCGATCGCCAAGTGCAAGTAGCTTAGAGTCGGAAGACCGACCTTTTAGGCGTTGACGCCGCCCCTCATTGCCCTGCCGGGCATTTCTCCCCGTATGGTGACGGGGAGAAAGAGCGCCGCATAGAAGTTTTCGCTGATTGCCAGCGCTGCGGGAATGGCGCTGACGTCGCCGCCGGATGAGGGCAGCGCCGAGGTCGCCAATTTGGTTGTCTCCAACGCAAAATTGGACGCCAGCCTTTTCTGAAGCCCTGCCCTTGCTTGCGCACCCGGCATGACTCCGCCGCTAACCTGTGCTATGCGCCGCGCTTCATTTCGGGCACGATGCTGTATTCGGCCGCAAATCGCTTATATCAGTGCAACAATGACCCTTTCATTCGATCTTACCGCCGAAGGCGCGCGTGACGCGTTGCGCACCCGCACGGCGCCTGAAAAGCCCTCGCTGATCGGCTTGACGCGCGCCGAACTTGGGGCCGCCCTTGTCGCTGCCGGCATCGTGCCGGAGCGCCAGGCGAAAATGCGCGCCCAGCAGCTCTGGCATTGGATCTATGTGCGCGGCGTTTCCGATTTTGCCGGCATGTTCAACATTTCCAAGGATCTGCGCGCCGCGCTCGACAGGCATTTCACCGTTGTCAGGCCCGAGATCGTCGAGGAGCAGATTTCCTCCGACGGCACGCGCAAATGGCTGTTCCGCTTTCCGCCGCGCGGCGCCGGCCGGCCGGTCGAGATCGAGACCGTCTACATTCCCGAAGAAGGCCGCGGCACCCTCTGCATCTCTTCGCAGGTCGGCTGCACCCTGACCTGCTCCTTCTGCCACACCGGCACGCAGAAACTGGTGCGCAACCTGACCGCCGAGGAAATCCTTGCCCAGCTTTTGACCGCCCGCGATCGGCTCGGCGATTTCCCCGACCGCGATACGCCCGACGGGGCCATCGTGCCGGCCGAGGGCCGGAAAGTGTCCAACGTCGTCATGATGGGCATGGGCGAGCCGCTCTACAATTTCGAGGCGGTGAAGAAGGCGCTGCTGATCGCATCCGACGGCGACGGGCTTTCCCTTTCGAAGAGACGCATCACGCTCTCGACATCGGGCGTCGTGCCCGAGATCTTCCGCACCGGCGAGGAGATCGGCGTCATGCTGGCGATCTCGCTGCACGCCACCAATGACGATCTGCGCGACCTTTTGGTTCCGATCAACAAGAAGTATCCGCTGAACGAGCTGATCGCTGCCTGCCGTGCCTATCCCGGCCTGTCCAACGCCAAGCGGATCACCTTCGAATATGTGATGCTGAAGGACGTCAACGATTCCATCGAAGACGCCAAGGCGCTGGTCAAGTTGCTCAAGGGCATTCCGGCCAAGATCAATCTGATCCCGTTCAATCCGTGGCCGGGCACCAACTACCAGTGCTCGGACTGGGAGACGATCGAGAAATTCGCCGACTACATCAACAATGCCGGCTATGCCTCGCCGATCCGCACGCCGCGCGGCCGCGACATCCTCGCCGCCTGCGGCCAGCTCAAGTCGGACTCCGAGCGCATGCGCAAAGTCGACCGGCTGGCGCTGGAAGCGATGATGATCGCAGGGCATGGCGAGGCGTGAATCGCGTCGTCGCCTATCTGATCCGCTTCGCCGTCATCCTTGTCGGCTATGGCGTTGCTTCGCTGGCGGCAAGCGCCTTCCTTAACATCATGTTCCTGGCGTCTCTTGGGTTGATGACGGACGAGGCGCAACCGGCGGCGCAGGCGTCGCTGTGGTTTTCAATCCCCTTCGTCGCGCTGTTCGTCGCCTATTTCGCCTTCATGCCGGCCGCCATCGCCATCCTCGTCTCCGAGATTCTTGGCCGGCGTGACTGGCTGTTCTATGCGCTGGCGGGTGCTGTGGTCTCGGCGGTCTTCCTCGGCTTCGTCCACCAGACGGCCGATGCCAATTTCGAGGTTACCAATACCAGCGTCATGCTGGCGGTGATCGGCTGCGGCATGGTCGGCGGCATTTTCTACTGGCTGAGCGCCGGGCGCTCGGCCGGAAGCTGGCGTCAGATTGGACCATGATCCCGAAAAGTGGAGGCCGGTTTTTCGGAAAAGAGCATGGTCAAGCAGGAATGCGCCCTATTTCGCCTGGGCCGACAGGATCTTGAGCGCGAAGGCCGAAAAAACTCCGGCAAAGAGATAGTCGACGACGCGCGTCACGCGCGGGCTGGATTTCATCGCGGCCGAGAACTTTTCCGCCGCCAGCACCATCGGCGCCGTCACCGGGATCGCCAGCACGACGAACATCGCGCCGAGGAAGAACAGCTTTCCCGGCGCGTTGGGATCATGCGCGGAGACGAATTGCGGCAGGAAGGTCATGAAAAACAGGATGATCTTCGGGTTGAGGAGATTGACCCCGAGCCCAGCCGCCCAGCTGCGGAACAGCGAGATTCTCGGCCCGCTCTTCTTCTCCGGCGAAAACGCCGACCCTTTTGTGATCGCCTGCCATGCCAGGAAGACCAGGTACCCGGCGCCGAAAATTTTCAGCACGAAGAACGCCATCGGCGAGGCGACGATCAGCGCCGAGACGCCGACCACCACCAGCGTGGTGTGGATCAGCGTGCCGCACAAGGCGCCGGCCATTGAGGCAAAGCCGGTGGCGCGGCCCTGGCTCAGCGTGCGCGACACGAACAGCGTCATATCAGGCCCAGGCGTGATCGCCAGGATGAAGGTGGCGATGGAGAACTGGATAAGCGTCGTACTGTCGGGGATGAAGGACATGGCTCGTCTCGGTGCGGCAAAAAGACGGCGCAGCCATACCGCAAGAGCCGTATTCTCGCCAGCCTCTGGGCGATACAGCATCTGGTCCAGGCATCGTTCGTCCCTTGCGCTGGCCTAAAACGCCGTGATACCTCGCCCGCGAAGAACCCCTGTCGCGGAACCGCCCACCATGTCGAAAGCAAAAGCCGTCAAGAAAGTCGTGCTCGCCTATTCCGGCGGCCTTGATACCTCGATCATCCTGAAATGGCTGCAGACCGAGCTCGGCGCCGAGGTCGTCACCTTCACCGCCGATCTCGGCCAGGGTGGCGAACTGGAGCCGGCCAGGCGCAAGGCCGAGATGATGGGCATCAAGGATATCCGCATCGTCGATGTCCGCGAGGAGTTCGTATCCGATTTCGTCTTCCCGATGTTCCGCGCCAACGCTGTCTATGAAGGCACGTATCTGCTCGGCACCTCGATCGCCCGGCCACTGATCTCGAAACATCTTGTCGAGATCGCCAGGGAGACCGGCGCCGATGCGATCGCCCATGGCGCCACCGGCAAGGGCAACGACCAGGTGCGTTTCGAGCTGTCGGCCTATGCACTCAATCCCGACATCAAGGTCATCGCGCCCTGGCGCGATTGGTCGTTCAAGTCGCGCACCGATCTCATCAATTTCGCCGAGCAGCACCAGATCCCGGTGCCGAAGGACAAGAAGGGCGATGCGCCTTTCTCGGTCGATGCCAACCTGCTGCACTCCTCCTCCGAGGGCAAGGTGCTGGAAGACCCGTGGAGCGAGCCGCCCGAATTCGTCCACCAGCGCACCATCTCGCCGATGGATGCGCCCGATGAGGTCACCGAGATCGAGATCGAATTCCTCAAGGGCGACCCGGTTGCGCTCAACGGCAAGAAACTGTCGCCTGCAACGATGCTGGCGGCGCTGAACGATCTCGGCCGCGACAACGGCATTGGCAGGCTCGATCTGGTCGAGAACCGTTTCGTCGGCATGAAATCGCGCGGCGTCTACGAGACCCCCGGCGGCACCATCCTGATATCAGCCCACCGGGCGATCGAATCGATCACGCTCGACCGCGGAGCCGCCCATCTCAAGGACGAGTTCATGCCGCGCTACGCCGAGCTGATCTATAACGGCTTCTGGTTCGCGCCCGAGCGGCTGATGCTGCAGGCGATGATCGACAAGAGCCAGGAAGACGTCGAAGGCACCGTGCGGCTGAAGCTCTACAAGGGCAACGTAATTGTCACCGGCCGCAAGTCGAGGAAGACGCTCTATTCCGATGCGCTGGTCACTTTCGAGGACGACCGCGGCGCCTACGATCAGAAGGACGCCGAAGGCTTCATCCGCCTCAACGCGCTCAGGCTGCGCACGCTGGCGGCGCGTAGTCGTAAAGGCTAGCCTGTTCCTCCGCACCGAGGGATTTGGCTCTTTGACTGGCATCCGCCCTCTCCACGCTGGCGATTAGCCACAGGCCACCTCTCACTTCGTCATCCCAGGGCGGAGCAAGGAGCGAAGCGACGCGGCGCACGCGCGTCACGCTCAATGTCTCAACCGTTGATTCACGTCCCGGCAAGGTGCTCGCCGGCTGCTCCTACGCGCTCCACGTGAAATAGAAAGCCCGGCGCTTGGCCGGGCTTTCTGTCGAATAGAGCAATTCCAGGAAAAGTGTGAAACGGTTTTCCGTCCGGAATTGCGTTAAGACAAAGCTCTGGAGGTCCCTGTCAGTCGGCATCGATCGCCGTGGCCATGCGGGCGATGGCCTGTTGATAGACGCTCGCCGAATTCCAGCCGGCAATTGCGCCGATATTCGCCTGCGCGCTGGCACCCGGCCGCCAACCATGACCCTTGAGGAAGTTGGCGGTAGAAGCCAACGCAGTGGCCTTGTCGCGCAGATTTTTGTTGCCTACGCCATATGTCAAAACATTTCCGGGCAGGAACTGCGTGTGGCCAATCTCGCCATGCGCGGCACCGACCGACGAGGCGCTCAGCGCTCCGCGATCAACCAGCTTCAGGGCTGCAATGGCATGAGGGTAGAAGAATTCCGGACGGCGGCAGTCATAGGCCAGCGTTAAAATGGCGGAGACCGTATTCTGGTTGCCCATGGCGGAACCGAAGCCGGTCTCCATGCCCCAGATGGCGAGCAACACACCCGGCGACACGCCGTAATTCTGTTCGATCTTGTCGAACAGCGCGGCATTGGCCTTCTTCAGCGCACGGCCCCTGGCAATGATCGCGGACGCGCCACGGCGCTTCATGAAAGCTTCCACCGAGCCGCTGAAAGCCTTATGGATGGCGCGGTCGACGGAGATCGTCTTTGTCGCGTAGGTTGCGCGAGCCAGAGCGGCCAGACCCTTCGAGCCGACACCGTCGGCCTTCGCCTCCGCGGCAAACTCCGGTTTCCACGCCTCGAAGCCGGCGCCGTTTTTGCCGCAACTGGCCGCCGCCTGCGCGCTCGTCGCCAGCGCAAGCACCGCCACCACCGTGGCCACTACAAACATCTTCCCCTTGGCAAGAAATGCCATGCTGCTCTCCTGGTTGCCTGAATCATGTTCCCAATTGCGAATTTGCCAGCGAAACACCTGCTTGTCACTGTCCCGGCGCTGCGCCGATGCACTCAATACAGCAGGAACTTCAAATCCACCACACTGGCGGACGCCCGGGAATTTGCCTACGATCAAGTAATTATTGTGGCGGGGACAGAATAAGCATGGAAGACGTTGATGTCGTGATCATCGGCGCCGGTTCAGCCGGGCTTTCGGCTGCCAAGACCCTGCGCGCCGCCGGTTTTTCCTTCAAATTGTTGGAAGCGATGAACCGCATTGGCGGCCGCGCCTGGACCAGCGACCAGCATTTCGGCGTGCCGTTCGACATCGGCTGCGCCTGGCTGCATGCCGCGGACCGCAATCCCTACTTTCCCGAGGCGAAGGCCGCCGCCTGGACACTTCATCACCACGACATGAATGTCGATCATCTCTATTACCGCGAGCGAAAGGCAAGCGAAGCCGAAGAGGCCGCGATGAAGGTGGCCGACGCAAGGCTGTTCGAGCCCGTGGCGGCACATCAGGTGAGGGAAGGCGACGACGACCGTCTTTCGGCATTGCTCGCCAAGGGACAGGCGCCGCGCGCCGCCGCAACCTTCGCCGGGCCGATGGATTTCGGCGCCGACGAAGACGAGATATCGATCCGCGACTTTCAGGCCGCCGCCGATCTCGATCCGAACTATTTCACCAGGGAAGGCTTCGGTACGCTGGTTGCCCGCTTCGGTGCCGATGTGCCGGTGGAACTGTCGACGCCTGTGCGCAAGATCGTCTGGGATGAGCGGGGCGTGGCCTGCGTCACCGATCGCGGTACCATCCGCGCCAATGCGGCCATCGTCACCGCCTCGCCGGCAGTGCTCGCCTTCGAGGAGATCGCGTTCTCGCCTGCACTCCCCGATGCGCATTTCGCTGCCTTCTTCGACCTGCCGATGGGCATGCTGACCAAGCTGCCGGTGGAAATATCCGGTACCAGGCTCGGCCTGGAGCCGTTCGACGATTTGCTGATCGAGCGGTTGGCCCGGCACGACATCTACTTCCTCTGCTTTCCTTTCGACCTCGATCTGATGGTCGGTTTCGTCGGCGGCGATTTCGCTTGGGAGATATCGGCGGCGGGCGAGGCGGCCGGCATCGACTTCGTCGTCGACCGGCTCTGCGGCATCTTTGGCGGCGACATACGAAAGCATGTCGGACGCGCAATGATGACCAATTGGGGCGCTGAGCGGTTCGTGCGCGGCGCCTATGCGGCGGCGCGTCCCGGCCGCTCGCAAGCGCGCGCCACTTTGATGCAGCCGGTGGCGGAAAAGATCTTCTTCGCCGGCGAGCATTTGGCCGGTCCGCTGATGCAGACCTGCGGCGGCGCCAGATTGTCGGGCGAGGCAGTGGCCAAGGAGGTCGTCGCCCACCTTGCGGCAAAATAGCATCTGCCGGCAGGAACGTGGGCAGCTGACAGGCGTTTGGCCTTCTCCTGCTCGTATCGTCCTCCGCATTTCGAATGATTTGAGACGCCAATGAAGCTTTTCGACTGCCCGCATTGCGGCCACCGTCTCTATTTCGAGAACGCGCAATGCCTGAACTGCGCCAGCCTCGTGCTCTACGATCCCGAGCATGCGCGCTTCGCGCTGTCCGGCGCAGACGTCTTCCATTGCACCAATGCCGACGAATGCGCCTGCAACTGGATGGCGGAGCCCGGCCACGCCTTCTGCCGCGCCTGTGCGCTGAACCAACTGATCCCGGATCTGTCGGTCGACGGCAACCGCCGCCGCTGGATCCGTGTCGAGGCGGCAAAGAAGCGTGCCGTGTATTCGCTGCTCGCCTTCGGCCTGCCGATCGCACCCAAGCAGGACGTTGGCGACGAGATCGGCCTCGCTTTCGATTTTCTTGCCGATCCGATCGGCGGCGGTCCCGGCGGCGAGCGTATCCTGACCGGCCACGACAACGGCCGGATCACGCTCAACGTCGCCGAGGCGGATTCGGCTGAGCGCGAGCGGCGGCGCGTCGAGATGGGCGAGAACTACCGCACGCTGCTCGGCCATTTCCGCCACGAGCTCGGCCATTACTATTGGGACCGCCTGATACGCGGCGATCCGCAAAAGCTTGCCGGTTTTCGCGCCTTGTTCGGCGACGAGCGCGCCGACTACGAACAGGCGCTCAAGACCTATTATGCCGATGGCGCGCCGCCCGACTGGCAGCAGCGCCATATCTCGGCCTATGCGACGTCGCACCCATGGGAGGACTGGGCCGAGACATGGGCGCATCACATGCACATCACCGACACGCTGGAGATGGTGCATGCCCTGAATTTCCCGCTCGGCCGGCTGGAAACCGTTGAAACCAACGAGCTGCCGCGCACCGATACCGGCGGCAAGCTGCAGCCGGCACCATCGGAACCCGCCGCCAGGCCGGAGCCTTTCGAAAGGATTCTCGACCGCTGGCTGGTGCTGTCGGAGGCGTCCAACTCGATCAACCGCTGCATGGGCCTGCCCGATCTCTATCCCTTCGTCATCTCGGACGTGGCGGCGCAAAAACTTGCTTTTGTTCACCAGCTTTTGACCGACCTGCCGAAAACGACTGGAACAAATCGTGAGCCGGCGGAAGCCTTTTAGCCGGAACGCATGCGGCTTTGCTTCGTTTTCCGTCCCAAGGGACTGTGAAACGGAGAGAAGACCATGAAACGCAAATTGTTTCCGGCGGTGGCCGGAGCGCTCATGGCGATGTCGGGCTCTGCTTTGGCCGACACCGCCGTCTCGGCCATCACTGATCTCAATGTACGCGCCGGCCCCGGCCCGCAATATCCGGTGATCGGCGTGCTCGCGGCCGGCCAGTCGGCGACGCTCGACGGCTGCATCGCCAACAGCAAATGGTGCACCATCGCCGAGGCCAACGGCCAGGGCTGGGTCTATTCCGACTATGTGACGGCCGATTTCGGCGGCAGCCGTGTGGTCCTGACACAGCGTCCGGCCAGCGCCGACATTGCCATCGTGACGCCGCCCGCCGATAGCGTCGAATATTCCGACAGCTATACCGGAGCGATCGTCGCCGGCGAGGCGATCGAGCCTATCCGGAGACCGCCGGCCGAGATCCGTACCTATGTCCGTACGCATCGGCTCGATCCGGTCTATCTCGAGGGCGAGGTGGTGACGGGCGCGACCTTGCCTGACACCGTCGAGCTGCGCGAGATTCCGGACTATGATTACCGCTACGTCTATGTGAACGGCCAGCCGGCACTGGTCGATCCGGGCAGCCGGCGTATCGTGTACGTCGTGCGCTGACGATACAAACAGGGCGGTCGCCCTGTAATGGCGGCCGCTCGCACTCCCGACATTGCCACAGACCGGTGTTGCCGCTGCAATACCGGTTTCCACATTGGGACCGATGTTCTAGACCTTGCGAGCCGAAGCACCCGCCAGCGAGCCCGCGTGACGATCGACCCAACCGCCTTCCAACAGTACCGGCACACCGCCAACAACAAGACCACTTTGCCGCGGCTTCTGCTTGGAACGGCGGTCGTCATCTTGTTCTGGCTCGGAACCACTGCCGCCGTGCTGTTCGGCGGCACCTATGCCTTTGCCGTTTGGCAGGCATCATCTGGCACCGCCCCGCCAGGTGGAGGAGCGGTGCAGGATTTCATGGCCTCTCCGGCGGGCATCCTCGCGGCGTTGGCTTCATTTGCCGGAATCTGGCTCGGTCTTTGGGCTGCCATGCGCTGGATCCATCGCGAGAAGCTGACCGCCCTGATTGGCGTCAGCCGGCGCATTTCGTGGTCGGGGTTCCTGAAAGGGCTGGCCGCGGTGCTGATCACCTCGCTGCTTTCCGAGATCCTGCTTTATGGTTTGCAGCCCGACATCGCGCGCGGCGCGATCGGCTTGTCTTCGTGGCTTTTGTTCCTGATCCCGATCGCCGCCCTGACCTTTCTTCAGACCTCGTCGGAGGAGATGCTGTTTCGCGGTTATCTACTCAGGGGCTTGGCCAGCCGGTTCCAGAACCCTTTCATCTGGGCGCTGCTGCCGGGATTGCTGTTCACCTCCCTGCACTGGAGCCCAGGTTCGAGCGCTGCGATCAATGCCTGCGTGCTGGCCTCGATCGCCGCCTTTGCGCTGTTGCTGACGCTTCTGGTCTATGCAACCGGCAATCTCGGTGCCGGCTTCGGGGCCCATCTCGGCAACAATCTGACCGGCTTCCTGCTGATTTCGCACCAGCAAAGCTATAATTCCTTCGCCCTGTTCAACGCCAAGCCGCTGGAAGCCGCCGGCTGGACGACTTTAGATGCCGCCCTCATCGCTGCGATAGGGATCGTCAGCAGCCTGTTGACCGTTCTGCTGCTTTTGCATCCGCGTTCACCACTGAAGGTCGAGCCGGATATGGCGCGCGGCGGCGGCGTGCGCTGATGCGTCTTGCCTGGTCGTCCTGGGCATATTTGGCGCAAAGCTGACCAAAGCTTGACTCTGCGGCCGATTTCCTGTCTACACGCCGCGAATTCCGCGACGAGTATTCCTCCGAGCAAACCGACCGGGACGCCGAAACCTCTTTGAGGTGAAGTGCTGTAAATCGATCCCGGAGGCCAACACCCGGCAGCGCTGTGCGCCCCCGGGTGCTTTTTGGCTTTGGGCTTTGCCCGGACCGGCTTTTGCTTGGACAGTCGGCGCGAACGCATTACCTCTCGGGCATCATCCGGGTGCCAGGGAAAAGGAAAAAGAATGTTTGAATCGCTACAGGAACGCACAAGAGGCGTGGAGGGCCATCGGCCCGACAGGGATCAAAATGAATCCAAGGCGCTGTCGCGCGGCGGGTTGACCAATGTTTGAGTCCCTACAAGAGCGCCTTGGCTCCATCCTGAACGGCCTCACCGGCCGCGGCGCCTTGTCGGAGGCTGATGTCTCGGCGGCGCTGCGCGAGGTCCGCCGTGCGTTGCTCGAGGCCGACGTGGCGCTGGAAGTGGTGCGTTCGTTCACCGACAAGGTGCGCGAGAAGGCCGTCGGCGCCGCCGTGGTCAAGTCGATCAAGCCCGGCCAGATGGTCGTCAAGATCGTCCATGACGAGCTGGTCGAGATGCTCGGCGCCGAGGGCGTCGCCATCGACCTCAATGCACCGGCGCCGGTCGTCATCATGATGGTCGGCCTGCAAGGTTCCGGCAAGACGACGACCTCGGCCAAGATCGCCAGGCGCCTCACCGATCGTCAAAACAAGAAGGTTTTGATGGCCTCGCTCGACACGCGGCGTCCCGCCGCGCAAGAGCAGCTCCGCCAGCTCGGCGAGCAGGTCAAGGTCGCGACATTGCCGATCGTCGCCGGCCAGACGCCGGTCGATATCGCCCGCCGCGCCGTGCAGGCGGCCAAGCTTGGCGGCCATGACGTCGTCATCCTCGACACCGCCGGCCGCACTCATATCGACGAGCCCTTGATGGTCGAGATGGCCGACATCAAGAAGATGTCGTCGCCGCACGAGATCCTGCTGGTCGCCGATTCGCTGACCGGCCAGGACGCCGTCAATCTGGCAAAAAGCTTCGACGAGCGCGTCGGCATCACCGGCCTCGTGCTGACCCGCATGGACGGCGACGGCCGCGGTGGTGCGGCGCTCTCGATGCGCGCCGTCACCGGCAAGCCGATCAAGCTGATCGGCACCGGCGAAAAAATGGACGCGCTGGAGGAATTCCACCCCAAGCGCATCGCCGACCGCATCCTCGGCATGGGCGACATCGTCAGCCTCGTCGAAAAAGCAGCCGAGAACATCGACGCCGAACAGGCGGCGGCGATGGCCAGGAAGATGCAATCGGGCAAGTTCGACCTGAACGACCTCGCCGGCCAGCTTCAGCAAATGTCGAAAATGGGCGGCATGGGCGGCATCATGGGCATGATGCCCGGTATGGGCAAGATGAAGGACCAGATGGCCGCCGCCGGTCTCGACGACAAGATGTTCGGCCGCCAGCTCGCCATCATCTCGTCGATGACCAAGGCCGAGCGCGCCAACCCCGATATTCTGAAGCACTCGCGCAAGAAGCGCATCGCCGCCGGCTCGGGCACCGACGCTGCCGAAATCAACAAACTGTTGAAGATGCATCGCGGCATGGCCGACATGATGAAGGCGATGGGCGGCAAGGGCAAAGGCGGCGGCCTGATGCGCGGCATGATGGGCGGGCTCGCTTCCAAGATGGGGCTCGGCGGCATGATGCCTGGCGGCCCAGGCGGTCCCGGAGGCGGCATGATGGGCGGCGGCATGCCGGATCTCTCCAAGATGGACCCCAAGCAGCTCGAAGCCTTGCAGAAGCAGGCGCAGGCGGCCGGGCTCGGCGGCATGAAGGGCCTGCCCGGTGGTCTTCCCGGTGGCGGTGGCCTGCCTGGGCTGCCCGGCGGCATGAAACTTCCCGGCCTGCCGGGCGGTGGCGGGCTGCCTGGCCTCGGCAAGAAGAAGTGAGGGCGCCATGAACGAAGAGAAGGACATGGCGGATGCGCGTGCGGCGCTGGCCAATTATCGCGCCTCGATCGACAATATCGACGCTGCGCTGATCCACATGCTGGCCGAGCGCTTCCGCTGCACCAAGGCAGTCGGCGTGCTGAAGGCGGAACATGGCCTGCCGCCTGCCGACCCGGCGCGCGAGCAGCAGCAGATCGCCCGTCTTCGCCAACTGGCCAAGGACGCCCATCTCGACCCGGATTTCGCGGAGAAATTCCTGAACTTCGTCGTCCGCGAAGTGATCCGCCATCACGAGCAGATCGCCGCATCCAACGGCGTGACAAAAACCGGCTGAGGACCAGCCACCAACCGATCAACCAAGTTAGACCTTTTAGGAGAAAAGAAATGCCACTGAAGATCCGATTGGCCCGTGCGGGCTCGAAGAAGCGTCCCTATTACCATGTCGTCGTCGCCGACGCGCGTTCGCCGCGCGACGGCCGTTTCATCGAGTCGCTCGGCTCGTGGAATCCGCTGCTGCCCAAGGACGGCGAACGCGTCAAGGTCGACGCCGCGCGCGTCAAGCATTGGCTGGCGCATGGCGCTCAGCCGACCGACCGCGTGCTGCGCTTCCTCGATGAAGCCGGCATCGCCAAGCGCGACGCCCGCTCCAACCCGAAGAAGGCCGAGCCCGGCAAGAAGGCGCAGGAGCGCGCAGCCTTGCTGAAGAAGGCGCAGGAAGATGCCGCTGCGGCCGTTGCCGCCGCTGCAGCCGCGCCGGCCGAGGCGGAAGCCGCCAGCGCCGAATAAAGCATCTCCACAACACGAAACGGCGGGCCTTGCCCGCCGTTTTGCTGTTCATCCGCATGATTGCGGCCCGATCAATAGCCCTCTGGGCAGCTCGCAACGTACACACGACCATTACGATCGCGATAACGGCACTGGCCGCTTTCGCTGGCACGGCCGATCAGCGCACCGGCCAAAGCGCCGGCCGCACCGCCGATCACCGCGCCCTTGGTTGGGTTGCCGGCCACCGCAGCGCCGATCGCCGCACCGCCCAGGCCACCAACTGCCGCGCCTTGCTCAGTACGGGAGCAGGCACCGAGCGGCACCAGCAAGGCCATCAAGATCATCAGCTTTTTCATTGTCGTTCCTCTCCAACAGGGTGCCGTCCTCGCCGCTGCACCCCCTAACTCACAACCGGGCGATTTGATCCAAAGAAGAAGATCGGCTGCGGATCGCGCCCGCTCTGGCGGCGTGGCCACCATCGAACGGCTTTCGAAATCGCCGCTATTGGCTGAACGGGAATAACGCGCGCACCCTTGGATCGCGCAGATACAGGCCACCCCAGAGGATGGCGCCGAGATAGACGCCGAACAGTATGTGCGAGAACAAAGGGCTGCCGATACGCACATGCGTGGCGACGGCGCCGCCGAGATAGGCGGTGAGCAGGATGGCGCCGAGCACCGAGGTGCGCGGCAGCGCGTAAAGCACGGTCGAGACCAATCCAATGACGCCGAGCATGCGCGAGACATTGGCATCGGCTGGCCAGCCGAGCTGCATCATGGTCTGGGTGACGATTTCGAGCGGCGGCAGCTTGATGACGCCGTCGAAGATCATGAACAGCACGATGACGGCGCTGAGCACGCGGCCGGCCCACAGGGCACGCGGTGAGACGGGTGCTGCCTGAGACATGGTCATTGATGTTCCCTCCGGTCGTTGTGAGCACTGGGTCCTTCGCCAGCTCGAACCAAGGACGCGGCCCATAACGGCGATCCGACATGCCTCCAGTTCTTTTTCACTCCGGGGGACGGCGACCTCGGAAATGCAAGTTCCGCCGGCAACGAACCTGGCCAAGTCCACCTTGCGGCGTGAGGTGGAGAGCGTTATTGGAAATCCGCAAGGGAATCTTCCGAGCGCTCGACGGCAGCCGCCGCCTGATCGTACAACGAAAGCAACCGATGGCCGGAGAGACCGACCTGAAACAGTTGCTGGCGGCGATGACGCCGGAATTGCTTGCCGGCGTTCATGTCTTCACCACGTTGCCACCCGATGCGCCCGTTCCCGACAGGCTCCACCCGGTGATGCTATTTCGCGAGCGCGAGGGCATGACGCTGATCGTGCTTGAAGAGCAGGCTAAGGCCGCTGGCCTGAAAACCGTGTTCCGCTGCCGGATGCTGACGCTGAACGTCCATTCGTCGCTGGAAGCGGTCGGCTTCCTCGCCGCCATCACCGCGCGACTGGCCGCGGCCGGCATCGGCGTCAATCCGGTCTCGGCCTTCTACCACGATCACCTGTTCGTGCCCGCCGACCGGGCGGAGGAGGCGCTGGGGTTGCTGCTGGACCTGGTGGAGGAGAACCGGCTGTGACGCCGGCGCCTTGCTGCCTATTTGAGACGCCGGCGCGGGGGCGCCAAAGCCAGCCGGCCCCAAAACCCCCCCCACACGGCGCGCGGCGCGCCCGCGCCCCACCCCCGCCCCCCCCCGCGCCGGGCCGCGGCGGAT